>JAJRSP010000079.1 GCA_024278775.1 Planctomycetota bacterium
GCATGCGTTGCTCCGTGGCACCATCGGTTCGATCAACGCCCATTGCTCGTCCGTGAGCTCGTGGCGTTTCATGAGTACCGACCTCCCTGTCTTTATGCAGGGTTATCGGCAACTGACAGGGTTTTCAGACAGGGCCTAGCACTGGATTATCGCGCAACCTCTTACAACTTACGGGCTACTGCCGACCGACCGAGGCAGGTACACTGCTGCTTCTGCGGGACAAGGGGGATTGACTTACTGTCGGGGTGAACGGGTGTGATCTGATCGTTGTTGTCGTAGTGTGTGTGCGCGGACAGGCGCATCTGACGAGGAAAGTGTAGGGGAAAAAGCATGGGCCAAGGTAACGCGATAATTCGGCAAGGTTTTTTTTCGACAGCGATCACTCGGACGCTGTTGGGGGCATGCGTTGGTCTCGGGCTTTCTGCAAGTGTTGCGATGGCGGGCGGAGACACATGCAGCAGCGCGGCTGTCACGACGATCGTCCCCGGTCCTCCGGGGACCCCCGCGATCAGCGTGTTTTCGGGTGATCTCACCGCCGCTACCGGACCGGACTGCGACGTATCCAGTGGCGACGCCGCTGTGATATGGTGGGAGGCGTTTGAGCTCACCCGTTGTGGAGACGTGGTCATCGAGCTGTGTGGGTCGACACCATTGCACTTTCCCTCGCGAAACTATCTCTATTCCGAATGCGGTGCGTTTTGCTCCGTCGCCGCTTTTGCCAACACTCAGAATCGACAGAACTGCGCCGACAACAATATCACCATGACCTTCTCCTCCCTGCCGCCGGGAATCTATTACTACCCCCTCCTCGCCGATCCGAACGTGTTGACGGGTGGTGTCGGCACTTATCAGATGACCGTCAGTGCGCAACAATGCTCCGGGGCCTGCTGCGATTTCGATACGGGAACCTGCGATGACGCCGTGCTCATCGAGAATTGCTCTGGACCGAATCAGCAGTTTCACTCGCAGCAGAGTTGCTGTAGCGTCGATTGCGTCGCCCCCGGACAATCATTCGGTTCCTTCGGCGTCGAGCTACTTGGCCAAGTGCCGCTTTCGGCGTTTACCGGTTTTCCGTCGGACGCCAGCGACATCTGGGGCTACGCCTCTCCTTCCGGAAGAGAATATGCGTTGATTGGACTTTCCAACCAAACAGCGTTTGTCGAAGTTACGGACCCGTTTCATCCCGTCGTGATTGATCGGATCACCGGCGCGAACTGCATCTGGCGTGATATACGAACGGTCGGCACGTACGCGTACATTGTCACTGATTGCAGCGGCGGCATGGATATCGTCGACCTGTCCCAGATCGACGCCGGCCACGTCGACCTCGTGCGGCGTTGGAACGGTTTGAGTCACGCCCACAACGTCATCACGGATGAGACGAGTGGATTCGCCTACGTCGTCTCGTCGACTATCTCCCAAGGCATCGCCGCCCTTAACCTGTCCAATCCCGGAAACCCAACAGTTGCGGGTGCTTGGTCGAACCGGGCGGTTCACGATGCGTTTGTACACAGCTACACCAGCGGACCATATGCCGGTCGTGAAATCGCTTTCTGCTTCGCCGGCGGTGACGGACTGGCCATCGTTGATGTCACCAACAAAGCCGCCATGGTGGAACTCGCCATATTACCCTACCCCAACATCTCCTTTGCCCACCAAGGCTGGCTTACACCCGACGAACGCTACGTCATATTCGGAGATGAGGGTGACGAGTTCGGTTCCGCACCGACTTCGAAGACGTATGTCGTCGATGTGCAAGACCTTCAGAACCCCACGCTCGTGAACATTTTCACCAACGGTATTTGCAGCATCGACCACAACCTCATCATTCGCGGCGGGCTCACATACGCCGCCAACTATTCCAGTGGACTACGTGTGTTCGACACCAGTGACGTGCTCAACATTTCGGAAGTGGCCTACTTCGACACTTTTCCCAACACGAATTTCGTCGGCTTCGTCGGTGCTTGGGGGGTCTACCCAAATCTTCCCAGTGGGGTGGTATTGATCTCCGATATTGAGCGAGGCCTGTTCGTGCTCAACTATGATTGCAACGGAAACGGCATCGACGATACGATCGACATCGCCACCGGTTTCAGCCAAGATATCAATGGGAATGGGGTTCCGGACGAATGCGAATTCGACTGTAACGGAAACGGTATCCCCGACGACTTTGAGATTCTGATCACACCGTCTCTTGACTCGAACGCTGACGGCGTGATCGATAGCTGCCAATGCCCCGTGCAAGCCCCCCCCGAACTGCTCGTGAACGACGTAGCCAAGAGCCGATACCTCAGCATCAATCCAAGCGGTAGTGGCAGTCAATCCGCGATTCGCGTGACGCTCGAAGATGTGGCCGGCTACCCTGGTGCCAACGGACGAACGCTCTGGGTTGGCCCGCCGCGAAGCTATCGAGAAGAAGATTCATCGGACCCCACACGCCGCTTCACCGGCGCAGCGCTCCAATGTGAGCCTTACTTCCAGGACTGGAGTACAATCAGTGAGCTTCATGTATATGGTGCGGAAATGGTCCCCGGCTCCCGCTATCAGGTTCACGCCATTGACAGCGACTGCCTCCCGATGATCGGTACCAGTTTCGACTTTGGTGCACCTCTGGCTGCTTCGACCAGCATCTGGGCGGATATGCTCGCCCCCTTCTTTTCGGGTCCCGACGACATCCAACCGGATTTCAAGGACATCTCCGGCATCGTGGCGAAGTTTCTCGGAGACCCGGCCGCCCCCATCAAAGCGGCGACCCAAATGCAACCAAATATCGTGAACCCCACGCGACCTGTTGACTTTAAGGACATCGCCTCGGCAGTAGCGTCCTTCCTGGGCAGTGCCTTCTCCGATAGTCTCGGTATCACTGGTCCGTGCGAGTGCCCCAGCACCGTAACCTGCGGCACGGTGGCCTGTGTTACTGACAACGAGTGCGGCAATGGCTTCTGTATCGATGATTTCTGCACCGATTCTTGCGGTCGGTGCGCGCCGTAGACGATAGGGACAGTAGCTACAGCCAGGGTTGCTCCTGGCTGATGACTCGACTTTGCTTGTTTCGAGGTTTCTCTGGCGATGGGAGCGGCACGATACTACACCGGGGCCAAACGATCACTGGCACGGTGACAACGGGAGTAGCCAGGGGATACCCCATCGCGACGGCATCGTTCACACCCACGGAGGATTAGGATGAAGTGTTACACGCATCGCGCGTATCTCGTCACAGTGATAGCCATCGCGGTGTGCGCGCTTGGCTCTCGCGTTCTTGCTGCCGGGACTCCCCTGACCACGGTTCGTGTCGCGAGTGGCTTGAACAGCCCCTTGTTTGTCACGCATGCGCCGGGAGACTTGACCCGAGTATTCATCGTCGAGCAGATCGGCCGCATTCGTATCCTGAATATCGCCGTTGATCCTCCGGTCCTTAGCAGTGTCCCCTTTCTCGACATCACGTCTCGAGTGCGCATGGGAGGTGAACGAGGATTGCTAGGCCTTGCGTTTCATCCAGACTTTGCGACTAATGGTTATTTCTACGTCGATTATACGGGATTTTCCGGAGTGAGCGGTGACACACGGGTGTCACGTTTTCATGTACCTCCGGCGTCCCCCGATCAGGCTGATCCATCCAGCGAGATGGTGTTGCTGGGCGTCAGCCAACCGCAGACCAACCACAACGGTGGCTGGATCGCATTCGGCCCCGATGGTTTTTTGTACATCGGAATGGGCGACGGTGGCAATTTTAACGATCTAGGTCCCGGACACACCACCGGCACCGGAAACGGTCAAGACATCACGTCAAATCTGCTTGGAACGATGCTACGCATCGATGTCAACGGTGATGATTTCCCTGCAGACGCGTCGCGAAATTACGCCATTCCGCCGAGCAACCCCTTTGTCGGAACTACGGGAGATGATGAGATTTGGGCCTATGGTCTTCGCAACCCCTGGCGCAATGCCTTCGACAGCGCCACAGGCGACCTGTACATAGCCGACGTCGGACAAGACTTGTGGGAGGAGATTAACTTCCAACCTGCCGCGAGTGTCGGCGGGGAAAATTGGGGGTGGCGTTGTCGTGAGGGCGCGCACAACTTCAACTTCACGGGTGACTGCGGCGTAGCCGGCACACCCAGCGCCACCCTGATCGACCCCATCTACGAGTTCGTTCATGGAGGGTCACCCTTCCGCTGCTCGATCACCGGGGGTGAGGTCTACCGCGGTTGCGCTATTCCCGACCTGGCCGGCACCTACTTCTTTGCGGACTATTGCAGCAACCAGATTTGGAGCTTCGTCTATACCGGAGTGCCGCCCGTCGCCCAGGATCGAACCGCAGAGCTTGCCCCCTCGGGGTTTTCCATCAGATCGATATCATCTTTCGGTCTGGATGCTTTCGGCGAAATGTACATTTGCGACCTCAATGGTGGGGAAGTGTTTAAGATCGTCCCGGATGGCGTTGCCAGCCAGTGTGGGCCCGTAGAGGTTACGGTAGGAGATGACGTATGTGCCCAGGGAGATCCGGCGCAACCATGCAGCTCGAACGACGACTGTCCAGGATCTGTTTGCGGGCTCAAGAGCCGCTACATCTCATTCACCACACCTACCGCTCAAGTGGACGCGGCCATCCGTGTCAAAACGTTGACGCTCCCCGGGTTTACGAACTTCGAGGGAGAGATCCGTTGGGTCGGCGACCCGCAACAGGTGCCTGACGAGAATAGCGCCAACCCACTCAAAACCATCACCGTCGGTATGCTTGAATGCGAGCCCGTCTTACGAAACTGGGGCGACGTGGGGCTGCTGAATGTGTACGGCGGTGAGGTTATACCGGGTGCCACGTATGAAGTACGCATGGCCGATGCCGCTTGCCTCGCACTGGGTGTGGAATCGTGTATGTCGGCTCCCCTTGTGATGGGTACGGGGACGTGGGCTGATATCGTCAGTCCATTTTTCGTCGCCCCTGGAGACATCGAACCGTCTTTCAAAGACATATCGTCGGTCGTGTCCAAATTCCTCGGTGACCCGACAGCGCCGAGTAAATCCAGGGCCCAGCTTATCCCCAATATCCCTTTTCCCAACCAGGCGATCAACTTCAAAGACATCTCCGCTACGGTCAGCGCGTTTCTTGGTGGCAACTTCTCGGAAGGGCTTGGTATTACAGGCCCATGTGTTTGCCCGAGTGTGGTCACCTGCCTCGCGACGGCCTGCACACTGGACTCCCATTGTGGAAACGGGTTCTGTGTCAGCGGTTTCTGTGTCGACGCTTGTGGAAGATGCGCGCCGTAGCATTAGAGGTGCTTGTGGGGAATACGGTAGCGGCTCTTGACTGCGACCACGTCACTCCTTTCGCACTATGCGCTAACCCGCTCGGCCCGATGTCGTCGTTGAAATCCTCAACGGAAAAAGCGGCGGCATGGCACCACGCTGCGTGATAAAAGCAAGCGTGGCAACTACCATCATAAGACTTTGTTAACCTGCCTCTGTGGCCTCCGACAGATAACGGATGTTCCTCTCTCGACGCCTCTAACATTATCGGTCCGCTTGAACGACGACACCTTGCTGTGCTATAATACGACCTCGGCCTTCGCCAACTGGCGGTGGTCACGCGTAGCACCGAGGGGTACCAATCATGCCCAGGAACGAAAGAACTTGTAGGGGCGGGAAAATCCGCGCACTTCACGTGACGGTGGTTGTCTTATTTGTGTCTGCGCTGGCGGCAACGGCTCTCGTCGTGTCAGTCGATCGGGGACCGAAACCTTCAGAGCAGCATGTCCAGCTTCCGCGAGATTTCGGCGGCCGATTTGCGCGCCACCCGGCCAACGACGGTGCCACTGAGAACTCAAAGTCAACGGGCGTTTTCCCCGCCCCGGACGCTTCTGCGCCGATCAAACGGGAAGCGTTTTTTCGTGAACAACGGCTCGATCAAACAGGTCGTATCGCCCCCGGCTCGATAACACGAGCCATGCGACAGCGAAAGAAGATGCTGGTCGACACCAACGCGGTAGCCGGTGCCGGCGTCGATTCTTCCAGTTGGACGTGGATGGGACCGGGAAACATCGGCGGGCGTGTGCTTGCCATTGTAATCCACCCGGTTCGTACCGATGAGATGCTGTTGGGGGCGGCCAGCGGCGGCATCTGGAAAACCACCGACGGCGGAGCCAGTTGGCGACCCATTAACGACTTCCTCGGAAGCCTCTCCGTGAGCACGCTGGCGATTGACCCGCAGAACCCAGAGGTAGTCTACGCCGGTACGGGAGAAACCTTCACCTCTTTCCAGGGAGCCGGGGTCTATAAATCCACCAACTTCGGAGACAACTGGACGGTACTCACTCAAACGGTGGATGGCGGTCCGTCGGGGCCGTGGAACTTCACGAACCGATTGGCCGTTGACCCCACCGACTCCAACGTGATTCTGGCAGCCACCAAGTTTGGTGGGATCTTCCGAAGTACGGACGGCGGTTCGCTTTGGACCAATGAACTGAACTACGCTTGGATCGGCGATATCGATTTCCATCCGACAGATGGCACACAAGCCGTTGCGGGGGATTGTTGTAATGTCTCCGGCCCGGGCAATCAGGCAAACGTGTTCTACTATGACACGGCAGCAATCGGCGGACCCAGGTGGCAACGTGCCACGTTCACCGGCACACTCGGCAGCACAACGCTCACGTCTGTGGAAGATTGCGTGCCGGGGTCGGGCAACAACGATCAAATGATCGTCGCCTCCACCACAGTCTTTCGGAAGAACGACCTCATTTTGGTGGGGGCAATCACCAAAGCACGTATCAGGGAGGTTGTAAACGGCACGACACTTTGTCTGAACGCCTCCATCCCCCCCACCACACCGGCCGATACGACAGTGAGTATACTTCCCGAGGGGCGTGTCGAGCTGGCCTACGCGCGATCGAGCCCCAACATCGTGTATATGTCACTGCCGGCGGCAGGCGGTTCGCTCTGGAAGTCCACCGACGGTGGTCAGTCGTATGCGCCGGTGGCGTCGCGTCTCGGGCACATGTGGGGACAGGGGGCCTACAACAACGCCATCTGGGTGGACCCGACGGACGCCAACCACGTCATGCTCGGCGGCGGCGACCTGATCATTACGGAAGACGGCGGGACGACTTTTCGCAAGGGCGCGCCACCCGAACAGGGTGGACACGCCGACCGGCATTGGTTTGTCGAGCATCCGGATTTCGATGGGACGACCAACCGTACCGTTTTCGTCGGTAGCGACGGCGGCATATACAAGGCTCCCAATGTTCGACAGATGGGTCGGGGCAGAGGTATCCGGCTTGAAAGCCTCAACCACAATCTTGGGATCACTCAGTTCATCCATCTCGACGTGGATACGGCGACCGGGAGAATGCTCGGCGGCACGCAAGACAACGGCGCACTTCGCTTCGTGCCACCATCCGGCTCAAACGAGTGGGAATCCTATATGGGCGGCGATGCCGGGTTTTCATGGATTGACCCGGCCGACCCTGCATTTACGTTTTCGGAATACACCTCCGCACGCGTCATCCGCAACCGGAACTACTTTCACGCGGCGATCACGGATAGAAACGGCAACTGCTGCACCAGCGCAGGCTCCGACAGCAATGCCAACTGTATCGCCGTGGCTGACCCGCCCCCGGCCGGATCACTCACGGACGCCTGTAAGGGTAAGGGTATCTTTTATGCGCCGACTCTGTTGGACCCGGGCAATTCAAGACGTTTCCTGGTCGGTGCAGAGCAGCTCTGGCTAACCGAAGATGCGCATGCGGATCCGATCGTCTGGAGCGTTATCAAAGGGCGAACCGGGTTGTGTAACACGGGGAGCACTAACCCCGGAGCCACCTGTACCGATGACACTGATTGCATAAGCGGGCCTGGCGGAGCCGGCGGTGTCTGCAAGATTGCATGGATTTCCACTATCGACGTATCCCCCACCAACTCCGACATCATCTGGGTCGGTCATACCGATGGCACGGTATTTCGCACTTCAAACGGAACGGCGGCCGTGCCATCCTGGGTGCGAGTAGATAACAACGCGCCTGCGATTCCGGACCTATTCGCAGGACCCCTGCCGCGTCGATACTGTACCCGCGTCCGCATTGATCCTTCGAATGCCAACCGGGTATACGTAGCCATTGGCGGCTACAAGGGGAACACCCTCTTTGAGACGGATGATGCCGGTGCCTCGTGGCAGCTCATTAGCGGCAGTCTAAATTGCGACGCCACGCGACCCGTCACAGCACTTCCCTGTATACAGGTGAACACGGTCCAGGTGCATCCTTCGCAACCGGGATGGTTGTATGTCGGAACCGATCTTGGCCTCTACACGTCGGAGAACGACGGCCTCACCTGGTCGGCGAGTAACGATGGCCCGGCAAACGTCATCGTTTACGACCTGACGTGGAACGACAATGAACAGTTGTATGCCGTAACGCATGGTCGCGGCATCTTCCGAACAGCCCCGATCGTACCGGACTGTGACAGCAATGGAGTAGATGATCGAACCGAGCTTGCGTTGCGCGATTGTAACGGAAATCTGCGAATCGATAGCTGCGACATCGCGAGCGGCGAAAGCCCCGATTGCAACACGAATCTTCTTCCGGACGAGTGTGAGATTTCCGTATCCAGCCCGGCACCCGGCGGGCCGTATTTTTGCGTGCTCGATTGTCGGCCGGATTGCGACGACAACGGCGTGCCCGACGAATGTGATGCCGACTGTAACGGCAACGGCCAGCCTGATGCGTGTGATCTCCAGAGCGCACTGACGTTTGTCCGCACGACGCAGCACATTGCGGGTCTTGCACCCCACTCGATCGCCTCTGCTGATTTTGATCGTAACGGCTTCGGCGACTTGGCCGTGGCTAACTGGGAATCATTTGATATCAGCGTGCTTATCAACCGTGGTAGCAGCGCCACGGGCGACTGGCTCGGATATCAGGATGCGGTCAACTACCGCACACGTGAGGTCAACGCGATCCCCTGGGCGCTCACCACCGGTGACTTCGATCAAGATGGCGACGATGATATCGCCTACGTCTCCGAGAGTGGCGATATTCTCCGACTCGAGTGCGATCTTGGCGTCATGCTCAACAATGGTGACGGCACATTCAGTTGGCCCGGTTTTACGCCTATCCATATCGAAGGCATCGGACCGTTTCGGTGCGAGGACATCGTGGCCGGTGATCTGGACGGCGACCACTTTCTCGACCTGGTTGTCGCGAACACCGCGTCGGCCGGGGGCATCGGCGCAAACAACGTCACCATCATTCATAACGGCGGGTTGAACACGAGCGGTGCATGGCGCGGGTTTCTCCGGCCGCTCGGCCTCGATGCGTTTCCGAATGTAGGGGTCAAGCCGATCGACGTCGCACTGGGACGGTTCAACACGGACGGTTTTCTTGACATTGCTACGGCCAATGAAAACTCGGGGGACGTTTCGATATTGCTGAACGACGGTACGGGCGTCTTTGGACTGGCGACTACGATCTCCTTGGGAACCGCTCCGACATCGTTGGGGGCCAGCGACCTCAACGGAAACGGATACGACGATCTGGTCGTGGGGCGGCGCACTTCGGGCTTGCTGCACTATCTACAAAGCAACGGGGATGGCACGTTTACGACACTGCCTGCCCTCCAGACGGATCTCGGCGGCGTCGACGCAATAACGCTCGCCGATCTGGATCGGGAACACTCGATAGACATCACAGCGGTCTTGGACACCGGCGTAGCTCCGTCGATTCTTCTCAATAACAGCGTTGGCGGTTTCGGTCTGCCGTTTCGAGCGAGCAGCGTGGCACCGACGGTTTCGATCACTACGGTGGACGTGGATAACGATGGCGATCTCGATCTGGCCAAGGTCGGTGGCAGCACCACGTCGCGTGTGATCGTCTTGCGCAATGACACCGATATCGACTGCAACCGGAACGGCGTGCCGGACAACTGCGAAATCGCCAGTGGCCGGCCGGATTCGGACGCCAGCGGCTTATTGGATGAGTGCGAGGTCGGAGCCTGCGATGCCGACGGCGATGGGGACTGCGACCTTGCCGACTACCGCCGCATACACAACTGCTGGCGTGGGCCGGATATTCCGTGCGGTACCACGGCCGGTTCCGGGCTGGCACCACGTGACTTCGACCGCGACTTCGATTTTGACATGCGCGACTTTGCGATCCTGCAAAACTCATTCTCCGAGAGCCGAGACTGCTGCGACACTCACGGACCCGGCTGTCACGACTATGACACGGAAACGTGTGTGTGTGACGCCCTTCCCGAGTGTTGCGCCATCGCCTGGGATGAGACGTGTGTCGCAGCCATCGCCGCCCTGGGCTGCGGCGTCTGTGCCCCGCCGACGCTCTGCGGTGACGGCATCTGCGAGGGCGATGAAGACTGCACCACCTGCGCATACGACTGCGGACTCTGCCCCGGCTCCTGTTGCGAGGCCCATGACTCACCCGGCTGTGAAGACCCCGGCGTACAGGCGTGTGTCTGCCTGTCTATGCCCGAATGCTGCACCGGCGTGTGGAGCGAGGCCTGCGTCGCGGAGGCCGGCGATACCTGCCATTCTTGTTGCGGCGATGGTGTGTGCGGTCTGGGTGAAGGCTGCGAAGCGTGCCCCGCCGACTGCACGGACTGCCCGCCCGGCTGTGGCAATACATTCTGCGAGGTGGGCGAAGACTGTACGTCGTGCCCGATGGACTGCGGCACCTGCCCCATCGTATGCGGGGACGGCATCTGTAACGGTGACGAAACGTGCGTCACGTGTGTGGCGGATTGCGGCACCTGCGGCGGCTCCTGCTGCCTGGGCAACGGTACGATCGGCTGCCTGGACCCGGCCGTCACGGTGTGCGTCTGCTCGTTTGACTCGGATTGCTGCACCGTCGGGTGGACCACCCAGTGCGCCCAAGGGGCGATTCAGTGCGGTGCCTGTAACAACGACTGCTGCGTCCCGGGCAATTCACCCGGCTGTATCGACCTCAGCATCACGGCATGTGTTTGCGCCGGTGATTCTTTCTGCTGCGACGGGGCGTGGGACGGTGCCTGCGTCAATCTAGTTGACGCGCTTGGCTGCGGTTCGTGTGTCACTAATAACGCGCCGACTGTCGCCATCACCGCACCGCCGCAGGACACGTCTACCAGTGACGTCAACTTCATCTATGACGGGTTCGATACGCAGCTTGGGCTCTGGTACAAAGATGTCTCGCTCAAGGGGGAGGCGTCCGACCTGGAGGATGGCGTATTGAGCGGTGCCTCGCTCGTGTGGACGACCGACCGGACAGACCTCCAACCCAGTGGAACCGGCTTTCTCGGCACAGGCACATTTGCCACGGTCCGCCTCTATTCCAACGTGGCGGCTCCCGGCGGCGTATGGCACACCATCACACTCACCGCCACCGACAGCCAGGGAAGCTCGACTACGGCCGTGCGTCGGATTTACATATGGGGTTTCGGTTAGGCCCTGTCTGAAAACCCTGTCAGTTGCCGATAACCCTGCATAAAGACAGGGAGGTCGGTACTCATGAAACGCCACGAGCTCACGGACGAGCAATGGGCGTTGATCGAACCGATGGTGCCACGGAGCA
>JAJRSP010000080.1 GCA_024278775.1 Planctomycetota bacterium
CTGGAGACCGCGCCGTTTCCGATGCCGTTTGGTCAGAAGAAGGCAACGATATTGCGCAATTTTACCGTCGAGCACGTCAAACGAGCAGACCACGACCCGAAGGACACAGACCACCTTCGGCTGCTGCCCAAACCGGGAAGCCGACTCGACCGGAAATACACAAGCATTGACTATTACCTGCGCAAGGGGTTGGACCTCCCGGTGCGGATCGTGGTCGCGCGGAATGAGGGCATGGAAATCGTGACGGTGGCGTTTCCCGATCTGACGGATCAGTCCATCAATGTCGGTCTCACCGCGAAAGACTTTACGCCGCCGAAAGCTTGGAAAAAGTTTGAGGTGGTCGAGGAGCGGCTCGCGACGGCCCCGTAGCTGCCTCAACACCGCTTCACCCGTGGGTTGGTTCATGCGGATCGCGGAGTCGGGGTTCGAATTCGTACGACGTTCGATCACCGAAGCACCGCGCGGCTGAAGCCTGCGGCGCAGGGGACGGGTGGTGAGCGTGGGATCTTTCGGTAGCGGAGCAACATCGTGCGGAAAAAAGCGGTACTGGTCACCGGGGCGAACGGCGAGGTGGGCTACGGGCTGATCGAGCGGTTCTCATCCATGCCGGCCACCAGCGAGATGGACATCATCGCGCTGGATCTGAAAAAGCTTGATCGCAAACTGCGCGACAAATGTTCGACCGCGATCATCGGCGACATCCTCGACAAAGACCTGTTGCAGCGGCTCGTCAGCGAATACGAGATTCACGCGGTGTATCACCTGGCCGCGTTGTTGAGCACCCGCGCCGAGTTCACACCGGACACGGCCCATCGGGTGAACGTCGAGGGTACGCTCAACCTGCTCCGCCTCGCCCATGAGCAGGCGCAGTGGCACGGCTCGCCGGTCACCTTTATTTTTCCAAGTTCGATCGCGGTGTATGGACTGCCAGGCCTTGTCACCAAGGCAGAGGCCGGTCGCGTGCGCGAGACGCAATGGAACTTCCCGACCACCATGTACGGCTGCAACAAATCCTATTGCGAGCACCTCGGTCGGTACTACGCCCAGCATTATCGACAGCTCGCGGCCGAGCGCAGTGCGACCGGCGTGGACTTTCGCGCCGTGCGGTTTCCCGGTTTGATTAGCGCGCTGACTATGCCATCCGGTGGCACCAGCGATTACGCCGCCGAGATGATCCACGCGGCCGCGAAGGATGAGCCCTATGCGTGCTTTGTGTCAGAGGGGGCGACCATACCGTTCATGGTCATGCCGGATGCGATCAAGGCGCTGGTGACGCTGGCGAACGCACCGGCCGAGAACCTGACGCAACGGGTGTACAACGTGACGTCGTTTAGCCTCTCGGCGGCGCAGCTTCGCGATCGGGTGGTGAAGGCATTCCCCAAGGCGAAGATTACGTTTGAGCCGGACGCGCCGCGGGCGGCCATCGTGGATACCTGGCCGGCGGAGGTGGATGACGCCCCGGCCCGCCGCGACTGGGGCTGGAGCCCGGATTACGACGCCGACCGGGCGTTTACGAAATACCTTGTGCCGCAGATTTCCCAGCGATATCGAAAGTAAAAGTAGGAAACCACAACGAAGGAGAGGCCGCCCAAGGTGCGTGAGCGGCCTCTGATAATCGAGTTACACCAGTTACTTGCGCCATTAGGCCAAGTGGAACGCAACAACGCTAGTTGGCGCTGACACTACACGTGGTGGCACCTTTGCCTCCGGCCGCGCAGATCGTCCTCGCGCTCGACACCGGATGACACGAGCATTGCGCGCAATTTCCCTCAACATTGCAGCAAGCATAGAAACCCTTTCCACAGCCGGTACTACAAGTCCTGGGACAATCGGTTGAAAAAAGAACCTCGCCTGGTGCGATCACAAATGCGTTGCCCTGTACTTCCACAACAACATCACGGCTGCTTCCGTTCAATAAGGCACCCACTCGGACAACATCGCCGGGAAGGAGGGCTTCGCCCGCTGCGATCTCCGTACCGTCCTCAAGAACGATCGCCGTCCCCGCGATGAGTCCCGTTGTGCCCGGTTGCTGATCGCTGATGGCGCGCAACGTCACTGGACCCGAGTTCACCGTGTGTTTTACAGGCTGCAACAAGTCGATAACCGCTTCACGGTCGGTATTAACAGCTTGCGCATCAGAGAGCACGCTGAGTGGGATCGTAGTCACCGTACCGTCGCCGTATGTTCGGATGAACTCTTCGATGGTTGCAGGCATGACCGCAGATGGGTCTTGGCTCGCGCGCTGTGTATCGCGAGTGCTTTTTTCCGCGGTTGCGCGACTCTCGTGGGGGTTTTCTCCGTAAGTCAGTGAGCCTGAACCAAGGAAACCGCCGGCGACAACAACAACCAAAAACGAGACATGTTTCATCACTCGATCCTCCAGAAAGGAGCCCGTGCATGATGTGCCAGCACGACAATGTGAATGTGCCAGCACGACAATGTGCCAGCACGACAATGTGCCAGCACGACAATGTGCCAGCACGACAATGTGCCAGCACGACAATGTGCCAGCACGACAATGTGCCAGCACGACAATGTGCCAGCACGACAA
>JAJRSP010000081.1 GCA_024278775.1 Planctomycetota bacterium
ATCGAGCCAACCGTCGCTGGATGGAGGCCAAGCTGTTCGACCGCCTCGTCGTCGCCGCCGTCAGTGCCAAGCCATTGACATTCAAGGACTTAACCGCCGGAGCGAAGTAGAGACTCAGTTACAGTTTATCAGAACCGCGACAGTAATGGAGCGGCCGAGCCACGAACGCGTTGCACGCATCTTTGCCCGTACCAGTCGTTCCGATACGAGATTCCCAACTCCGCCGATACTGTCACGGACCCGCCTGTACATGAGCTTACACTTTCACACTCGCCGCCGCAGCAGCAGCCGTCGTGTAAGAACGTGCTCATGAAACTCCCTGCGAGCCGCGAGCTTCAGCTCGCGCGGATCTACCGGTCCCAACGAATCCCCCGCCGCAGCAGAACCGCTGCACCCCGGATGAACCAGTTCCAGGCAACGATTAAGACATGCCGTCAATGACCGACTGTCCCGAGTGTCGTTACCCCTTGAAAGGCCTGCCGGAAAAGCACGCCTGCCCCGAGTGCGGGTTGCGCTACGACGAACACTCCGTCGTGCGTCGAGCGAAGGTGCCTTTTGCGTTCTACGGGGGGTTCCTCGGTTTTCTCGGGGGGTTACCGGGCGTTGTTCAAGTGTACTGGATATTGCGGCTGGAACTCGCAGTTTTCATCAGCGTTCTTTTCGCAGCGATTCTTGCCACGGTCGGGCTGATCGTCCTCCGGTTCGTCCGCCGCGGCTCGATGGCGGCGGCGATGACCGACGGGCTTCACTTGCGCGTTCAGCGTTTGCCGCAGAGAGTTGTTCCCTGGTCCAGCATCTCGCACGCGATAGCTTCCCCCAAGAGCCTCTATCGCGGTTTGCCCTATTTCAGGTTCGGCGTAACGATTTTTCTCAAGTCGGAACGGCGTACGCACGATGTGCTCGGCGTTTTCAAGAACGAAGAAGAAGCCAGCGCATTCGCTGGCACCATCAACCATTACGTAAACGCGCAATCAGACGAATCAACCGCATAGAGAAGTTCCAGTCCAGACGTAGCGAGCCGCGAACTTCAGTTCGCGCGGACTCCCAAAGCATCACAAGCGCAGGTCGCCACGCGCGGTGGGTTCGCTCCAGTCGGCCAAATTTCTCCACGACGACAAATTCGATTCGCACCCCTCACGTTCGATGTGAAGAGACAATCAGAGCCGCGCCCGTAAAGGAGCACCGGCCAGCCCCGAAAGGGCCAACAGGCGTAGCAGTGGCTTGCCGTTTAGCAGACGCAACGATGTCGGAGGGCGTTCGACATGAAAAAAACGAACAGAGCCGCGCCCGTAAGGAAGCGGTGGACCGAGACAACCGTCTATTACGCCAATCTTCACACGCACCGGCGAGGTCCGAATTACCCATCAATTCACGTGTGACACCGCACCACCGAACCACGGCGCGCGGGCTTACCCCCGACCACCTCGATCGCCGCCGCCGCGCGATCCACCGGGGCCGCCGCGACCGGGCATCTCGATGCCCCGCGCCTCAGCCCTGCTGCGCATCTTCTGGAAGTAGGATATCCGCCGCACGCTCGCTTCGGGATTCCGTGATTCGGAACGGGCTTTGCGCTGGCCTCGGGTCTGACCGCCTGTAAATCGCCAGCGCATGCTCTCGCGCTGCTGTTCCTCGGTCTCGCCGTTGGCTTCGCGCTCCTTGCGTCGTGCCTCCCGATCCTTGGCCCATTGCTCGCGCATCTTCGCGAACTCGTCGATGTGCCGATCCAGAACCGCTTCCTTCTGATCCTCGGGTGCGTTTTCGTATTCGTCGATGCGCTCCCCAATCCGCTCCATCATCACGCGACGCGCGTTGCGCATGACAGCGCGTTTCTGCTCCTCAGTAAGCTCCTCGCTGCGCATGGCCTCGCGCACTGAAGCGCGCGCCAAGTGAGGTTGTTCCTTGGCCACCTCACGCAGCTTCTCGACAGTCAATTCCTCCGGCAGTTCCACGCCCGGCTTCTTCCCCGAATCGGAACAACCGGTCGAAAACGCGACTGCGATCAGGTTGATGCACATGAATGTACGGATGGTACGCATGGGAACGGTCCTCAAAAATTCTCGTAGTCGCCGACGTGTCCGTCCGCGAACAGGTAATTTCGCTGCCGCACCCGCATTTCCGGTGCGGTTTCGTCGTCGTAGTTGGCTTCGTCTTCGTCGGAAATGCGTCTCTCAATTCGGTGGAAATTGTGATAGTCGCGCATAACCCAAATCGTATTCGTAGGCGTCGGCTGCCCGGTGCGCTCTTTCCGCCTGCCAGCCACCTCGTCGATGGATCGCCCGGCGATGCGCACCCGGTACTCGTAGCTGCTGCGCTCAGACTCGAAAAAGCTCATCTGGCTCATCGGCGGTTCACGATCAACCCGACCAGGTTGGTCGTCAGGACAATGGAACACGGACTCACTGCTGTTCACGTAAGGTGTCAGCACGTCGGCGAGGTAGACGGGATCGCTGTCGGCCGGCAGTGGGAACGGTCCTCTCGAAGGCACCCATGAAATCCGTGGATAACGGTCGTTGTTGTCATTCAGGAGTCCCTGCATACCCACGCCGATTTGGTGGAGATTGGTCACGCACTTCGTCCGCCGCGCCTGGACCTTCACCTTGCGCAGGCTGGGCATGAGGATAGCCGTCAGCACCCCGATGATGGCAATGACCACCAGCAACTCGATCAACGTAAAAGCGCGTTTGCGACCCATATGCCCGCCTCACCTGTTTGGACCACGATCCATACAGTTTAACGCAACACACGCCGTCAAGCTTGTGCGCGATTGGGCTGATTTGTGTAAATCTTTGTCAGGCCAAGGCTTGCAGCAGGCTGCGGCTGGGCCTGCTCAACGCGTCAACCCGAAGGGCTGAGCGTGGATTCCGCGTTGACGATTTGCTCGTGGAGGTCTTCGGTCATCTCAGCCAGGGCTTCCGGGTCCAGCCCGATCCCCTCGAAATGCTCGTCGGTCAGGCTTTCGTGACCGGCGGTCAGGTGGAACCCGACGCGCTCCTGGCAGCACCAGATATCCGCAAACTGGATGATCCGCCCGAACGCACGCAGCTCAGGGGCCAAGCGTTCCGGATCGTGATGAAGCCCAACCACGGCGCGCAACGCACGCGGGAATTTCCACTTGGTGGCCAATCCGTCGCCGAAGGCCTGGTGGTCCGCGCCGATGATTTCGTTTTCAAGATCCAGAAAGCTCCCGCCGGCGGAAATGCAGCGTTCGACGACTTCGGTCAGCTTTTCGGGCATAGCCTGACGCTCGATCATGATGCCGAGATCGTGAATGAGACCAGCCAGGAACACTTCGTCCGTCGCTCCGACAAAACCGACCGCACGGGCCAACGACCGACCCGCCACGCCGACACCCACGCTATGGCGCCAAATGTCCTTAGCCGTAAAACCACCACCAACGTCCTGGCTTTTGAACATGCGCGAAATGGAAGCGGCGATGGCGACATTCTTCACGGCGGACAGC
Source organism: Planctomycetota bacterium (assembly GCA_024278775.1). Next base: position 3,461 of record JAJRSP010000081.1, read on the forward strand.
CCCAGCAACACAATCGCACGATCAACGCTGGCGATCTGCCCCGGCAAACCGTAAAAAGCGGAATTGACCACCTTCAGGATGCGCGCCGACAACGCCGGATCAGTCTTGATGATCTCATGCATGTCCCGGGCGGTGCTCTGAGGATCGTCCACCAGTTCGATAATCTTCGAAGTCACTTCCGGCAACGTCGAAATATCGCCGCATTTGTTGAGGGCGTCGGTGACAATTGGATTGGCGGGCGCGGTTAGATTGGCCGTCATGGTGACCTCGAAAAACTGTGAAATTCCCCTGGATCCGACTCTTGAGCGAATGCCACGCTAGTTATCGACGATAGGTATCGACAAAATTAGGACGAATCAGCGTTTCGACCAGTGGCGCTTTCACGACTCTTTGCTCCCCTCCTTGACAAGGAGGGGCTGGGGGAGGTTCTTCGGGAATCGAAGAACCCCCCTCAATCCCCCCTTTGCAAGGGGGGAAGAAAGCCAGATAACCCTTTGTAGAAACGGTCAACCCTAATCAACAGCCGATCCTCAACACTTCTGCCGCAGCGCGTCATTCAACTGGATTCGACCGAGGGTTTCCGCGATTCGTTCACCCGCCCCGCCGGAACCGTACGGTGAACGCAGCTTATTCGGACGTTGGCGATTCAAAGCCGCTTCAATCGCTCGGGAAACTTCCGCAAAAGTCTCCCCTGAATCGATGACCGTCGGGCCGCCGCGAAGCCGTCCCGATTGCCGATCTCCGACGTTGATCGACGGCGCGCCCGCAGCCGGCGCCTCGATAATGCCGCACGATGAGTTGCCGACCACCACATCCGCCACCAGCAAGGCGTCAAGAAATTGCTCCCGGTCCAGAGAACGAACCGCCCGAATGGTGTGCCCGCCGTCGGGCGGCGACATATGGCGATCGATCGCGCGACACACGCCGGAATGTCCACGGTCCGAATTGGGATACACCACGTCGGCGTCAAGCCCGTGCGCGCGCACGGCCCGCAGGATGTTGTTCATCGCCCGCTCTTCCACCGCCGGGCTTCGGCCTACGGGGTGTTGAATCACAATCGCCTTGCGCGATTGCCCGGTCTTTGGGTGTTTCGCCTCATTCTTGATACGCATCAGGTCGTCCAGCCCCGGCGCCCCGACGACGTGAACGTTTTGGGGTGATTCACCCATTCCGATAATACGCTCGGCTGCGTCGCGCGTGGCAGCCAGGTGAATGTGGGCCAGCTTGGTCACGCTGTCGCGCAGGCAGTTGTCAATGTCGCCCGGCGCAAGGTCGCCGCCGTGAATGTGGGCCACGAATCGTCCGGTGGTGACCGCCGCCAGCGCGCCGGCCATCGCCTCGATGCGGTCGCCGAGTACGACGATAATATCGGACCTGTCTGCCTCCAGGAATCGAGCGATGCCGGCAATCCCCCGCCCGAGACCCTCTGCCTGGTCCAAAGTGGAATCGTGCCCGCGCTGCATCGGCACGCGCGCCGCGATCGGCCAACCGTCGCGTTCGATCTCGCGCACCGTGGAACCGAACTTGCGCAGCAAGTGCATGCCCGTCGCCACGATGCTCAGGGACAGTCGCGGGTGGTCGGCCACCGCTTCGATCGTGCTGCGGAGCAACCCATACTCCGCACGCGTGCCGGTGACGACGGCGATTTTGCGTTTTGCGCGACTCATCCGACCATGTCCATCGTGACCGGCATGTCGGCTGGCACGGCATCGTGCATACGCTTACCGACCAACCGACCGATTTCTTTGGGAGCTAATCCCGAACCGGACCGTTTGCAAACCAGCATGTCGCGGGCGATCAACTCGCCCGTAGCGATATCCCGGGCAGCCACAATCGTCTTCCTCGCGACGTTACGCACCTCCCGTTCGATCGGCAGCACACCGATCTCCCCCGTGCCCATCGCCGCGCAGGCTTCACGGGCGTGATTCACGTATTCGGCGAGGGCATCCGGTTCGAGGGACATCGCGTGATCGGGGCCGGGAAGGTCGCGGTCCAGCGTCATGTGTTTTTCGAGAACGGCTGCTCCGGCGGCGACGGCCAGAGCACCGGTCCGCTCGGACATCGTGTGATCGCTGTATCCCACCGAAACCCCAAATCGCCGCCCAAGTCGACCAATCGCACCAAGATTCGCCTCGGCCAGCGGCGTGGGGTAGGCACTGACACAATGCAGCAGGATCAGACGGCCCGACGCATTTCGTGATTCGATCAACGCGACGGCTGCGGCGATTTCCGATTCCTCGGCGGCGCCTGTCGACAGGATCAGCGGCAGCCCGGTCTCGCAGACCGTCGCGAGCAGCTCCATGTCGACAATGTCGGTCGAGGCGATCTTGATGGCGGGTGCGTCGAAACCCACAACTTTCCGCACGTCCGGCGGGGTAAAGGGGGTGGCCAGGAATGCTATGGACCGTTGGGCGCAGTGGTCAGCCAGTCGCCGGAACGCATCGTCCGATAATTGCAGTCTTTCGAGCATATCGCGTTGGGACTGCTCGGCGGTGCGTTCGCACTGATAGGCGGCGGTCGGTGCCGTTGCGGTTACGAGCGTTGAGGCGGTGAATACCTGGAATCTCACCGCGTCCGCGCCCGCTTGTGCGGCGGCGTCGATCAGTGCGACGGCTTTGTTGAAATCCCCGTCGTGGTTGACGCCGGCCTCAGCCACGATGTACACCGACTCGCCAGCGCCGACATTGTGTCGGCCTATTTGCACGGGGGCGATGTTGGGCTGGTTGTGCTCGTTCATGGCGGCGTCCACATGCGCATGTTCTGACGCTGCGCTTTCATCACAGCCTCAGCCACGTACAGATCCATAATGGTATCGACATCGACCGCGTCTTCGGGTTCCTGCACGACGGCTCGCCGATCTGTTCCGAAAAATGCGTGGGCGTCGGCCTCTTCGGCGCCGCCAGCGTCGAGGGCGTTTCGTGTGACAGCCACCACTGCGCCGTCGTGGTAATACAGGGGCGAAAGGTCTTGCCGACGGTGGATGCTGTTCTCGCGAAACTGAATCATGCGATCGTCGTCGAGCCGGTGAAGCCAATCGGGGTGCTGCTTGCCGACGGGTGCGACGGTCCGCACCGAGTCCGCACCGGTGTCCGCCAAATGACGGATCACGCGATCGATGATTCCGGGCGCTCGTACGGGAATGTTGCCGTAGAGGAATACGACCGCATCCGACTTTGGTACGCCGTCGGCTTCAAGCGTTGCCAGAGCGTGTCGGGCGGCGGCATCGACCGTTGCGGTGTCGTTGGCCAATTCAGGCGGACGGCTGACCACGCGTATGTCGCGCTTGGCTGCCAGTTCCGTCGCTGCGGCTGAATCCGTGGTCAACACGATCTGGTTCAGCAGGCGACTCTGCCGTGCGTGCTCGAATGTGTATTCGATCATCGGCCGCCCGAGCAGAAGCTTGACGCACTTGTCCGGCAGGCCTTTGCTGCCGGCGCGGGCCAGGATGACACCGGTGGTGAACATGGAATGATGTTATTATCGGTGGTCTGGGCGGTGGAACTTGACGCATTATGCCGGGACCGCAACGCTCGACAGCACTCGAAGAAAGTCGAAAGCAGAAAACCGACAGCCGACATTGGGCGGGCGCTGCTTCACAGGGGAGGCTTTCTGATATCGCAGCGTCCGCCAATCGGCAAGCCACGGTTACACTCACTGACCCTTTGGGGACCGACCAAGGCCACGCCGCAAGAAATGGCTACACCCACCACAACGATTCGAGCAACATGAGGCACGCCGAACCCCTGCCCGATCTGCCGCCAATAGCCCAGCAATAGGTGACGGTCCCCAAAGGCACCGAATGGCAACGTTTTTCTGCTGCTGGGCATTTTTTTCGAGAATCCGTGTCAGAAATGAGCGTTTCGAGCGACATCACCTTTGAGCAGGCCTGCGACGCTGGTTGTGGATGCGTCGCCCGTTCGCCGGTTCTTCCGGGGTTCGGCTTTTGAGGCCGAACGTCTCTCCGAGTGGCTGGAAGAGGAGGGGTGACGGCTGTGAGGTCTCAACTTGTTCCGAAGATGAAGGATG
>JAJRSP010000004.1 GCA_024278775.1 Planctomycetota bacterium
AGTCCGGAAGGCGTTTACGAAAGCCGTAGAATACCGTCGTGCCCTGGAGGATTACGAAGAAGATCTGAAAGAATACGTCGAAAAGCTCGACAAACGACGCAAAGAGAAGGAAAAGGAAGAGGCCGAAAAAGCGGACGGCGACAAGAAAGACGATGCCGCAAAGGATGACGACGGTTCAAAGTCCGAGAACAAAGGCGAATCGGAGGGTGGCTCCGGTGACGAAAAGGACAAGCCGAAACCCGACCCAAAGCCGACACCTGACCCGAAGCCGACACCTGACCCGAAGCCGAAACCCGACCCCAAACCTGATCCCAAGCCGGACGGCGACCACTTTGGCCGGTGGTTGTCCGGTGGTCTTGGTGCAGTCAAAGAGGATGCCGACAAGGGCAAAGAGGGCCAAGGCGATGACAAAAACGGGGGCGACAAGAAGGAGGGGGAAGACAAGGACGAGGATGAACTCAAGAAGCCGGAGAAACCCAAGCCGGATCGAGGCAGCGACGTGCTACTCCGTGCGATTGACCATGAGTTGATCGTACGCATTCGGGCTGATCGCAGTGCGAGCATACTGAATGCGTTAGAGCTGGCCGAAGAGTTCAAACTTGACATCGTAATCGAAGGGGCCGCTGAGGCGTATCTCGTGGCCGATCAGCTTGCCGAGGCCGAAGTGCCCGTTGTGCTTGGCCGCCTTTTCCGAACTGAGACATACGAAAACAATGCGTTTCGTCGACATTCCCTGCGCAATGCGGCCGCATTACGTAAGGCCGGCGTCTCCTGGTCGATCGGCAGTGGCGGGCGTGCGACTTCTTCGCGATTTGTGGGGCTCAACGCGCAGCTCGCGGCCGGGCATGGTGCGACCAAACCGGGTGACCACGGGCGGGATTGGTTATCGCTTGTCACCGTGCGGGCGTCCGATGTGATCGGGCTTGGTTTCCGGGGGGGGCGGTTACTGAGCGGTATGGCGGCCGACATGGTGATCTGGTCCGGTGATCCTTCTGATCCCGCGTCGCGTGTGGAGCAGGTACTGACGAACGGCAAGGTGGCGTACGACGCCGCTACTGAGGGTGGACGGTGATGCATCGAGTGTGCCCGGCACTGATCGCCAGACCCGTTCACCGGGTGTGCCTCGTTTTGGTGACGGTCGCATTTGTATCGCAGTCGGTTGCGCAGGATGCGTCAACGATTGTGGCCGGTCGCTACGTGGCCCCCGATGGCACGCTGAAGTCTTCGGTACGTATCGAGCTTCGGGGCGGTAAGATTGCGGCCGTCAAGGCGATCGACGAAACGACCGACGATGCCGCATCGGGTGCCTACGCCGACGCGGTGGCGTGTCCCGGTCTGATTGATCTTCGGTCTCAGGTGGGAAGTGTCGGGCAGATCAATGAGTCCAAGTACGCGATCGATTTTTCGGCCAATGCGTTGGATGGCGTGGATTGGCATCATCGTGATTTCCACAGGGCGTTGTCCGCCGGTGTAACCGCTGCGATGGTTCTTCCGTCGCCGCGCAATCTCATCTCCGGTGTGGCTGCTGTGATTAAGACGGATGCGGCGCGGCCGGTGGTGCTTCGGTCAGAGGGGCCGCTGGTGTTGTCTCTGGGACCTCTCGTGTGGCGGTATGATCGTCGTCCGACATCGCGAACCGGCGCGCTGGCGATGCTGCGTGAACTTTTCGAATCTGCGAAGCCAGGGAACGCCCACCCGCCTCCTCCGCGACTCAACGCGATGGTCAGAGGCGGGCTTGATTCTATTGTGTACTGCAGCGAGGCCATGGACGTGAGTGCGGCGCTACGCCTCTTTCGCGATGTGGCCGGTCCCCATGCGATTGTGCATACGAGCGGCGAATATGATTTGGCCGGTGAATTGAGCGGACGAGCGATTACCGTGGTGGTCGGGCCGTATGGCTTTGATACGCCACCGCGCGAGTTGGGGTTTGCGGCGGCGCTTTCTCGGGAAGATGTGCCGGTGGCGTTTGCCGGACAAGTGCCGGTTCGGGGAAGGGATTCGGTACGAGTGACGGCGGCGTTGGCGGTTCGTTATGGTATGGACCCAGGTGCGGCGCGTCGTGGGATGACGATTGCCGCGGCCAAGGTGGCGGGCGTGGCTGACGCCATCGGTTCGATTGAGGTGGGCAAGGACGCTGATCTGGTGATCTTTTCGGATGACCCGCTGCGGTTGGATGCCAAGGTGCTAGCGGTTTACGTTGGTGGGGTGCGTGTGTATGTGGATCATGATGTGCTCACCGCCGGCGAAGTTGACTGAATGGTCGTGTGTGAAGGAGTGTTCCCATGAAGGCAGGACAACGTAGTCGTTTGATGCTACGGGTGTGGTTGGCCGCGTGGGGGAGCCTCGGCGTTGTTGGTGTCGCTCCCGCGTTGGCTTTGGATGACGTCATCGTCATTCGTGCGGCCAAGGTGTACGTCGGCGACGGTTCGGTCATAGATGGCGGCGCAGTGGTAGTTCGAAACGGCGAGATCGTGGCTGTCGGTGCGGAGGTGCCGGTGCCGGTGGGTGCCACGGTGATTGAGCTGAAGCGTGGTTCAATCACGCCGGGTTTGATCGACGCGAATGCGTGGGTGGAAGCCACGGATACTCTGCCGACGCCGCCGCCGAGCGCGGCCGGCGTAATGCGAAACCTGTTTCATGATGTGAATCATCGTCACACGCATTCGGTCGGGTGTTGTGGGTCGATGTGCCCACGTTCGTATCTGCACGCGGGTGGCGAGAAGTGCCCGTTGTGTGGATTTCCTGATACGGCCCCGGATCTTGCCGTGGGCACGCGGCCCCGATCGGTTCGCGCGGAGCAGTCTTCAGAGGTGATTCCCGATACGCACGTGATCGACTCGGTTAATTTGCGCAGTCCGGATTTCGAACGGCTGGCGGCCGGTGGTGTGACGACTGTTTTTGTTTCTCCGGACTCGGCCGCGGTGATTAGCTCACGCGGTGCGGTGGTGCGAACGGCCGGTGCGCTCTCTGATCGTGTCATTCGTGAGGCGGGTGCCGTAAAGGCGTCGATGGGAACTGATCCGTCGTGGCGCGGGATGCGCAACAGCCTTCCGTTTCGCCAGTTTGTGTCGTTCAATACGCGGCGACCGACTACTCGAATGGGCGTGACGTGGGTGTTTCGAAAGGCATTTTACGATGCCGAGCGTTGGAAGAACGGAGTGGCTCGCCGCGGTGCGGATGTGGCGAGCGATGCGGCCTTAGCGGTGTTGGATCGTGTCCGTCGCGGTGAGATTCCGCTTCGGATTCAGGCGCGCATGCAGCACGATATTCTGTCGGCGATTCGTTTGTCTGAGGAGTTTGGGCTGCCGTTTGTGCTGGAAGAGGCGACGGAGGCGTATCGCTGTCTCGATGAGATTGGCGCGCATCACATTCCGGTGGTCTTTGGGCCCATTTACGTCAACGCGCCAGGGCAGCGTGCGAGAAGTTCAGAGACGGATCACAGTCGACTGAATACGTTCCTGTCGCTGTTGGAAGCCAAAGTGGAGACGGCGTTGACGGCACAGGAGCTTCGTGACGAAGACGGGCTTTCGCGGCAGGCAATGTACGCGATGCGAAACGGGGCGACCCTGGCGCAGGTGTTGCCGACTGTGACGCAGACCCCCGCCAAGCTGCTGGGGTTGGACGATCGGCTTGGTACGGTCGCTTCGAGCAAACAGGCCGATCTCGTGTTGTGGAGCGGTGAGCCGTTTGATGCGATATCAAAGCCGGTGGTGGTGATGGTGAACGGTACGGTCGTGGTCGACCATCGTAAGGGATGACAGGTCGCGGCAGTATCTCCGGGCCGCGAGCCGGGCGATGCACTCGCGTAGAGAGCGATAAGGACGGTAGCTGTGAAGATGCGAACGACTTTCTTGGGCGTGGCGACACTGCTGACGACGCCGTTGTGGGCCGCACCGCCGGCTAAGCTGGCGCTACAGGGCGGGAAGATCATCCCCATCGTCGGTAAAGTGATCGACGGCGGGACCGTATTGATCGAGCACGGCAGGATCACGGCCGTCGGCAAGGACGTCAAGATTCCTTACGATGCCATGGTCGTGGATGTGAGCGGCAAGGTGGTGATGCCCGGCATGATCGATGCGCACTCGCAGCGGGGGATGGATATTCCGAACGAGAACGCCCCGGTCACACCGTTTCTTAATGTGTACGACTCGATCGACCCCTCCAAATTATACTTTGAGGATGCGCTGCGTGATGGGATCACTTCGATTCATGTGATCCACGGTAACAATACCGTGATCGGCGGGCTGAGCCGGGTGGTTCAACCCATCGGCTTGACCCCGGAAGAGATGACCCAGTCCGCGGATGTGGCGTTGAAGATCAGCGTGGCCCCCAAGCGACGTTCGGATCGCATGGTGCAGTTGGCCACGCTGCGCGAGACGTTTCTCGAGTTGGATGACTATTTGGATAACCTCGCCGAAAAGAAATACGAGGAGTCGCTCGAAGAGAAGGACGAGAAGATCGACGTCGCTCCGGAAGAGGCGATCAAACGCGGCAAGAAGCTCATCAAGTTTGAGGATTACGACGACCATCACGCCAATCTGGTCAAGCTGACACGTGGCGAGCTTACGGTATTTGTGTATTGCGACATGGCCGGGGATGTCGGTCGTGCGATTGCCCTGGCCAAGGCCCACGGCTTTTTTGATCGGATGGTCTTTGTGCTGGGGGCGCATTGCTATAAGGCGATTGCGGAATTGAAAGAGGCCGACCGCCCCGTGGTGCTCGGCCCCGAGCTGTTGTACCGTGAACGAGATTCCCTGACCGGCAAGCTCACGGAGACATTTGTGCCGAAGGTCTTCGCCGACGCGCGGCTGCCGTTTTCGCTGCTGCCGAGTCCGGACACGTCACTGGCCGAGCGGTACCTCAATTATCAAGCCGCCCGATGTGTGCGTCAGGGGGTGGCACGGAGCCGGGCACTCAAAGCGATCACGCTGTATCCGGCTCGGGCGATTGGGATGGGTGACAAGCTCGGCAGCCTGGAAGTGGGCAAGCTCGCGAACCTCGTGGTACTCAGCGGTGATCCACTTGATTTCAACACCTGGGTCGAACAGGTCTACATCAAGGGGATCAAGGCCTACGAACGATCGGACGACGTTCGGCTCAAGCAGCTTTTTGGAGAAGAGCGGGCCGAAACTTCCGAGGACGAAAAGAGCGGCGACAAGAAGATCGACGGTGCGACCGTCGATTCGGACAAGCCGGTCACCGAAAAGAAAGAATCTCAAAAGTCGGGTGCCGGGGACGGCGCTGGCAGCGACCAACACCCATCGGACCATAAGAGCTAATGCGTCACGTAGCCCACCCCATTCGCCGTCGATGTTGTAAGTGTCATCTCATGGCACTTATCGTGGCCGTGTGGCTTGGCGGCACCGTTCGCGCGGAGCTTCCGCAGCGTTCGTTTGTGATTAAGGCGGGTGCTGTGCTGCCCGTGTCACAGGCCGGTCCCGCGTCGTTTTCGCCGGGTATGGTGATCGTGCGAGACGGCAAGATCGTGGCCGTCGGCGGTGAGCTTCCGATTCCGACCGATCTTGTCCTGATTGATCTGCCTGATGCCGTGGTGATGCCGGGATTGGTGGCGGCCTCGTCGTCTCTAACTCCGAGCCACACCGGTGATGAATCGATTGCGGCCGGGTACCGGGCCGTCGATAGCTATCTGGCGTATGCGGATTATCGTGCGACGCTGGCGGGTGGCGTGACGACGGTCCATCTCAGTCCGGGGCGGCATCGGCTGGTGACGGGGCAGGGTGCCGTGGTCAAGTTGGGCGGACCGCGAGACGCGCGTATTCTTTCGCAGAGTGCTGATCTGACCGTGACCTTCGGGGAGTCGGCCTATCGTCCACCGAAGCATGTCAATTACCAGACGCCGTCCAGCAGCGATGTCGCCATCCCCTTTCCGATCCGCCAGCGGCCGGATTCTCGCATGGGTCAGGTATTGGCGTTGGAGGAGGCGTTGGCTTGGTCCGAGCCGCACGAGTTCGCATCGGTGCATCTGGCGTCGCTGACTGCGCTCTGGCAGAACGGAGCCACACTGCGTGTTCAGGTGGATCGTGGCGCGGACATGGCCGCGGCTATCGGGTTTATCACACGACACAAGCGGCATGCTTATTTCGTGGGTGGGGCCCAGGCCGACTTGGAGGCGGATGCCATTCGGGCTTCGGGGGTTCCTGTCGTTTTTGAGATGGGGGCCGGGCTACGAAATCACGCGGACGATATCGGTTACGACCCAGACGCCCTAGAGGCGGATGTGGATGCCCTTCGAGCGTTGGACGGTATCACGTTAGCGTTGGCTGCTTCGGCCGGTGCCCCGGTGGTGGACCTTCGGCTTGCGGGCGCGACGGCACTTCGTGCGGATCTTTCGCCGGATCGGGTGATCGCGGCGTTGACGCGCGTCCCCGCGGAGATCATGGGCGTGTCCGATCGCGTGGGGAGTCTCGAGCCCGGAAAAGATGCCGATCTTCTTGTGCTGTCCGGTGATCCGCTGGCCACATCGACTCATGTGCATCGGGTGTATGTCGGCGGTGTGACGGCGTTTGAGGCACCGGAGACGAACGCGCTGGTGGTGCGTGGCGATACCATCTGGGTCGATGAGGACACGCAGATCGAAAACGGGGCCGTACTGATCGAGGATGGTAAGATTACCGCGGTCGGCAAGACGGTGCCGCATCCACCTTTTGCGAAGTTTATCAACGCCGGGGCCGGGTCTTTTGTCGCGCCGGGGTTCATCGATGCCCATGGTCATCTTGGGTTGGAGGGTGATTCCGGCTCGATTGCGCCTGATCTCAAAATCAGTAAGACGGTCGGCGTGCCCGACGTGGCCGAGCGGCGCGTGGCGCGGGCGGGTGTGACGACGGTCATGTTGTCATCCTACAAGGCGGGTGGCTCCGGCTCGCAGATCGCAGCGATCCATACCGGTGGTCACACACGCGAGGCGCGCGTGGTGCGCGAGACGGCCGGCGTGTACTTTGACCTATCCCGGTCTGATCCGGCCGGTATCGGTGCCAAGCTCAAGGGTCGTTACGAAGCCGGCAAGAAATACCTGGAAAAGTGGAAGAAGTACGAAAAGGAACTGGCGGAGTGGAAAGAGAAAAAAGCCAAAGGGGAAGCGCTCAACGGCAAGCCGAAGACGGAGGATGTCGAGGATGAGTCCGGTGCCGGTGATCCGATCACGGGTACATGGAGTGTGACGATTTCCGGTGGACCGTTGCCCGAACCGCAAACCGTGACGATGCGTTTGCGGCTCACCGGTGAGGACGTGGAGGGTCGCATGACGGCTCCCGGTGCTCCGGAAGAGCTGAAGGTGACGGGCACGTTCGTTGAAAAGCATCTTTCCCTGGAACTGGATGTGGATACCGGCGGTCAGGGAACGCCTCACATCGAAGCGGACCTCGTTGAGGAGGACAAGCTGGTCGGAAAGGTCCTCGTTGCGAGTTTGGAGATTGACTTTGAGGCCGAGCGTACGGATAAGGAAGCCGTCGAGTTTAAGGTTACCAAGCGACGAACGCGCGGTAAGGATGGTCGGCCGCTGCCGCCGAAAATCAACGAGGGGCTCGAACCGATTCGAAGTATTCTCGAAAAGAAGATTCCCGCAATCATCAAGGTAAAAGCCCCCGCGCAGATTGCGGCGATTATCAAGTTTATGGATGAATGGAAGACGCCCTATCTGTTGCTTGGCGCTTCGGGAGCACGGGCTCATGCGGAGGCACTCGCGGAGAAGGGTGTCGGCGTGATCGTGGAGAAGGAGATGATCCGTTGGGAACGGCATGAACCGTATTACCAGGCGGATGATCTCTCACGCCACGGTGTGGCGATCGCCTTCCAGAGCGATGCCGAAGACGCCGCGCGGGCGCTGCCGTTGGTGGGGCTGCACGCGGTAGAGCGCGGTCTTAGTGCGGACGCGGCGCTGGCCGCGCTGACCACTCAGGCGGCGAAGATGTATCAGCTTGACGGTGTGATTGGTTCATTGAAGCCCGGATGCCAGGGGGATCTGGCGATTTTTTCCGGTCATCCGTTTGAAGCCGGCAGTTCCATCAAGCGCGTGATTGTTCACGGGGAGGAAGTACGATGAACGGGTCTTCCCGAATGTCTTGGCGCGGTGTAGGTCGTTTGCGTGCGTTGGGTTTGGGTGTGGTGGTCATGGTGATGACCATGCCGCCGATCCCGGTGGACGCCGCACCGAAGGGGCATCGTACTGCATACCGTGTGGGTAAGGTGGTGACGGTGGATGACGCGGATCGTGTCATCAACAACGCGGTGGTTCTCGTAGCGGATGGCAAGATCGAACGTATCGCGCCGCAGCACGAGATTGAAGTGCCGGATGGATATGACGTGGTCGACGCCAAGCACCTCTGGCTCGTGCCGGGCCTGGTCGACCCCCACAATCACACGGCCGGTTCGCTGATGGACTTGAACGACATGGTCTACCTGACGAACCCGGGCTTGCGCTCGCTCGAAGCGGTGGTCCCCGATAATGAGATTATCACGAGCGCTCGCGCGGGCGGGGTGACTACGGTGCTGCTCATTCCCGGTAGTGGGACCAACATGGGCGGGTTCGGCACGCTCGCCAAGACGGGTGGCTCGACCGTGGATGATGTGGTCCAGCGGTCGCCCGGATCGCTGAAGATTGCGCAGGCCGGCAATCCGGAGTGGTACTGGTTCGGCGTGGGTCGAAGTTACATGAATTACAACACGCGACAGACAATGAACAAGGCCAAGGCATATCACGAAAAGTGGAACGCGTTCGAGCAGGATAAGACCCGAGACAAACCGCTCTATGACCCGGTGTTTGATGGTTTTCGCGGGCTATTTCGGGGGGAGTATCCTGTCACGGTTCACACGCAGATCTATCAAGTCGTGATGACGACGATAGATATGCTCTCGAAGAAACTCGGCGTTCGCACCGTGCTCGATCACTCCACGTTTGATGGTTTCAAAACGGCACCGCTCGTCGTGGAGCAAGACATGTACACGATGAACGGGCCGCGGCAATACTGGTTCGATTACTCGCAGCGAAAAATGCACGGCAACGCCGCGCGATGGTGGCAGGCCGGCGTCAAAAAGTTGGGGATCAACACCGACGCGCCGGTGGTGCCGCAAAAGGAGCTTTCGTATCAAGCTGCGATGGCCTGCTGGTATGGTTGGTTGCCCTATCCGGCGTTGCGCGGTGTGACGAAGATGCCGGCCGAGGCGCTGCTCATTGATGACCGTGTCGGCTCGATTGAGGTCGGCAAGGATGCCGACTTCGGACTGTGGACGGGCGATCCGATTGATCCACGATCGAGTTGCGAACTCACGGTCATACGCGGTGAAGTCGTGTACGACGCCAAAGTAAAGAGGCGATTCTAGTGTTGATGGTTTTGGGAACAAAAGGTCTGCGGATGGTGAGCGTGGTGGGTGCGTTGGCGCTGGCGACGACGGTTGTTGCGCAGGAGCCGGAGTACGTGGCCATCAAGGCCGGTCGTGTGATTACCGTGTCGGGTGATGAGTTTTCCCCCGGGGTGATCGTGATCGAGGATGGCAAGATCACGGCCGTGGGTGCCGGGCTGGAGTTTCCCGCGTCAGCCGAGGTTATCAACGCCCAGGGACAGACGGTGATGCCCGGGTTTGTGCATCCGCGTACGCGCTACGATCTGGAAGACTTTACGCGCAGTGGTGTTCATGGCGATCAGACGGCCGCGAGTGAGGTTTATATCGACCGTATCGGCTTTGACGAGCTGCGCGAAGCGGGTTTTACGACGGCGTGCTTTGTCCCGGCCGGTAAAGGCATACCCGGTATGGCGTCGGTGTATCGTACCGGTGGCGACGAGGATACCCGGTTGGTGAAGGAGGCCGGGTATTTGCATGTCAACGCCGCTAAGAAGTCGGTCCTTCGAGACGCCCTGAAAAAGGCGAAGGCGGAAATCGAGAAGGTCGAAAAAGCTCGTAAGGAGTGGGAAGAGAAGCAGAAGAAAAAGAAGGAAGAGGCCAAAAAGAACGGGAAGGACAAACCCGAAAAAGAAGACGGTGAGCCGGACAAAGACGACAAGGGCAACGGCAAGTCGGTCCCGGGCCGGGCGGCCGACGATGGAGATGATGAAGGCGGAGGTGAGCCCAAGCCGGCGACGGATGATAAGGCGGTGAAAGAGAAGGCGGAAGACACCTTCAAGCCGCCGCCCGTTGATCCGAAGTATCAGCCGCTCGTGGATCTGATTGAGAAGAAAGACGGCGCGCGGATGATGGTACAGTTGCGAGAGGCTTCCGACCTGCTCCATCTGGACGAAGTGCTCGAACGGTACGAAGACCTCAGCTACACGCTCTATCTCGCCACGAGGCGTTCGACGGATTATCGCCACATCGTAGACAAGCTGGGGAAACGCAAGGCGCAACTGGTGATTCGCCCCTGGATGCATTATCTGCCGCAGACCACATTTCGCTACAACCTGATCTCCGATCTCGTCGAGGCGGAGTGTGAGGTCTCGGTAGTGCCGTTCTATGACACAAAAAAAGAGCTGAATCGCGTGCGCGAGCGGCTGGCCGATTTGGTTCGCGCCGGGCTCAAGAAGGAAGACGCCTACAAGATGCTGACGCTCCACCCGGCCACATTGATCGGGCTGGGTGAAAAAATCGGCAGCATTGAAAAAGACCGCGACGCGGATCTCGTCTTCTTTGACGGCGATCCGCTGGACCCGCACAGCACGGTGCGGCGCGTGATGATTCTCGGCGATACGGTTTATAACGCGGACGAGGACGAGTGATGTTTCGATACGCCCGACTGCTTATGTTCCTGCTGATGATGGTGACGGCCGCGCCGCTCGTTCGCGCGGGCGATCCCAAGCCGGACGACAAGCCCCAAGCCAAGAAGGATGCAGCCGACGACAAGTCCAAGGATGACGAGAAGGACAAGAAGAAAAAGAAGAAGGATGACCGGTACCTGGCGATCCAAGCCGGCACCGTCCACACGGTCTCCGGGCCGACATTGTTCGATGTCACGATTCTGACCAAGAACGGCAAGATTATCGAAATCGGCAGGTCGGTGGAGGTGCCGGAAAAGGCGGAGCGGCTCGACTCCTCCGGCTATCACGTCTATCCCGGTTTGGTGGCCGTCGCAAGCAGCGGCCTGATCGGCAGTGAACCTCCGGATGACTCCACCAATGTCTACTCGCTGACCATGACGATTGCGCTCGCCGGTGGTATCACCACGGCCGTAAGCGGTAACACGGTCGGTAAGCTCACGCACGCCACGTTGGATGGTCTGGTCGTTAAGCGAAATATCTTCTACAAACTCGACTATAGCACGACAAGCCCCAACGCACGCCGCAAGCTCCGCGACAAGTTTGACAAGGTGCGGCAGTACATGCGCGACAAAGAAGCGTTTGCGGAGGAAAAGAAGAAGGATGACGACGCCGAGGAGCCGGACAAGGAATGGCTCAAAGGCGACTATGAGAAGATCTACAAGTTGATGCGGGGCGAGCTCACGGCGGTGGCGACGGCCAACAAAGCGCACGAAATCATTCAATACTGCGAACTGGCGGAGCGATACGGTATCAAGATCGTGCTTCGCGGGGCGATGGAGGGCTGGACGGTGCCGTCGCGGATGGCACGAGCCGGTGTGTCCGCGATTTTGTCGCTGCGCCCGCCGTTGTTTTCGACCGACACGGGTTACGACGAAAGGTTCAACCGGCCGACGGGTCGTTCGATCGAAAACGCGGCCATCCTTCACGAGCACGGCATTCCGATTGCCATCGTCCCAACGGTCAGTTCGATCACACTGTGGGGGTTGGCCGGTCGGGACCTGCTGCATCTGAACATGGAGGCCGCGTTTGCGGTACGTGGTGGTCTGTCGGATGACGCGGCGCTGCGTGCGATCACGATCGACGCCGCCAGGATCCTCGGGGTCGATCATCGCGTCGGCTCGATTGAGGTCGGCAAGGATGCGGACTTCGCGATTACCGATGGCGACATTCTGCATTACATGACGCTTCTACGCTGGACCGTGGTCAACGGCCGCATCGCCTACGACAAACAAAAAGAAACCCTCTATAACCACATCCGTCCCAACGGTGACCGCGACGCGCCCCCGCCCGATGACTACTGGCCCCGACGCCTCGGCGTCGAGTAACGCAGTTTTCGATTGGTTTCGCTAGTGGGCCGACCGGATCTTGCTCGACACGGTCGATCAGTGCGTCGAGCCAGTCGGGATGTTGACCGTCGGTCGCCAGAGGATGGCAACGCCGGCCCGTTACCATTCTACCGAAAACTGAGCGCGGAACTTGGAGAGAACGATATTCGACCGTTTCGACGTGAAATAATCGGTTGTGTAGATGTGCCGTTAGGCTGCGATGAGGAAGGACAACGTCATATAGACGAAAACGGAGATGACATCGTTGAGCGTGGTCACCAGGGGGCCGGAAGCGATGGCGGGGTCGAAGCCGAGTTTTCGAAAGCTAAAGGGTAGGCCGATACCCAGCGCGGCCGCACTCAAGATGGCGACCGTCATGGCGGTTCCCACGGCGATGGCGACCCGGCTGTGATCGGACATGCCGCCGCCTGTGCCGAAGAGCCGTTGAAACATGGGAAAGAACAGGGACACCAAGAGCCACGCCGCAAACCCGAGTGTCGGCGCCATCAGCATCGCGATCCGGCCTTCTCGGGCTATCGCTCGACCGAGTCGCGTGGATCCAATGTCACCCATAGCGAAGCCGCGAACAATGACCGTTGAAATCTGAACGCCACTGCTGCCGCCCATGGCACCGATCAACGGCACAAACAGGACGAGTGCGGCGAACAACTTCAGATCAAAATTGGGTTGGGCCATACTGAGGACGCTCGCGGAACCCATCATGCCGATCATGCAGGGGAGGAGCCACGTAAGGCGAATGCGGGCAGCGTTGAGAATGGAGCTTGTTTCCAACTCAGCGGGGTCGGTTCCGGCCATACGGTACAGGTCTTCCGCTGCTTCTTCTTCGGCCACATCGAGCAGGTCGTCGTGGGTGATGCGCCCGATGAGCCGGTCGTTACGATCGACGACCGCCGCCTCGGTCACGTCGTATTTTCGAATAATCTGGACGACGGCTTCCTGGTCTTCGTCTGCGTAGACCGATACCGGTTGACGGTGGGCGATGTCGCTCAGCTTCGTCGCGGGTCGAGCCGTGACCATTCGCCGCAGCGGGACAAGACCCACCAGCTTGCGATCCGCATCGACGATGTAAACCTCGTGCAGGTCTTCCTCGGGGTTGGCCTGGCGAACCTGTTCGACGGCGTCGGCCACGGTGGCGTTAGCTTCCAGTGCCACCACATCGGGCGTCATGATGCCGCCGGCTGTCGTCTCCTCGTATTCCAGCAACTCGCCGACGGCTTCCGACTGGGCGGCTTCCAGGCCGCCGAGGATTTCTCCGGCTTCCTTTTTATTCAGCTCGCCGAGGACATCAGCCGCATCATCCGGCTGAAGCTCTGAGACGATTTCCGTCAGGGATTGTGTGTCCAGATCGTCCACGACGTCGCCGCGGACGGCCTCGTCCAACATGACGACGACTTCCGCGGCGGTGTGGCTTGGCAGCGCGAAGAGGATTTTGGATCGGTCCTCGTCGTCCAGTAGCTCGAACGACTCGGCGATGTCGGCGGCCTGTGTCGCTTCGAGAAGGCGCGCAAGTCCGGCGTCTCCCTCACCCTGAAGGGATTCGATGAGCTGACTGTGAAACGCTTCACGCTCTGGCTGCATGGTAGGCTCACCCGGTTCGACAAAGTGGCCGACGCCACCTGCGGGCATTATGATGAGACTCGCACGAAACGCAACGTGGCCGCGGCTTGGTACGGTGAAACGGGTGTATGGCGGAGTCGGCGTCCCACCCTTCGGGAGTACCCGAAGAATGGGGCACCTGCCGAGTGACACACGAGATACGAGGAACTGCGCAGCTCCGGCGCGCCGGGATTGCGGCTCGGGACGAGACCGGAGCTAGGTGACGTGTTGAGTGGCAAACGGTGTCAACGCGGAGTGAAGACGTAATGGCTCTCACGATTTACCATGAAGATGACGGTGATCTCGGTCTCCTTTCCGGCAAGCGGGTGGCCGTGATCGGTTACGGCAACCAGGGTCGGGCTCACGCCATGAACCTCCGAGACTCCGGCGTCGCGGTGGTCGTGGGACAGCGCGAAGGCCGCAGCGCGGATCGAGCTCGGGCGGATGGGTTTGATCCGGTGCCGGTGAATCAGGCGGCCACGGCGGACCTGCTCATCATCACCCTTCCCGACGAGTCGGCCGCCGAGATTTACAGTGAGGAGATCGCGCCGTCGTTGCGCGGCGGTGCGACCATCGGCTTTGTCCACGGATTCAACATTCGATACGACTTCATCAAACCGCCGGGCGAGGTCGATGTGGTGATGATCGCCCCCAAGGGACCGGGTACGCTGTTGCGATCGGTTTACCTGGAGGGAAAGGGCATCCCCGCGCTGATGGCGGTTCATCTAGATGCCACCGGTGGTGCCAAAGACCTGGCACTGGCATGGGCGGTGGGTATTGGATGTACGCGGGCCGGTGTGATCGAAACCACCTTTGCCTGTGAGACGGAGACGGACCTCTTTGGGGAACAGGTCGTGCTCTGCGGTGGCGTGTCTGCGCTCACCAAGGCGGCGTTTCAGACGCTAGTGGATGCCGGCTACGCACCGGAGTTCGCCTATCTGGAATGCGTTCACGAGCTGAAGCAGGTGGTGGATCTTTTGTACACGCGCGGTCTCAGCGGGATGCGTGACGCCATATCCAACACGGCCGAGTATGGTGATCTGTCCCGTGGACCACGGATCGTGACTCCTGCCGTGCGGGAAGAGATGAAGCGTATTCTGTCGGAGATCAGGGACGGTCGATTCGCACGCGAGTGGATCGAGGAGTACCGCAGCGGCGGAAAGCGGTTTCGATCGCTGCATGAGGCGGATGCGGATACGCCCTATGAGCAGGCCGGTGCGGCCGTGCGAGCGCTCATGCCGTGGCTGGCCTCCGACGGGAAGTGATTGGGACGATCCGTGGGAACACCATGTCGGGTGTATGACCTATGTGGCGGCCTGGAATCATGCGTGGGTGCCCCATTGTTCGCATCACCGCCAACGCACCGCATGGAAGTATAAGCGTCATGTGACGCGAAGGGTGGGGTTCGTGACGGAAAACGTGACAAAAGAGCGGGAAGGTTTACACGGCGTCTATGGGTTCACCGCGAAGCACGTGGGACAGCGCTCCGATGAGCGTTTCCACCACAAGCTGCGTGTTAAGATACCGCGTCAGATGATATTCCGCGTTGGCCAAGCGTCGGATCGCGGCCGAGGCCTGTTCCGGGTCGACAACGGCCGCGCATCGCTCAAGTTCCTGCGCGAAGGCCGCGTTGGTCGGCTCAGCGGAACTACCGACAGAGAGTTTCAATACGTCCGCGAACCAGATCGCGGCAAGCTGAAACATCGTACGGTAGGCCCTGCGCGTCGATTCGGCCGGTGTCATTTCCGGATCACGTTTGAGGAACGCCTTGCCGAGCGATGCCGACGTCTCAGCCCAGGATTTGATCACCGTGGGTAGCTGATCCGGCGTGGAGCGGATGAGGCTGCGAACGATGCCTTCGTTCGCATCGAACATCCCATCGTCCGTCCACTGCACGGCCCGGCCCAGGCTGCCGTCGCAGGCACGGGCGTACCACGCTCGCTGAGCTTCGGGACACTCCGGCCGAAGATCAGCCAGCCGCGACTCGACAAAGGATGTCGGAAGCGGGCCGAGTGGCACGAGTTGGCACCGGGAGCGCGTGGTGTCGAGCATTGTATCCAGCGCTGTCACAAGAAGAACCAGAAATGTGTTCGGAGGCGGTTCTTCCAACGTTTTGAGCAACGCGTTTTGGGCGGGGGGTTCAAGCAGGTCGGCCTCGCGGATGATGAACACCTTGGCCCGTCCACTGACCGGCTTCAACCCGACGCAACCGGTCAGGAAATGGCGGATGACATCGATGCCCAGAGTCAGTCCCTTGCGTTTGCGCACTTCCGGTTCCGGATGTTTGCGGTGTAGCTGTCGGTAGATCAGGTGAAGATCCGGGTGGGTGTCGGCCGCGATCATTCGGCAGTTTTTGCATTGGCCGCACCCGACGCGAAGCGACTCGGCGTTACGCACCAGGTCGCCGTTAGCGTCAACGGGTTGCGTCACGGGGTGTTCGCAGAGCAGCAGTTGCGCCAACCCCATTGCGAGCATTTCCTTTCCTACGCCCTCGGGGCCGTGGAAAAGATAGGCATGGGGCAGGCGGTCACGCGAGAACGCTTGTTGCAGGATGCGCTGGGCCGGGGCCTGATGTGTGACGTTACAGAGTGACACAGCTGAGGCACTCCATGATTCGTTCGTGGACGGTATCGACGTCGCCGGTGCCGATTACGATGCCCACCGGGGTCGGGTAATACGACGGCAACGCCAGGAACAGCTCGTGAACGCGCCGGTGAAACTCGGACGGTCTACGCTCCATCGCGTCGGCCTCACCCCCGCGTCGCTTGATTCGTTCGAAGCCATCGTCCACACCGACATCGAGAACGATCGTACACGCGGGCCAGGTGTCTCCCACGGCGTGACGTGCTATCTCGATCACGCGCTTGGGGTCGATTCCGGCTGCACCCTGGTAGGCGCAGGTCGAGCTGACGAATCGGTCGCAGATGATTGTCTGCCCGGCTCGCAACGCGGGACGAATGACCTCCGCGAGTAGCTGGGCACGCGAGGCCATGAACAACAGCGTTTCGCAGGTCGGGTCCATATCTCCGAGGTCATGGTCAAGCAGCACCCGCCGGATGCGATCGCCGATCACCGTGCCGCCGGGGTCGCGGCAGGATACGACATCGAGCTTGGCACTGGTCAACGCCGAGACGAGCCGCTGCTGCTGCGTCGTTTTGCCTGCGCCGTCCGGTCCATCGAGCACGATGAACGAGCCGCGCAGCTTTTCGGTGATCGTGGCGATGTCAGTTTCGTTCAAGACAGAA
>JAJRSP010000082.1 GCA_024278775.1 Planctomycetota bacterium
TAATCCTCGTTCGACCGTGTACGCCGATACCATGTTCGAACGTCTCTCCGGCCACCACCATCGGCTCGCCCAGCACGTTTCGGTCCACGGCAATAGCCCAATCGAGCCCCCACATGGATGTGTGTTCAAAGCTGATCGGCCAGTGCGATGGCAGCCACTCCCACAAGCCCCCTACAAAATCCAGCGCCACGACGCGCTGCGTTTCAATCTGTACCGCTGGACCCGCGTGCAAGCGAGCTTTGAGGGTCGCATCACGCCAATCGACCGCCGACATCGCTAAGCGTCCACTGCTCCGTAGCGTCACGATGACATGCGGTTCCTTCCATGGGACGGACATCTTCCCGCCAAACTGGGCCGCCACCACAACACGAAACGGCAGCGACGTCTCCCCCATCGCACTCTCGAAGCGTACCCCCTCTGAGTTTACGGCCAGCAATAAACCCTTAACCACATCACCATTCGTCAGCAGAATCCGGTCTTGAACCACATCGGTCGCCCCCGTACTTCCACGGTCGAGCCATGCCACGGCATCCCGATGACCATCCAAGTAGGCCTTCGGCGTAAGCCACGTCGCCAAGATATCGAGGTCGAGTTCCACCTTTCCGAGGTCACGTGTGTCAACGACTACCTTGTCATCACCGCCACCGACCACGCGACCCATGAGAACACTCCCATCGGTCAGCGTCAGCACGGCTTCATGCGGCCCTCGTGCGGTGTGGCTCTGCGGCGTGGTCAGTCGCACCAACTCCTGTGTGGGAACGGTCCGCATCGCTCCGTCCACGAACAGCGCAAGTCCCTCCGCCGAAGAGAGCGATTGAATGTGCCCCGCCAGCACATCCTCTGCGATGGTCTTGACGACAACGGACACGCCGCGTTCCTCAGCCGGCGGTACCGCGCTCGCAAGCTGCGCATGCCGCCAAGGCGCAGATGAACCCAATGCCGCCATCGTCACAGCCACAAGCGTCCGTCGAGATGTCAGCCACGTTCGAGTGTTCATCCCACCCTACTTCTGAAAGATCGGCAACAAGCGGTTCGGCATCTGCAGAATGATCAGTGCCATCGCCGTGCCATACTCCTGCCCTGCCTGCCCCCGCCAGAACCCTTCCGGGTCTTGCTTTTGGACAAGCTCATCGCGAACCGCCGGCCACCACAAACGCCACTGAGCGTCCCCGGCAAGAAACATGGCCTGTGCCGCATAGTAGTGACCGTAGAAATAGTGGCCAACCGTCTGTTCCTTGGGCGGAGTAAACCGCCTGACATATTCTAGGCCGCGTTGCAACTCTTCTCCCGAATAAATCCCGGCATATTGCATGGCCGCCACACCGGCGGCCGACCGCGCAAACGCCGATCCGCCCGAATTGAGCATGTACCGGAACCCCCCATCCGGGTTTTGCGAGGCGCGAACGTAGTCGATCGCGTGATCGATCACGGTTTTATCGACAAAGATACCGGCGTTGCGTGCCGCGCGAAGCGCCATAATCTGACAAATTGTGACAGAAATATCAGCGTCGGCGCGAACCGGCTGATACCGCCAACCGCCCTCTTCGTTTTGCGTACTAACGATTAACCGAACGGCCCGGCGCAGGGTCTCTCGCGCGTCGGGTCGTGGCGTCATACCGTAGACCTCCGCAAGAAACAACGTTGCGAAACCATGTCCGTACATCGGACCATGCGAGGTTTCTGCAGCCAACAGACCACTCTCCGACGCATGATCCAGAATGAAGTTCAAGGCCCGGCTTACCTGCACACCGTAGGGCCCACGTCCCGGTGTGCTGCCGCCGGAGATGAACGCCATCCCGGCTAACCCGGTGATTCCCACGTGCGGACCGTAATGCGAGAGACTCCCGTACGATCCATCCACCGCTTGTTGTTTCGCCAGCCAGGACATCGCTTTTTTTACCGCGATGGTTGAGGCCGCCGTGATCTCTGCGCTTGTAGCACTGGTCGTATGCGGCGTCTCCTTCGCGGCGATCCTCACCGGCACCACACCAAGCCACACACCCACACACACCATGGTCGATATCCGTCCGGTGCGGCACTTCCCCCAGAGTGCCCATCGGCCGGCACGCCACTTCGGTAACGGTGTGATGGTGGTCCTACTCATCGGCTTCCTGTAGCGCACGGTAGTAACGCTCGACCCATTCGCGATATCGTTCCAAAGACGCCTCATCGCTGCCTTGAATCACCTCATCTCGCTCGCGCGGTGGCAGTTGCCCCCAGCCGCGGCGCGTGTCATGAAGATCTCCCCGCACGGTGTCGACGCGCGACACTGATCCGCGCTCCCCGTCACGCTCGGACACCGCGTCCGCCTGTTTTCGACCTGTGTTGTCGGGGTTGTCCTTGGCGGCGTCTTGCCGCTTGGTCATTCTGGTTCGACGATCCCCACTCGGTCGACCGCGCTGTCGGCTTCGCCGCCGCTGTTTGGCCGCCGTGAGAATCGCCTCGTCAAGTCGATCGACGATATCGCGCTGCACCGCTTGCGTTTCCGCCCCGGGATCGAAATCGAGATCCAGTCGACGACCCGAATCTTCCATCAAACGCATCACCGTCGCCATCACGTCTTCATCGCTGCCCTCGGCAATCTGTCGAATCAGCCGCTGCCCCACCTTACTCTTCGACGGTTTTTTCTTCCCCGTGGCACGTTTCGTCGACTCGCCGGCCACAACCACGGTAGTTGCCAACGCAAGCCCCAGCGACCACGACACGCCGAATCGCGTTCGACGAATCAGATTTTCCCGTTGATTCCACATGCTGGGACCAATTCACCTCTTATGCCGCTGGCATCGCGCGGTCTCTGTGGCCCACGCAGTCTCAGGGCTGTGGGTCAAGACCGTTTCTGCTTCACTAATGATTCCGCGCTCGCTTCGTCACCAATTCGGTAAGGTGACGCACCTCGCTCTGATCGTCACCGATCACCTTAAGGGTCCGAAGCTGTCTCTCGGTCGGGGCCTCCGGGTCCATGTCCCTATGCAGGGCGACCGTGCGTTCGTTGATCTCCACCTGCATCGCCTTGAGCACCAACAACTCCGTAATCGTCGGGACCGATTTTTGTCGGCTCTTGCCCTGATCGCTTGCCCCCCCCTCGCCGCCGCCTGAGTTTACGAACTCCTGTTCGATGGGTAGCTCCGCCGTATCCATTGCGGCCTGTATCAACCGATCCAGATCATGGACGATGCGCTGCGACCGGTCGACCAGCTCGACATCAATCCGCCGCCGCACGAGGTTGTCACGAACAGCGTCCATACGAGTCGCCACGCGTTCCATCGCAAATCGAAACACCACGACCGTCTCAAAGTCGGGCAATACCTCGTTGACATCCTCACGAACATCGGCTTGCTTTCGTGCGAGTCGAGAGGCCTCTCGCGTTTGCTTGCGCCCGAGCCGCCCCTTCGTCATCTTCTCCTCATGTACGATTTGAATACCGGCGTTGATCTCCGCTTGTGATTCTCGAATCTCCTCAAGCTGCTCACGAACCTCTGAGAGCGTTCGGCGTATGATCTCTTCCTCGACACGATTCACCTGCTCATCCAAAATGTCCTGGGCCTTTTGCAGCGCGATCAACGATTTGTCTTGATTCTCCAGACCCGCCGCCGGCAGACCTTCTTGAAGCGAAGTTTCCGCATCCCCCATGAAGCCGGACGCGACACGGACCAGGTGAGCGATGTCAGCGTGATCGAGCTCGGCACCCACTTCTCCCGCAAGCGCCTGCGTGTTACGCCGCACGCGCCGCTGCGCCTGTTCCAAACGCGTCATCGCCGCTACGTCCGGCTCAAGCAGGGTTGCCTCATGCGTCGCCGCACGCAATGTTCGCTCTTCCTCCATGATCGCTGCGAGAACGTCGGCCAATTCACTCATACGCTTGCGTAACTCAGCAAGCTGCCGCCGCTCACGCCCCTGCAAAGCCTTTAACACCTTACGAAGGGCCTGACTGGCACCCTTCTGCTCAAGGGTGGCGGCCGCCAGTCGATTGTCGGAAATCGACTCCGTCGCCGCATGCAACCGTCGCGACAAGTCATGCGCCTGTGCGGAACGTAACGCCTGTTCCACGGCGTCGGCATCGGCTGCGTCCGTCTCGGTCTCTCGATCTTTCAACACCTTCATGCGCGCGAGCATGTGCTCGATGTCCTCAGCCAGTTGGCGCTGCATCCGCTCGACGCGTTTGAGACCGATCGCTTCATCCGGTGTCAGGGAATCCGTCGTCTTACCGAGCGTGCGACGACCCAACTCCGAGGTCTCTCCGCGCAGACCGTCTTGCCGTTCCAGAAGCGCTCGCGTCTTCGCCACAAGTCCCTGAAACTGTCCCCACTCCGACATCGAGCGTAACAACGACTGCAACTGATCTATCGCCTGCTGCTGCGCGGCCATCGCCTGTTCCAACCCGGGTCGCTGCGTTTCGAGGTCGCGGCTCTCAGCGGCCGTGGTCATCGCATTCGCAGCCTCGGCCATGGAACGAGATGCCACCTGGGTAAGCCCCATACCGAGACGCTCTACCCGCGCACGCATATCCGCCTCTTTCGAAAGATTACGATTGATCCGGTTGGTCAACGCCGACACACGTCGCGACAACTCACGCACGCCCCGCACCAGACTCGCTTGATCTGCTGACGCTTCGTTCAGCCGCTCCGTATGGCGGTTGGACGCCTCCTCCTCCGGCGAGGTGAGCATCTTTGTGGCGTCAAACACCTGCGCTTGCGCCACGACGAGCCGGCGAATGCGCGATTCCACCTGCGAGAGATCGGACCGCAACCGCACCTCAAACTCAGCCTGACTGATGATCCGAATGCGCTGCGGAGGGGACCGGCCGACCTGACCGGTGCCTCCACCGACGACATGATTGTCGTACGCCACACCGGTATAAAGAACCACATCCCCCGGCACTGCCTTGAGCGATGCCAGTGACCACACATAGTCCGCCACGGCTACCACACCGCTCGGGGACATCGTCATCTCAATTTTTTCAGTGAGCGACACGACGGGCCAAGCCGCTCCGTCAAATCGATGCGCGTGTAACTCCAGCGCGTTCACGCCGAAGTCATCGGCCACACGAACGGACAACTTCACAGAACCGGACGGCGGGACCTCCACCAGGGACAGCGGTTCAAGCCACGTCACCATCGGCGGCGCATCGGGTACGGCCCGGATCGTGTGGAGTCCCGAGCCGTGATTTTCAAATCCATCCTTGTCACGCAGGGAAAGACGGAACACCACGTCTTCCACGACCTGAAAACGACACGTCAGTTTTTTGGGGTCGTGAGGGTCTGTTTTCAAGGGCAGGACCACCCCAGAGGCCAGATGCAATCCGGCATCCACACCACCACCCCTGTCCGTCCGACGCGCCGACGGCTTACTGGCCGTGACATCGATCCGCACAAAACCACCTTCCGGCGCTTCGATCGCGCCTTCGCTGAGGTCAAGCACACGCGGGGGTCGTCCCGCGGCGTACTCGGGCGGTTCCACTGTCGCCAACAGTTCCACAACCTCGGGACGTGTAACCACACGAATCGTAAACGGATCACGTAGGGTAGAGTCATCATCGGCCACATACCAATACCGTAAATCCTCCGTCACGGCGTCGATCGTCGCATAGAAACTCTGGTCGGCGTCGCGCTGCATCGCCAACGTCCATTCACGCCCATCCGGCTCGCGGAGGTGGACCTCACCACGTAGTGATTCTGTCAGCCCGCGTGCGATCTTCATCCGGACGGTAACAGACTCGCCCATGGCCACGATCGCATTCCGCGTCAACGGCACGATCTCGACGGACCGCGGCCACTCGATCTGCCCCATCGGATAAAGGTACCGGTATAGTCCGATCCGCGCCCAATCTCTGCTGAAAACCATCACGACCGCGAGGATGGCCGACGCCACCATGAAGCGGGCGATCTGCTTATAGAGCGGTTTTCTCGAGAGCGCAGATTCAAACGAGTAATGCCGGGAGAGACGCTCCGTATCGTCAATCACACGATCGACGAGCTCGGAGGAACCGGCGTCGCGATCTTCCATGAAGTTCACGGCGCTGGACAAACGATCTTCAAGCGAGCCGAAATGCCGCTCCAACTGCCTCGCCAACCCATCAAGGCTGATCGTGGCACGCCACGGCCTCACGATCCAATGAAGCACGGCGGCGACAAATCCCGCCAAAAACGCCACCGCGCCGAGTAACCGAATCGCCACCGGGAGCCAGAGCAACCAATCCAGCGTGACAATGGTCAGAAAAGCCGCTATGCCACCGGACGTCACCGCACACACGCCGTAATACAGCAACCGCCGTCGTACGACGCGTCGCAGCTTCGTGAGCCTGGAAAGTAGTTGTGATGATTCAGCGGTCAAAACAGCCACTCCACACGCCGGACGCGCTACAGAGCCCCCCACTTCTTCCTCAGTACCCACTCCGCAGTAATTATCAATGCAAATAGCACCAATACCAACTTCGAGTCCCAAAGCGGCTCTACCAGATCATCGGGAATGAGCGCACTGCGATCTTTCAATTCATCAAACCCCGCGAGCAACTCATCCAGCTCGATCATCCGTCCACCGGTGGCCGTGGCCAGACGCTCGAGCGAATCATGGTCAGCCCGTGGGCGACGGGCCTCCAAATTGGGCGGCTCCACCCGCACCGCCACCGTCGGAGCGCGTCCCTGTCCCTGCGCAGTCAAGCTCGGTGCCGCCACCACATACTTCCCGGGACGCGGCGGCACGTACGACGCTTCGAACACATTCATTTCACGACCGATTTCGTGTGCCGTGAGCTTGCGCAGCTCAGGACTTGACGCTTCCGATGGTGAGGCACCGTTTGTTCGAGCCGGTTGCATTGTCAGACCGATCGTATCACCCAACGCAGCCAGCAGCTTGGTGTCAGACACCTCCACGTGAATCCGAACCGCATCACCATAGCGGTACACCCGCTTATCCGTTCGTATCACGAACCGCCGATCCTGGGCCACACGCACACCGGGCATCAACCATCGCACCACTTGTACCCAGTAGCTGTCGTGGATCCATTCGCCGGTGTGATAACGCCACCGCCAGGTGTCGTCCGTAGCCTGAAAGAAAATCTTGCCCGCCCCGTACCGCCCCGTCACCACAAGGGGCATGCGGCTTTCGCCCGCCCGCATTGACGGATGCTCGACCAACACCGACGTGCCGGGTTTGGCACCCAATGTTCGCGCCGTCCAGTAGAGATCGGGCAGCGAAGCGAAAAGCGCGTCACTCTCATCTCGATCGGCCGCAAAACGAAAGAGACGACTCCCCCGTCCTTCGGCCGTGAGCACCGGCTGATAGCCGCTCGATAGCGCCCGGTCATACCTCCCTACAAATTCGGGATCAATCCGAACGGGGATTAGTTTTTCCAATGGCGTTCCGAGGAATTGAAATGGAGCCGTACGCTCTCCTGCGATCAAGCCGAAACCACCACCGCGGTTGCCCACGAAATCCAACAGCATGATCATTTGCGCATCCGTCAGCCAACCGGAACGCGGGTCCACATCCCCAAAGAGGATCACATCGTAACGATTCAGCTCTTCCGGTGTTTCCGGAAACCGGCGAATCGGCTCGGTCCCTTCCTGCACAAAACGGCCGTCAGCCTCCAGCAGTAACACGCTCAACTTCGCGGTGCGCTCCCGCAACAACGCGTTTTTCAAATACCGGTACTCGTACCTCGGGTACGCGTCCACGTAGAGAATACGCAGTTGGTCATCCAGCACGGCCACATCCACCTGACCGGTGTTGTCCTCGATGATCGCTTCGTCGGGAAGCGGCGTCGCCACAACGCGGTAGCGTTTCAATCCCTTTGATCGCGGCGTTGTGAGCAATTCCACCGACTGCGTCCTTGCGTCACCGCCTGGGCTTAGCGACACCACTTCCTCCGTCAGGGATTCACCCGTACCCTCATCCTCCAGGCGTATGACGATATTCACCGCCTCCTCCAAACCTTCCACGCGCAGCTCGGCTTCGATCGCAAGAACGTCGTTCACAAAAACCGAATCCTGCGATCGCACCGCAACCACTTGAATGTTACGGCGTGCCAGGGGGGAACCGATCCGAAGCGGATAGACGGGAATACGCCGCCCGATCGCCACATCAATCGCGCGTTGCCAATCATTCGTCTGCGTTGATCGTCCATCCGAAGCCAAGACAATTCCGGCCAGCCGCCGCCCGCGCGCCTTTGCGATCACGGATTCGATCGCACCGGCGATGTCGGTACCCGCGCCCCGCGCCTCGGCGTGGTCAAGCGCGCTCACCAGAGCCGCCGCGTCGCCACCGCGCGGCACACGCCGATGTACTTCCGCTTGATCGGAAAAGGTGAGCAACTGCACTGCATTTTTCGAAAGCAGCCGTTTCCACGGTGCCGCATGGTCGCGACGAAGCGCCTCACTAATCAGAGAGAGACGAGAGGCATCGACCAGTGAGGCTGGGTCCGCTACGCCGGCTCCGGCGGCGATTCTTTCGGCCAGGGACGCGTCACGATACACATCCGTTTGTGACATGCTCTGGGAAGTATCCAGCAAAAAGGCCACATGAGAGGGCTCCACCCGGTTGCGCTGCAGCACGAGGGCCGGTTCACAGAGGATCGCCACGACTAACGCCACCGCCAGGGAGCGTATCCCGGCAAGCATCACACTCCGAGACCGTGGTAGATGCTCACGACGATACACCAACACGATCAAACTCAGGAAGAACAAGCCCGCGCAAACCAACACCCAGGCGTGCGCTTCCGTGTGCCATTTCAACAGAAGCGGCGCGTCCTTCGCCAACCGAATGTGATCGAGGTCGAGCAACCACTCGAGAATCGATATCACCAAATCATCCTCGCTTGTGACGCGTCAACGCGTGCGAGTCGCATGCCTCGATTCCTGTTTGACCGGGCGAAGCCCACCGCCGTCGCGTGCAGCCGCAAACCGCATGGCCAACCACGGTTCCAACATCAATAACATAAGCACGACGTATAAGGACAGTCTTGACAACTCCGTCGCGTGCGTCGCCGTCTTTACGTTGGGATCAAGACCCGCAGCGGCTTGCGAGTGGACGGGGCATCCTGTCAATCGCGCCAACTCATCCGGTGTCATCATGTCCGTGTGAGATTCGGAAACGGCCACGTTAGCCGCACTGACCCGGTGATTCCGCCCCACCGACAGCGTGTAGAACCCAGGTTCCTTGACCGGCCCGAAGGTGGTCAACAACGAAAGCCCCGAGGACCGCACCCCCACCTGAACCGACCGCCCCGTCGGCGTGGTCATCCGAATCGGCATCGAACTCTCCACGGCCGAAACCGGCTCCTCGATCTCTGCGCCAACGAA
>JAJRSP010000083.1 GCA_024278775.1 Planctomycetota bacterium
AGTTTCCGGCAAACGACAAGCGAAGACACTCGTGGTAGCCCACTTTGATACCCTGCGCCGCCAGCAACCACTGGAACCGAAGCGCCTGCGGAAAGATGACAGGGAACAAAAGCACCACGGCTAACAGCAAGAACCATTTGTTGCCGTGATGCCAGGTGGATTTCATACCCAGGGTGATGATGGGGGTGCCGCTTTCGTCCGTGGCGATGTCGGAAAGCGCCAAGCGGTGGATGTGGCCGTCTCGGTCGGTCACGGTCACGACGTTGCCGTCTCTCTGGACGTCGCCCACCAGAGAGCCACGACCCTCCGCAAGCGTCACGCGATCATGCCACGTCACCCCCTGGACCACCAGCCACAGCGCCCCCGCGCAGACCAACACACGGATGATGTGATACCCTGTTTTTCTGGCGCGTGTCGTCATGGGCGGTTCCTACGGTGTCCTCGCCGGTTAGTTCGGCCAAAAAAGGGGGGGTGCATGAGTTTTATCGGTCCCGTACCGAAATGTTAGACCCCAAAGGCACTTTCAGTGACGCCAGGGCAACCGTGCGTCTTCCGTATCGGGCGGGTTCAACACGGGGTCATTCTTCTTGATCCACGCACGCCAGTCGGATTCCAGTCGGGTGAGTGTCAATCCGTCGTAGCTGGTGGACAGCGCCGTCTCCGTGGTGACGCCGCCCTTCAGCTCGCGGATCATACCGGCCAGCCGATCGCCGCCGAGCTGTTGTAGATAACTCACCACGCTGCACGCCAGTCCGTACTGCTCGACACCGATCGGACCGGTACTCTTGAGCAGGTCGGTGATCGGCCAGTCATAACGCACGTAGACGCGCGCCAGGAGCGCGGCCTCTTCACCGGCGACGCTGCGATCGCCCAAGACGCGCTCCGACATCATCTCGGCCAGCCCCTCATTGACCCAGTTGGGAATCAGACGCGGCGCGTACAGACGGTGCAAAAAGGCGTGGGTGCCCTCGTGTACGAGTGTCGAGGCGAAACGGTCCCGGTCGATTCTTGTTTTTCCCTGTCGAAGCAACACGACGTGAACGTGTCCGTTTCGCTCGATGGACCGGGTATATCCAATCGCGTTGGAGCCGTCGTGACCGTCGAACTGTTGAGCGAACTTGACGAAATGCTTCTTGGACCGCCAACAAAACATCGGACACTTGGCCAGAAAGATATCCGCACGTTCATCCACGCCGAACTGTCGACATAATGATCGGTACATCGACTCCGCCACGTCCGCCAGCATCCCGTGGTAGCGCTTGCGCCAATCCGTCCAGATGAGGAAATGTGTCGTCTCCACCAGCGTCACCCGACGCCCCATCACCTCTCGGACCGTCCGTCCGAAATTGCGATAGATTTTGTCCACCTGTTTGCGAACCAGCGGTGCCGTGGATTCCGCGGCCAACAATGTCGCGAAGCCGGTCGCATCCGGACGGTCTGCGGTGATCGGCTGCGTCTCTTCCGCTTCGGTTTCGGCGTCGCCTGGAGGTCGCCGCGCGGGGGACGTTCGATCTGGCTCGGCTCGCAGTCGATAGTCGGTTAGGGCTTCATCGATACGCCCAATGATGGCTGGGTCAAGCTTTCGTGCCGCACGGAAAAAGCCATTCGCCTGCCCGAGCGCGTCCATCTTCAACGCAAACGATCCCAGATCGAAGTAGTCCTCGGCGGAAAAAGCATCGGGCTCATCCGGGTGCCTCGTCAACGTCATCAGTTCCCGACGCGTGACCGTGGCCGACACCGGATCCAACGCGCGCCAGGCGAACACATACGGCGTATCATCATGAGCGATCACGAGCCCTTCGTCGCTGTGTTCCACGACGAGGCCATCGATGGCCCCGCCGGTGCGCAGCTTGATCGTTACCGGTAACGAGGGCGTTTGGGCGGGCGCGGCACCCGCGAGAACCATCATCAGCCCGGCGGCCATCGCGCGGGTCGAGTGACGGCGGTCGAATGGTGGCAGCGGCAAACGTCGTGCGGGGTACATCGTTTAGTCGTCGGCAGGGTCGCCCTCTCGCTGTTCCGGCCCGTTGGCAATCAACAACTCCGGATGGTGTCGGGCCAACTGTGCCAAAAACGCACGATCCACGCGAAGGTCAAGCTCTACGAAGTCATTGAGGTAACGCCGATCACGCACATCGGCGATCCGGTCAATCTCGGCCAGCGCTTTTCCCGCCCCATGTGGTAGCTGAACGGTCACCTCGGATACCGTGCCGCGCTGCCGTTCGATGACTTCCTTCGTGAGCGTCTCCAATCCCTCACCGGTTAGTGCGGAGATCCTGGCCGAAGTCTCCAGCCGGTGTTCCAACATCTCGGCCACTCCGGTCTCCACATCGGCCGCGTCGATCTTGTTCAAAAGCGTGATGCGCGGCACATCCTTGCAGCCAAGCGCTTCGAGCACCGACTCGACTGATTCCATCTGCTGCCACGCCGTACGGGACGACACATCCACCACGTGCAACAGGAGATCGGCGTGTATCGTTTCCTCCAGGGTGGCCGTGAACGACGCTACGAGATGATGCGGTATGTCTCGAACAAACCCTACGGTGTCACTCAGCAGTGCGACCCGTCCGTCGCCGAGATCCCACCGCACGGTTTTCGTATCCAGCGTGGCAAACAGTTGATCGGCCGCGTACTGCTCGGTGCCGGCCAGCTTGTTCATCAGCGTGGTCTTGCCTGAGTTAGTGTACCCGACAAGAGACACCGTAAACTGATCTCGCCGCGCGTGGACCTCTCGCTCTTTCCGTTTGACGATCTCGGCGATCTGCCGTTTGAGGTGCGTAATCCGATCGTGAACGATTCGGCGGTCCACCTCGATCTGCCGTTCACCCGGTCCGCGCGTCCCCACGCCGCCCACACCGCCAACGGCCGTGCCGCCTCCGGCACCTGCGATACGCTCCAGGTGCGTCCACATCCCTCGGAGACGCGGGGCCGTATATTGCAACTGGGCCAGCTCCACCTCAAGCTGGGCTTCACGGGTCTTGGCCCGCGCAGCGAAGATGTCGAGGATCAACTCGCTGCGGTCAATAATCTTTAGTGACGTCTCGCGTTCGATGGCACGAATCTGCCGCGGGGTGAGGTCATTATCGAAGATGATGACGTCGGCCTCGTTGGCCTCGGCTCGCTCGACAAGATCGGCCAGTTTGCCCTTACCCAAAGCAGACACGGGGCTCAGACGCGCACGCTTCTGGACCATCTGATCGACGACCTCCACACCGGCGGACTCGGCCAGGGCGGTAAGCTCGCCCAGCGGATCGCGCAGGTCGGCCTTGGTCTCCGGTACCAACACGCCCACCACGACGGCCCGCTCCGGACGCGCCCGATCGCCGACCGCCTCGCGCACGGCCCGAGGCAAACGCCGTGCTCCTCGCTTGTCATCCGGATTATCTGAACGAATGGAGTACTGCATATTTCTCCCGATGGCATGGTACCGTCGTCATGACCGCCAGGTCAACCAAGCCTGCCGATTCGTCTTGGTGTAGGGTCGTCTGCCCCGGAGAATCCAATCCCAACGCTTCCCGATGATCACAAACTCGTTCAAACGGTTTTTGGCGTTCCGCACACCGGTCCCGGGGGCTATTCAATGCGTTATTCGATCAAGTGGTCGTCTTGAACGACCGATAAACCGCCACGGAGTTCAAGAGAGGAATCGATGGTGAGAAATACAGGACAAGCAGACTACGAGCGGGTTGTCCGCGCGCTGCCCCTGGTGGCGGGCGTCTGTTTTTTGGCTTGTGCGGGGTTATGCAGTCGGACCGTCGCCGATTGGTTCGACACCGAGCCGCCGCTCACCCCCAAGTTGATCTTCGCCATCGAGAGCTCTCAAGCGGTTTTCCTCCTTCTGGCGGGTGGTCTGCTCCTTTTGGGATTCCTGCTTCCCCAGAGCCGTGCGTTCGATCGGATCGTTCAGGGACGTGTCTTCCAGCGTTTGTCGCTATCCGCGTTCTTGATCCTGACACCGCTAATCGCCGTCGAGGTTGGGTTCCGCCCGATTGCAGCAGTCCAGCGCTGGAATCTCTATTGTGCAGACGCGCAACGTGGATGGAAACACCGCCCCAACACCACCGACTACCTCGTACAGCTTCCCGTCCGCATCAACAACCTCGGACTTCGCGGATCGGTTATCGAACAAGTCAAGCCGCCGCAAACCCACCGGATTCTTTTTCTTGGTGATTCGGTCATCTTCGGGCAGGGCATCCCCACCGAGGCAGAGACCATCCCGCAGCAGGTGGCCGCCATGCTGCGCTCAAACTCCGCCAAGCGCGTGGAAGCGGTGAACGCCGGGGTGTGCGGGTACTCACCCTGGCAAGAGTACAACTATCTACTTGAGGAAGGTGTCGGCCTGTCACCCGATCTCGTCGTGACGAATTTCGTCTTGAACGACGTGACCGAAAAGTTCAACTTGCCTCGCTTCGGTGGCAGCCACCCCAACGATCAGCTTGTGGCGGCCGCCACGTCGGCGATG
Source organism: Planctomycetota bacterium (assembly GCA_024278775.1). The sequence goes on from JAJRSP010000083.1 coordinate 4,463, forward strand.
CCTGCGTGGATTTTGGAGAGCGGTCTCTATTATGTTACAAAGGAGCTCGCGGCTCGCCTCCGGTTCGGGTGGTCACCCCATCAAGCCGCCACACAAGAGGAGATGTTGGGGGTGGTGTCTCTTTCTGACAAACCAGACGATCCGACGGTGCAGTATGCCTGGAGGGTCACGCTGGAGAACCTTCGGAAGATCATCCGCACGACCGAAGAAGCGAGCGCGGAAAACCTGCTCGTGGTGTATCCCTACCGGTTTCAGTTAGACCGCGAAGAAACGGCCCCGCCACAGGAGATACTTACCGCCTTTGCGGAAGAAGAGGGGGTTCCCATGTTGGATCTGCTTCCCGTGTACCGATCCGCCATGCGGCAACAGGGGATCACCGCGGGCGATCTCTTCCTCGACTGGATACACCCGTCGCCTTTGGGTGATCGGATTTCGGCTGAAGCGATCGCCGATTTTATTGACACACACCCGACGCTCACGCTCCGGCCACACATCACCGATGGGGTGGTGCATGCGTCGCGACAGAGCCGCAACAACTCAGACGTTACGAGCCCTGTCCCATTCCGTGATGCCGCGCAGAGCGAAGTCTGCGATTATTTCGCATTCACGCATCGTTAGACATAGGGATATCTTGTGCCGATTACGCCTGGCCGCAGCGCGTCCCACCCGATTCAACATTTCGTGACAGTCATCTTGTTGATACCGACGGTTTCGATGGGTTGAGACTTTTCGCCTGTGCCGGGGTCTCGCGTGGGTAGCTTTCCGATTTTTCGGAGCGTGTCGAGCGAGGCGTCATCGGCGATCTTGCCGAAGGCGGTGTACTGCCCATCGAGAAAACCGGCATCACCGAGACAAAGGAAGAACTGGCATGACGCCGAGTTGGGATCGTTGCTGCGGGCCATGGACAGCGTACCGAGCACATGCGGCGTATCGTTAAACTCCGCATCCAGACGCCTCGGACCGTCACCCGTACCGTCACCGCGCGGACAACCGCCCTGGATCATGAATCCGTCAATGACGCGGTGAAACGTCTTTCCATCGTAAAAGCCGGATTCGGCCAACTCGATGAAGTTGTCCGTATGTTTCGGCGCTTTGTCCGCGAAAAACTCGACGTTCATGTCGCCATGATCGGTGTGGATGGTGACTCGTTTCATTGCTGGTTTCCTTTGAGAATTTGATCTATCCCGTTTGTTTTGCGTTCCACTGTTCCTTCGTCATTCGCTGAATCGGCGCGAGGTTTTTCCGTCGCAGTTGGTTGTTCAGGTCGTCGAGCTGCGGCAGGGTGAACTCGTCGAACCGGGCCGCCGCATCGTTCAATTCGCCGAGCAACACCTCGGTATAGTTTATCTGTGAGTCTGTCGGGCGACCTTCGAAGCTGTTGACACTACCGTACAGCCAACCGAGTTTTTCGCGAAGCTGCTCCTCCCCGGCGAGGAATCCGCCTTTGCGTGTGGCGACGATCGTCTTGCGAAAAGCTTCCAGGTCGGCTGCCCATGTACGAAGCGTCTTGGCGAGCGGGTCGGTTTGGTCGAGCTTCTCCGCGCGGGTAAGGACCTGCTTGTGAACATCGACAAGCGAATCTACAAGATAAGTCAGCCGACCAAGCATGTCGTAGAGCTGGAAGACGAGTTTGTCTTGAACGGCCTTGCCCTCCTCCGTGTAGTTGGCGCGCGGGTCTTGCACGAGTTCCACGGTGTGTTCATACGTCTTGTCGCCCTGGATGATACGCACATCGTAAGTTCCCTCAGCGACCTGTGGCCCCAAAAAAGAGAACATTTGCGGTACCAGGCTGGCCGCCGGGGGGACCTTGGGGCCCTTGCTACGGGCAGACCACGTGATCCGATTGATCCCCCTGCGTTTGCCACTCGGTAACGTCGCGATGACCTTTCCTTGCTTGTCAAGAATCTCGATCTTGAGATCACCAAAGATGTGCCGCCGCTTCAGATAGTAGGCAATCTGAGCGCCGGGCTTTGGATTGTCGCCGATGAACTCGTCGTTGCCGGGAAAACTCTGCACGCCGGATGGAATGTGCATGATCGAGCGTCTCGACGGAAGCGGTGCGAGGCTTGCGCCAAGCACCGCTTGGGTGAGATGGCGCAGCGGTGTGATGTCGTCGATGATGTAGACACCCCGGCCATGCGTCGCGATAATAAGATCGTGCTCTCGTGGGTGAATCGCCAACGCACGCACGCCGACCTTGGGTAGCTTTCCTTTAAACCGCGCCCAGTGACTACCTTCGTCGAGCGAGATGTACAGTCCGAATTCCGTGCCGAGAAAGAGCAGGTCGGGATTCACCGGATCTTGTCGGATGCAGAGCGCGTAGCCCTCGATCTCGTCGGTCGCGAGCAGCGTCCAGGTCTTCCCGAAATCGGTCGTCTTGAAAACGTACGTGGTCATATCGCCGGTGCGGTGTCCATCGAACGTGACGAACGCTTCGCCTGCCTTGTGACGCCCTGTCTCAACAAACGTCACCCAGGTATTCGGCGGCAAACCCGGTACATTATCCGTCACGTTGGTCCAGGTTTCGCCACTGTTGCGGGTGACCTGAAGGTTGCCGTCGTCCGTGCCGACCCAGACCACGTTTTCATCCAGCGGGGACTCACTGATCGTGTAGATCGAACAGTAGTTTTCCGCGGTGGAGTTGTCCGCCGTCAGTCCGCCGGAATCGATTTGCTTCTGCTTCTGCGGGTCGTTCGTGGTCAGATCGCCGGACACACGCTTCCAAGATTCTCCACGGTTACGTGATCGCAGCAGAAATTGTGACCCCAAGTACAGTGTATCGGCGCGGTTGGGGCTGAGGTGGATCGGCGTGTTCCAGTTGAAGCGTAGTTTCGGCTCGCCCGCGCGGGGTAGCGGCTGAATGTCTTTTGATTCGCCGGTGGATTTACGCACGCGTTGGATGCGACCACCCTGCCATTCGACATAGATGATATCCGAATCGCCGCGATCCACGTAGGCATGAAATCCGTCACCCATGCCCACGTTGTCCCAGTCCTTGCCTTCCACACCACCCGGCGAGCGCGACGGCCCCATCCACGTGCCGTTATCTTGCAGCCCGCCGTACACGTGGTACGGATCGTCCATGTCAAAGCTGATCTGGTAAAACTGCGAGATCGGTAGCGAACGAACGAAGCTCCATTTGGCTCCGCGATCATTCGACATGTAGATGCCGCCGTCCGTGCCGAGAATAAGCTGCTCGGGATTGTTCGGGTTGATCCAAAACGCGTGGTGATCGCCGTGCGTTGCGCCGCCAAGCCCGCTGAAGGTTTCGCCGCCATCGGCGCTGACCACGGTGGATGAAGCCGGTTTGTAGACGCGGTTAAAATCGGTCGGGTCCACGTGAACCTGTGCGAAGTAAAACGGCCGGCTTTCGACGCTCGGGCTGGTACCGGTACGCCGCCAGGTTTCACCGAGATCGTCGCTTCGGTACATCGCGGTGTGCTCCGATTCGACTACGGCGTAGACGGTGCTCGGTCGCGAGGGGGCCACGGCCACGGCGATGCGCCCCAGCTCGCTCGTGGGAAGCCCCGTGGTCACCTGATGCCACGTCTTGCCGCCGTCGCTCGTTTTGTAGAGTCCACTGCCCGGACCACCGGATTTGAAAGAATAGGGATAGCGCCGGAACTGCCACATCCCCGCGTAGAGGATGTTCGGCTGTTGCGGGTCCATGGCCAGATCGCCACAGCCCGTGTCCGCGTCCACGAAGAGCACCTTGTCCCAGCTCTTTCCGCCATCGGAAGTTTTGAAGACGCCGCGCTCGTCATTGCCGTTCCAGAGATGCCCGGTCGCACAGACGTAGACCGTATCGCCGTCATTCGGATCGATCAGGATTTTGGAAATGCGCTCGGTGTCTTTCAGCCCGACATCGGTCCAGTTCTCTCCGCCGTCCGTGCTCTTGTAGACGCCGGTGCCCACCGACACACTGTTCCGCGTCCAGGGTTCACCTGTGCCGACCCAGACGGTATCCGTATTCGACCGGTCCACACGAATGGCACCGATGGATTGTGTGTACTCGTCGAAGATCGGCTTGAAGGTGGTACCGCCGTTGGTCGATTTCCAGACCCCGCCTGTGGCCGCGCCGACATAGATGGTCAGGCGGTCTCCCGGGATCACGTCGACCGCCGCCACCCTTCCCGACATGGACGCCGGGCCGATAGAGCGGGCCACCATCTGCCCAAAGGTGGCGGATGTCATGTCAACTTCTGCGGAGGCGGTCGTGGCCAACGCGCAAGCCGCCACTGCATAGCCGCACGTGATTAGTTTTTTCAACATGAATGGGCTCTTTCCAAATGAGGGCAGACACGCGCTACGCAGATGGCGAGCGTCTTACGCCGGTATCCAGGTACAGCAGCTACGGCTTTGTGGTCGGCTTAGCTTTGGGGGCCGACGTCTTGGCTTTGGGCATCGCGAAACGCGAGTCCGGAATGTCAATGTTGACTTCGGTCTTTTCGAAGGTAAGCGTGCTGCTGGCCATGGGGTTTCCCTTGGCTTGGCCCGAGAAGGAGTGCGCGATCATGACACCGGCGACTTTCTTGTAATCCCCAATGCTCTGTTCGTATTCCATCTCCATCCCCTGCATCTTTCGTTTACCGGTGACTTTGATCGGTAGGAAGAACTCTGCGTCGAAGAAGTGATGTTCTACCGTGCCGTTCTTTCTTGTCAGTTTGATTTCATACGCCTCCGTACCGTCCGTTTCCTTTTTGCCGAGTAGCTCGACTTTGTGCCCTTTTTTTGTGTAATCGACAAAGGGTTCCAAGTCGGCCTGCGCCTCAAACATATTTGCCTCTTCCTCTGACATTTTCTGAGGTTCCAGGTTCCCACCGAACGGCATGATGCGCCACCCGATAGTCCCATCATACGCTTGGATCATATTCATCCCCTGAAAGGTGATATCGATCCGCATGCGGTTGGGTTTTTTAGCCTCCATCGTCATGGGCATTTCCATACCACCGGCCATGACGTTCTTTCCGGTCATACGAAGTGTTTTGATCGCATCCAGCGCCTTGCGCCCTCCGACGGCCTTAATGTACTTCGCAATCACCTCATCCGCTGTCTTAAGATCACCGGCCCGCACCAACGCCGGCGACGTAACGAACATCGTGGCCAGCACGCCCCACATCATACGCTTACACATAACGCTCTACCTCCTTTTGGAATGAAAAAGTTGACGAGGCGAAGATTGTGACGACCGGAGGACGCGTGGTCAAGCACGCCCACGCGTGATCGTGGGAAAAAACACCGGCCATTGCGTAAAAACCTGTCGTTAGCAAAAATGGACCCGGGCTGGATGAGCTAAGGAGGCGGCCGTTTGGGAGTGATGAAGGGAGCCCATCCATCACCTGTTCGTGTGACCTATGTGCGACCTACCCCATCAGGTGCTGCAGAGCGCTAGCCGAGTAGATCGAGCACGCTTCCGGCGATATTGGTCGTGATCGCCAGTGTTTTGATGCCGGCGGCGGAGAGCACCTGCGCCTGAGCCAGACGGTTTGTTTCCAGGGCGAAATCAGTGTCAGCGATGCGACTGCGGCTGGCGCTGAGATTCTCCATCGAGATTTGGTTTGAGGCGATTCGCGGAAGCACGGTATCTTTTTGGTACGCGCCAATCTTACCGCGGGCCGTGGCGATAGCTGCCGAAGCCGAAACCAGCGCGGTCTGCGCTGCCTCAACGTTGCCGCTGGAAAGATCATTCGGACCGCCCGACGCCACCCCCACGGCCGCCGCCCGGGCATCGGTGACGGCCTGGGCCAATTCCGCGTTGCCATTATCCGGCAAGTTGAGCGTATCGAATGAACTCAACGCGCGATCCGAGATGCGCTGGATGCTCGATGACACGCTATCGATCTGCGTTTGATAGGCGGCACGCTCCGAATCGGACAGCCCCCCGGTGTTGGCCGCCGCTACCGTTAGCGCGTTCAGCTCGCCATAGAGCGAAGAAAGCTGCGCGGTCTGTCCGTCGGCGATGTTCGCGTTGGCATCGGCACGAGCCAGCGATTGCGACTCCGCTTCGAGCGAGCGAATTTCAGCGGAAAGTCTTTCGGAAGCGATAAGTCCGGCCGGGTCATCTTTGCCGCTGTTGATGCGACGACCCGTCGAAAGACGCTTCATCACTTCGCCGAGGCGATCCTGGTTCCTGGCGAAGGCGTGCAACGTGGAGAGCGTGCTGGTATTGGAAATCGGCGATATCATAACATTCGAAGCATGAGATATCTTCGAGCCCGAGGGAAGCGAAAGGAAGCGGCGAGGGCAAAAAGTTTCCCACGCCGATATCGTTTTACTCTGGTCGTTGTGGCCGTGCCTTTTATCGGCCACGACGGCGGCTACGCATCTTTCGCGTCACCCTTGTCGAAGTTGAGTGAAGCTGAGTTGATACAATAACGCTGACCCGTGGGCGCGGGACCGTCATCGAACACATGACCGAGATGGGCCTTGCAGCGCGGGCAGTGGACTTCAACCCGGCGCTTGCCGTGGCTCGTATCCAGCTCCGTTTCGATTACTTCCTCTTTGACCGGCGCGGTAAAGCTCGGCCAGCCGCAGCCGGCGTCGAACTTCGCCTCTGACCGGAACAACTCCAACCCGCAACAGACGCAGCGATAGGTGCCGGTGTCCGTATGATCCCAATACTCACCCGTAAACGGTGCCTCGGTGCCCTTCTCTCGCGCGACGCGGTACTGTTCGGGAGTGAGCTTCTCG
>JAJRSP010000084.1 GCA_024278775.1 Planctomycetota bacterium
CAATTTCTCTCGCAAACCCGGGCTGTGCTTGAATACCGGAAACGGAAAGCTATCTGCCAGTTGGGTGTGGAAGCCGGAGCCTGGGGAACTGCAATTCGAAGATGTCGTACTTTTTCTCGGCGTTCTAAACTCGGCACGTAGTATGACCCAGGTTCAATTTGTGTTGCCTCTGAAGGTCACATCGCGCGAACAGTTCGTGGCCTGGATGGTATCGCATCTCGACAGACAAGTACCTGAGAATGAATTTCCTTTATTCGACGCTGCCGTCGGGTGGCGCGAAGAGGGAAGGCGCTATCGACACCTGTTGCCCTGGATAGGTGGAGAGGGCGAGCCGAGTGGGTCGAGCTAGACATAAGTCGGGCATCGCACGCCGTTGTGAACGTTCAAGAGGCCCGGATAACCGATTCGTAGCCCCCGCGGCGAAAGCCATAAGGCCACCCAACCACACCCGACCCATCACGACAGATACAGAACTATCACACGCTGCGACGGACGAAGCGAATCGCTTGTCTCACGGAGTCCAGCGCGCTGTCGGGTAGCGAAGAGACGCCGTCGATTTGGGCGGCGGCCATACCCGCCTCGGCCGCGCGCGACATCTTCGTGACGAGTTCGGGACCGTGACCACCCACCCAACAGCTTGGCGAAATACGAAGTTCCCGCCGCTTCGCCGTCGTAGCGGAGCAACCACCACCACTTTCATCCGATGGGACGCAAGAACAGCCAACAATTTTACCGTGCGAAGCGGCATCCTGCCCCAACGGCGGCGTACCTTCACCCGACCACGAGTCGGACATGACTCCGGCCAGCGAGCTATAGTCCACCGGGCCAAACGCAGCGCATGCGGTACCTGCGCAGAGATTCGCAGCGCATTCTTTTCCCAGGCCCAAACCGCTGCTGACATCCATCACGAGATCACACCGGCACGCCCCGGCCAAACGAGACCACAACGCCGACAACGCCTGCCCCCGCCATGTGACATACGCTTGCAGCGGTACATCGTCGGCCAGCCACGCCGACAGCGTCAGGTCTGCAGGGATGCTTCGTGCAAACGACGCATCGAGCCTGACCGCCACGCTCCGCCTTGCGGCCAACACATCCACTCCGGCGTCACCGGCGCGTTGCATGCAGGATTCGCAAAAACAGATCGAAAGCAACATGCCACCCACCGGACCGATCGGCACGGAAGTCAACCCGGGCGCTTCGAACGATTCGGTCCAGGAAAAGAACCCGTCGGCCAGCGTGATCGCGTCGAACGTATCCCGTTCGCTCAACTCCCCAAGCAGCGCCGCGTAGAACGCCTGGACATCGGGATTGACGAGGCAGACGCCTTCGCGAGTAGTCGCGCCGAACACATTCCGACAAGCCATCTCCGGATGACGGTGGGCCACCCGACCCAGCTTTGATAGCGACACATTGGCCCGGAGCAACAACCCGCGATCATGACACGCGGCGGCCGCCTGAGCCAACCCATCTCGCCGTGATACCTGACCGGACACGATGGGTTTGAGCCGCGTCGCGTCGAAGCCGGCCTCTCCGGGGTGAAAGAACAGACCACCGCGCGTCTGCATCACGCGGGGTTCGTAGTTCGGCGGGCGCAGACGCATCGTAGCCGGAAGCCCCAGCCAGACGGACACACCCGTTGCGCCCAGTTCGCCCGCGTAACGGTCCAGCAAGGACCCGGCGGCGGGCGCCATCAAATCCCAGGGGTCAAGCGTCAGAAAGGTTTTCATGGTCGTAGAATACTACCGTCGAGCGGCATGGTCCACGTCGACGAACGGCGGATTCGCATGCCTCGGACCCACGACACTTTCGGCGGGTGCCTGGGGCTCGAGACGTTTGGGCCCAAGTGAAACGTGGAAACGCCGGGTGCTACAAGTGCCGGGCGATGATGAAATCCGTCATCGCGGAAAGCGACGATTTCGCCTCGCTCGACGGCAGCCGGTCCAGACCGGTCATCGCCTTCGTCGTGTGCTCCCGTGCGACCGCTAGGGCGTAGTCAATACTGCCCGTCTCCTCAAGCCAGGCACGAAGCTGACTACGGTCAGCCTGCTCCGGTACGCGAAGCGCCGCCCGAACCCCCGAAGCCGCTTCCGACGGCGCATGGGCCAGCGCGTGGATAAGGGGGAGCGTCTGCTTACCCAAGGACCAGTCGAGCCCGAGCGTTTTTCCGACCTCGGCCGGATCACCCACGATATCCAACACGTCATCCACGATCTGAAACGCGACACCGGCTTGACTGCCGAATTGTCCCAGCGCACTCACCACGTCAGCATCAGCACCGGAACACCACGCGCCCAGCTCACACGCGACGGCTGTCAACGCCCCGGTCTTGCGCAAGATCATCTCAAAGTACTGCTCTTCATCAATCTCCTGACACCGACAAAAATGATTCTGTAGCATTTCCCCTTCGCACACGATGTTCGTCGCGTGGGCCACTCGGCGCGAGGCGTATTGGCTATCGAGCGAACTGCACAGGTGGTAGGCGTGGCTGATGAGAAAATCACCAAGCAGCACGGCCGCCTCATTTCCGGCGATGGAACCGACCGTAGGCTGACGCCGGCGCTCGTCGGCCTGATCCAAGACATCATCGTGAACGAGTGTGGCCATGTGGACCATCTCGACCACGGCGGCGAGCGTGTGGTGGGCGTCCGTGAGGTCCCCAGTGGCTTGACCACTAAGCAACAGCAGCGCCGGACGCAGCATCTTGCCGCGGTAGGACCGAACCGTGTCGCAAAGATCAACCACAAAGGGAAGATCGCAGGTGAGCTCATCATCAAACACGCGTTCGACCGCGCGCAGGTGTTCGGCAATCGGCGAGTAGAGCTGAGCAAGCTGAGATGTCACCGTCGCGGCTTTTTGTATCATCGCTACGCCACCACCACCGACCCGCGGTACTGCTTCCCCTATGTCCGAGCCCCGCCCGGCTTGCAGGGCGATCCTAGCAAGCAGAAACGAGAATCGCTAGACGTTTTCAAATGTTTTGAAAAGGACGGGAAGATCCACTGGATGACGACGCCACGGCGGCAATCCGTGGAATCCCGATCCTGCTCGCCACCGGCACGTGTCAAGATCGCCGGAAGGGGCCGCTTTTTCCGCCGGATTTTTCTTCGAGCTGAACCGGACCCAGCACGATCGATTTGTCCGCCGCCTTGGCCATGTCGTAGAGCGTCAATGCCGCGATCGAAGCACCCATCATCGCTTCCATCTCCACACCGGTCCGTGCCGTGGTGCGTGCGGTACACCGAACGGTAAGTCGATCCGGGGCCGTACGGGCTACGTCTACGCCCACGAAATCTATAGGGAGGGGATGGCACAGCGGGATCAGATCGCAGGTTCGTTTGGCGGCCATGATGCCGGCCAGCCGCGCCGTGGCGATTGCCTCGCCCTTGGGCAGAGTGCCGGCCAAGAGCGCATCAAGCACGTCCGGTCTCGCAGTCACGCCGGCCGACGCCATCGCCTCACGAACCGACACGTCTTTCGCAGAGACGTCGACCATCCGCGCTTCACCGCGTTCGTCGAGGTGTGACAGCTCGATTGATTGGTCAGTAGGGCGTGGTTTGTTCATCAAAACACCATCGGACGCCAGACCGCCGGTACGCCCCGACGAGAAGCATTCGAACGGGTCCTAGTTTACTCACGGTTGGAGCGATTCGCCACCGACGTTATCGGTATTCGACCAGATTTCCCAGGCGATTAACTCCGGCATGACCGACGCCGATACGGCGGGTATGAACCTGGCCCCGGCAGCATCGCTTCCCACCTCGGTGGACCGCCCCTCCCGTACGATTTACGGCCGACTCGTCCGGTGGTTTGTCGGGGCACGTTCTCACCGGGTGATTTGCCTGGTGGCGGGAATATGGCTGCTCAACGCCTTTGATCTCATACTCACGGTGCTGGCCTATCAGCAGGGGATGTTGCAAGAAGACAACCCGATCGCGCGGTATATGTTCTCTCAGGGCATCTCGTCGGTGATTCTGTTTAAGGTCGGGCTTGTGTTGATCGGAAGCTATCCACTACTTCGTTTTCGGGCTGCCCGGGTGACTGAATTGGGAGCCGTAGCAATCCTCATCGCTTACGCCTATCTGGCGGTACACTGGTCGGCATGCTACGAACTTTACACGCTGGCCAACACCGCCGATGTTCAGCTCGCCGAGGTAAGCAGCATCCTCAGCGCCGCGCCCTAAGGACCGCCCGAACCACGATTCACGGATTCCGACACGGTATCGCGACCCTGTCCCGTAAAATACTTGTTCGTTGCCTTGTAGGGTCCGGTGGTGGGATCCCACCTGGGAAGCGTCATGCCCTTGGGCATGTCGGACACATTCGGATGGTCGGGAAGCCCGTTCACCTCGTAACCCAACTCGACGGGCGTCATCGCCTCCGCATGCGAATCCACAAACACGATGTTACCCCGGCCACGGTGTCGCCCCTCGACGGGGGAAAAGGCCCGCAATTCGGAGTTGTTCATACCGTGGGCATCTGACTCGCCGGGACCAAAGCGCAGGGCGTCAACTTCCGTGCCCAAACGTGGAGGGTCCAGCGCGTACGAGTGGAATCCGTGATTCCTCACCCCCGAACCGCGACTATCCGCAATGAGCACCGTGCGGGCCGGACTCTTGATCTTATGGAGGCCGACGGCGAAGTTGTCCCAGCGCGTGGGATCAGAATCGGTCCTCGTGTTTCCCAGGTATTGATAGTTGTAGCCATACGCCCCATTGCGAATGTCGTGCGAAAACTTGGGGTCGGACAAAGAGGGGCAGGTGAACAGGTCTATCGTCATGCGACGCCCGACGTCTTCGCTCTCCCCACCCAGAAAAAGCCCATCGTCGCCAAAGCCGGCCGCACCTAAACGTCGAAACGGCTTCGGGTCGATGACGGGCCCCATATCGGTCTCGATAAACCACTGCCAGCGCGGCTTCTGGCGGTTCACCTGGTTAAGGTAGATATCCTGTGATTCCGGGTAGAGTTTGGCCAAGCGGAACGGAAAGAAGCGGTCATTGTTTTCGTTTAGGTAGACCTGAACAGCGGTGCCAATCCCTTTGAGCGTGGAGAGACAGACGCTCGCCTTGGCCTGTTGTCGTGACGCGGATAACGACGGTAGCAATATCGCCATCAACAATGCCAGGATGGCCATCGACGCAAGAAGCTCTACGATCGTGAACGCTCGACGGCGCGCGGTATTCATAGGATGCCGATTCCTCCGAATCATGTCCGACATAGCGTGGGGTTTCGGAACGCAACGAGTCAGGCCCCCGATTCTAGTCGTTACCAGCCCGGATGTCATGGGTCGGTGAATCGGGGGAGAGACACGTAAAGACACCGACACGGTAGTATGCATCGGGATGCGTTAGCTTTCCGGCTTTTCCGTGCCCCCGTCGGAAAGTTCCTCAATACGTTTCGTGAGACGGGCAAGCTGCTCACGTAAATCATCCGCGGTTTCCATCGGCTGCGGATCGGTCTCCCGATCGTCAACCGGATCCCCGGAAGCCCCCCCCATCGGCTCAGGGACAGCAGGCTCTCGGGCGGTTGATTCCCCCGCCTCCTGCGTGCTCGAGGCCGATGGAACACTACCAAAAGCCTGCGACATATAGCCCGCCCATTCGGCCGGCGACACAAACTGCCCCGACATCATACGTCTCATAAACGTGTCAAACTGATCCCGCGATCGCACCATTGCACCAAGAAAGGGCGTGAAAAACTGATCCATGTATCCACGAAGCGCTTGACGGTTGGCACGAACGATCATGTGCATCACGGAGGAGGGAAACAGATCGAGCTTGGGTTGATCCCTTTCTATGATTAGCTGCATCAGCACCAGATTCGTGATGTCGTCTCCGGTCCGAGAATCAGTGACACAGACATCACGCCCCCCCACCACCAGATCGTGAATCTCCCTGAGGGTCACGTGGCAGCTACGAGTCGTGTCGTAGTACCTTCGGTTCGGATACTTCTTGATGTGTAGGAGACCTTGGCCATCAGGCTCAGTCATGTGGATACCCAGTCACCGCTTTTTTCTACTCGTAAGAACGGCCGCATCGTAGTGCAAACGCGGCTCAATGTCAACGAAATCGAACACGAAACGATTTAACTATTTACTAAACAAACGTTTACGATCAGACAATTATTATCGTGCGATTGCACAAAAATAGCTTGACGCAATCGCACAATGAGGTATACTTCATTACTGGAATGGTCCCTGACCACTGTGGCACGGACCTGTTGGAAGGAAAAAAAGGACCTATAAGCTCATAAGCGAGGCAATCATGGTAGCCGAAACCCAAGACACGATGACCAAGATGTTCGACAGCATGAATGAATCGTTCCGTTCGACGATGGATGCCTGTCGTCTCAACCAGGAGAGTTGGTTTAAGTCCTTCGGCGACACGACCAAGACGCCGCTCCCCTTCGACGCTTGCGGATTCGGCTTCCAAAA
>JAJRSP010000085.1 GCA_024278775.1 Planctomycetota bacterium
CGCCATGTCGGGAACTACACCTCCTATATCGAATCGCTCGAATCGCAAAAAGAAAACTCCACCTCGAACGAAACCAAAACATCGAAAAAGAAGCAGCGGAAACGAAACGCGGCGTCACGGAAGAGCAAATCAACCCCCTACGATCATCTTTCGATCGAAGACATCGAAGCCCTGGTCATCCAACATGAAGAAAAGCTGGCGGCCATGCATCTCCGATTCAACGAACCGGATATCTATAAAGACCCCGAGACGATAGGCGAATTGAAAGAAGAGGTTGACGACATCGAACGCGCACTCGCCGAGCTGGACGAAATCTGGCAAGAACGGGCCGAAAACCAATAGTCGGCACTGAGACTCAAAACGACGAAGGACTCATGTCACACGCACCATCCCGGTCGAAACTCACGCACCCGGCGGAGGCGGTGCGTATCGACACGACGCCCATCGAGCTTCCGGACGGTTGGCGGGGCCGGGTCGTGACACCATCCCCCCAGAATCCACGCGAAACGGCGCTCCCCCACCCGGCGGCGTGGCGGACGATCCTTCAGGCGTTTCTGGATCACCCCATGTCCATGGACGATACGGTAACCTTGAAATACTCAGCCGGCTCCGAAGTGCTTCGCGGAACGCTCTCGTGGGAGTTGGGCCGGGTTGATGTGGTCGTCAAACATCACACGCCGTCCGGCATGTCGGGTCGTCTGTCGGCCATGCTCAGCGGGTCTCGCGCGCAGCGGAACTTTGATCGGGCCGCGGCGTTGCTGGAGGCAGCGGTCTCTACGGCCCGGCCACTCGTTTGGATCGAGCGTCGCAAACCCAAGCTCGAATCATGGTTGATCACCGCATACGTATCCGACCTCGTCGATCTGGATCATGTGGCCCTGGCGTTGCTGCCGCAAGCCGCATCGGACGAGTTGCGACACATCAAGAACAGCGTGATCGCGGCGGTGTCTAGGATGTTCGAGGGCTTGGCGCGGGGCGGTTGGCACCACCGAGACCTGAAAGCCTCTAACATTCTTCTGCAACACTGGACCACGCCCGGTCTCGAACTCCAAGCCTGGCTCGTTGATCTGGACGGACTCTCCCGTAGTCGCCCGGCTCAGCATCGGCATGAAAGGCAACGCCTGGTACGCTTGGCCGCAAGCCTGATCTGTTACGAATCGATCACGCGAACCGATTACATTCGTTTTCTCAAGACCTATCGAAACGCCTTCGGGAGCGGCCGCGACTGGCGTGATGAGTTTCGCCTGCTCGCTCTTGAGGCCGGGCGTTATGCGACCCGCTCCGTACGTCGAAAGTCACACAAACTGGACGGCTACGCAGGAGATTAGCAGGTGTCTCTTCCACCGGTGCTTCTTGCCGCGTACAATGCTCACACCGATGTCGTTACACCTATTGCATGTTGTCGATTCGCTCGCCCCCCATGCCGACTCACTCGGCGTGGCGCTCCCCGGACTGCTGCGTTCGCTGGGCCATCCGGATTACCGGGGCACGGTGGCCGTCATGGATGGTCGCACGAATGTCAAACCCACTTTTGACACTGACCGCTGGAAGGTTTGCGGATGGCAAGAAAACACCACCGACCAGTTGGTGGATCAGGCCTACGTGGTTCATATCCACGGCCTCGGCGCACGCACCTCCATCGCCTTTGCTCGGGCTGCCCGTAGACGAAGGACGCCGTATATCCTGGCTCCGCACGGTGCATTTTCTTCAGCCGTCCTGAGTCGGCGGAGCATGACGCGGCGTCTCGCCGGCAGATTGGGTCATGGGTCGATGCTACGGTCGGCCGCAGCGGTCCAGGCGCTTCACAGGGTGGAGGCAAAGGAGCTACGCAGGCAGGCAGCCACGGTGAATATCGTCGAGCTTCCCTACAGCGCCGACCTGATCGACCATACTACGGCCGATGAGCCCCCGACGATCGATACGAACGGTGACGGCCCGTGCCTTTTGATGCTCGGTCCGATCGACCCGTTTGAGGGTGTGGTGGCCGTCATGAAGTCCCTCGCCGAGATAGGAAAAACCGGCGACGGTTGGCGTATCGTGCTCGCCGGGCCGTCGCACGGCGACTGGTGCGCCATGTTAGAGGCGGGCGTTCGTCGTAAGGGTGGCGAGGGTCGGGTTCAGTTCAGTTCGGCCGAAGACGTCCGCACGCAACGGGCCTGGCTGCAGCACGCATCGCTTCTGGTGGCCGGCAGCTTGCGGATTCGCCCTGCAGTGTCGATCATGCAGGCCGTGGCTTTGGGTGTACCCGTACTCGCGACGAACTTCGTCGCACCGGATGAACTATCTGAGCATCTGTTCGCGTGCGGTCCCACGCGGGCGGCGCTGCGTACGCGCCTTCGAGAAGCGTTAGAGTTAGAAGAAAGTGAGCGCCTGGCGAAGGCCGCAACGGCGCGGGATTGCTTCAAAGCCCGTTTTGACTGGAACGTGTTGGCAACGCGGTACGCCGCATTGTACCAACAGGTCACCGCAGCAACGTAGCATGAGCAAAACGCAGGTTTCCATCGAACAAAAGGCCGAGCGCGGCGGTGAACGCTTCCGCGTGGGTCCGTTCAAGCGGGTGATCATGCTCACGTGGCAGTTCAAACGTCCCCTCATCATCGGGTTGGCGGCCACCGTGCTGTATGCCTGTCTCCACACGGCGAGCATCGGCGCGGCATTCCCCGTGTTCAAAATTCTTCTGGAGGAGGAGGGGCTACAGGGCTGGGTCGATCGGTCGTTGGCCGGTACACGCCTTGGCGCGGCGTTCGCTCCACCGGGCGGCGGCCAACAGTTGCTACTCATCAAGGTGGACTCAGACAGTGAGCTTTCCGAAGCCGGACTGAATGCCGGATCCGTGCTGCTACCACCGGGCAACGAACCGATCGCCGCATGGTTGCACGATGTCGCGTTCGCCAAGGAAGACACTCCATTTGAAGTGGGCTACGTGGTAGATGCCAAAGCGGCATCCGCCCCCGTGCAAACACTCACGCTCAGTGTCCGCGCCCTCGAAGGCTTTGACGCAGTGGCATATCGGGCGGCTCGTATGCTCCCGGCCGGTATCGATCAAGACAAAGTCGGCTCGCTAAAGACTATCTTGATCGCGCTGATCGCGGCTGTGATCCTCGCCAATGTGTTCCGCTATGTGGGTGAGGTATTCGTGGCGAAAGGCGTTCTGCTGGCCATGATGGACCTCCGAAGCCAGCTCTACGAGCGTTCGTTGTTGCTTCCACTGGCGTTTTTTTCCGGGCGTCCCACGGCCGATATCGTCGGGCGGTTCGTGCAGGACATCCAGGAAGTCCAGCGCGGCATGTTAAGCCTGTTCGCGAAGTTCATTCGCGAGCCGCTTCGAGCCGTGTTCATCTTAACGCTCGCGCTGGCCTTGGATTGGCGTCTGACATTGACGATCATCGTCGTGGGGCCGCTGGCGTTGGCGATTTTCTGGCGAATCGGCAAGCGTGTCAAAAACGCAAACCGCAAGCTGCTTGTGGCTTACGGTGCCATGATCGATGCACTGACGACGAGCCTCCAAAACCTCCGCGTCGTCAAAGCGTACACGGCCGAGGCCCACGAACGCCGCAAGCTCAAGACCGTGGATTTTCGCATCTACCGGCAGCAGCTTA
The DNA here is from genome assembly GCA_024278775.1 of Planctomycetota bacterium. The sequence goes on from JAJRSP010000085.1 coordinate 3,600, forward strand.
AGCTCGCCCGATTGCAGGCGTTGGGCGGTCCGCTCATGGAATCGGTGGCGGCGGTGGCGGCCAGCCTGGTGATTGTGTGGCTCGCCAGTCAGGTGATGGACCACCACCTGTCCATGTCGAAATTTGCGGCGCTCGGTGTGACGCTCTCGATGCTGTTCGACCCGATGCGCAAGCTTACGGAGGTATACGTACGGCTGATTCGTGCCAGCGCCGGCGCGGAACGTGTGTTTCAAGTGTTGGACGCACCGGTTGAATCGAGCCGCGCCTCCACGTTATTGACAAACACACATGAAGGTATCGCGTTCGACCATGTGTCGTTTACCTATCCCGGCGCGGAGCAGCCGGCGCTTCACGATATCAACTTGAAGATCACCGCGGGGGAAACGCTCGCCGTGGTCGGGCCAAACGGCTCCGGCAAGACGACCCTTGCGGCGCTGTTGCCGCGTATGTTTGATCCCACGGAGGGGCGCATCTCAATAGACCGGGTCGATCTGATCGACTTTGACCTTTCCTCCCTGCGCGGCGCGATTGCGTTGGTGAGCCAGGACGCGATCATCTTTGCGGGTACGCCGCTCGAAAATATCACCTACGGCGTGGACGCTCCTGATCGCGAGCGTGCGATCGAGGCGGCCCGGCGCGCTCACGCCGATGAGTTTATCTCGGCGCTACCCGGTGGTTACGACTCCAACCTCGGAGAGCGTGGCACCACACTCTCCGGCGGCCAGCGCCAACGGATCGCTATTGCACGGGCCATTTATCGTCACTCACCGATTCTCATCTTTGATGAGGCCACCAGTCAGATCGACTCGGAATCCGAAAAGAAGATCCAGACCGTACTACGAGAATTCTCAAAAGACCGCACCACGATCATGATCGCCCACCGCCTCAGCACGATCCAATTCGCCGATCGCGTCGTCGTGCTCGAGGGGGGCCGCCTGATCGATTCCGGAACCCACCAGGAATTGTACAGGCGGTGTGGCTTATACCGGACGTTGTGCGAAACCCAATTCGGCAACGAGCAGGACGCTTCCACCTCACCGAGCGACTCCGTCCCCATAACGTCACCCGATCCGTCCTAGAGCCGCCTTCCGACATCCCAGGCGTCGAATTGACTCACCCTTTCCCCTGGTCACGCAAACGGAGTGGCTTCGATAACTCATAGCCACCACCGAATCTGTATCCGATACTTGAGACGCGGCATGCCGCATACGACGAGGGAGATGTCTCCCTCCTCCGCACTCGCGCCCAAAGAGGTGCGGGCTAAATCGCCTTAACGACTCAGCGGATCACACATATGACCACGCTTACATCGCGATCAGACCTTCTGGACCCTTCTCAGACCGCCCCGGCCACAACGACGGAAACCAACCCTCCCGCAAGCGGCATCGATGAGAACTTCTCTCCGGAAGAAGCAGCCGTGATTAAGGAGTCGGCTGGATCACAGCCTTTCCACCCGCTCGAATGCGAATCGTACCTGGCGGCGGGCGTGCCCGACTGTCTGGCCGAATCGCTGGCGTTGAAACATCTCCTCGCGGTGGGTACCGACACGGGGCGTGGGCTCACGCGTGCCTTGTGTTTGCCCGGAAAGTCCACGATGGAGCTACTGGCGGCCCTGAAGTCGCGTCAGTTGGTGGTCTATAAGAACCAGGCAGCCATGGGCGACTTCGAATACACACTCACCGAGAACGGCCGTGCGCTCGCCGGACGATACCTTGAGGAATGCGCCTACTGCGGACCGGCTCCGGTTCCGCTGAAGGCCTACATTGACTCGGTCCATGCCCAAACCATCAAGCGGGAAAACCCGTGTATCAACGAACTTCGCAAGGCGTTTTCGGATCTGCTCATCAACGAACCGATGTTCGAGCGACTCGGACCGGCCATTAACTCCGGTAAGGGGCTGTTTCTCTACGGCTTCCCCGGCAACGGTAAAACCAGTATCGCGGAACGTATCACCAGGGCATTCGGCACCACGATCTGGATTCCGTTCGCACTGCTGGTCGACGGTGAGATCATTCAACTGTACGACCCGCAAAGCCATGAGCCGGTCGGCACACCCGGCATGTCCATCGTCAAGGGCGAAGCCTACGACCCACGATGGATCAAGATTCGCCGCCCCACCATTATGGTCGGTGGCGAACTGAAGATGTCCGCGTTGGAGTTGCAGCATGACCCTCTCACAAAAATCACCGAAGCCCCGCTACAGCTCAAAAGCAACTGCGGCACACTTGTCATCGACGACTTCGGTCGACAGACCATGAACCCGGACGAGCTGTTGAATCGCTGGATCGTCCCGCTTGAAAAACGTTACGATTACCTCTCGCTCAAATCCGGAAAAAAGATACAGGTGCCCTTCGATCAACTGATCGTCTTCTCGACCAATATCGAACCCAGAGAACTTGTCGACGACGCGTTTCTGCGACGTATTCCTTACAAAATTAACGTGATCGACCCGACAGAGAGTGAATTCCGAGCGCTCTTCAAGACGATGTGCGAGCAATATGGCATCGAACTGCATGAACCAGCTCTGGACCACCTCATCACCCATCACTATCGGGTGAAAGAGCGGCCGTTCCGATCGTGCCAACCGCGGGATCTGCTCCTACAGATCATCGACCGGGCACGATTCCTACGCATCGACCCCGTCATGTCCGCGGAAGTGTTCGATATCGCCTGCGAAAACTATTTCACGCTGCTGTAGGATGCGGGTGCCACCCTCAACGCCATGAAACGCTTCATCAGCCGGTGACGACAGCCGGCGCGCGCAATCCACACTGGCGGCCTTGCGACGAAAAAATGGGCGGCGAGACCGACCGTTTCGGACTGCCCGCCACCGTTGCTCAAGTCGATGACGCCGGTTGTCGCAAGCAATGCACCGACGTTAATGAACGCGTTGTCTATTCCCCCGAGGAAGCGTAGCGTCCCAGCTACTGGAAACCCCAAGCCCGAACTCTGCCCGATGTCCGCTGTCGTCGTGCAGATGGGGGACAGACGACGCACCTGGAAGTCCGTTCCCACGGATGCCGCCAAACGTGTCTTGCACTCGCCTATTCCTTCGCGAGCGTGGCCATCACATCGTCGGGGATGTCGAAGTTGGAGTAGACCGCGTCGACATCGTCCTGATCCTCGAGGGCGTCAACCAGCTTGAGCGCCTTGCGCGCGGCCGAGAGGTCCAACGTGATCTCGTTCTCTGCGATCATGGAGAGTTCGGCCGAGACCGGCTCGATACCCGCGGCGATGATGGCGTCTCGCACGGCCTCAAACGTATCCGGCGCGGTAATCACCTCGTGGATGGATTCGGAGGAACTGACATCATCGGCCCCGGCTTCCAGCGCGATCTCCATCACCTGATCTTCGGTCGCCTTATCACTCGAAATCACGATCACACCCTTTTGGTGAAACTGAAACGCGACGCAGTTGCTCGAACCGAGATTGCCGCCGCGTAGCTCGAAGATTTTTTTGATCTCCGCACTGGTGCGGTTGCGATTATCCGTCACGGCCTGACACATCACCGCGACGCCGTTGGGACCGTACCCCTCATAAAGTACGTCCTCGTAATGCTCACCCACGAGTTCACCGGTACCCTTCTTGATGGCCTTGGCGATGGTATCCTTGGGCATGTTGTCCGACTTGGCTTTGTCGATCGCCAGGCGAAGCCGCGGGTTGTCGTTGGGGTTTCCGCCGCCCTGCTTGGCAGCCATCATGATCGCTCGCCCGAGTTTACTCCACGATTTACCCCGCTTGGCATCCAGCGCGGCTTTCTTGTGCTTGATGGTCGACCATTTTGAGTGTCCAGACACAGCCTTACTCCTGTCCCGTTCGCTCGGGGTTACCATTTGTGGTGATCGGTATCATCCGCAGGCTCCGTGGGCAGCGCCAGCGGTGCGATGTCCGGCTCCTTACCGGATCGCGCGGCGTCGATTTTTTGCTGCACGGTATCCCTCACACGTTTCTCGTCGGCGTTGCCGATCGGGCCCTCTTCCTTCGCCTTGGAGAGCTCGGCCGCCTTGGTCCAAACCTCGATCGCATCTTCTTTTTTCCCCGCCCGCCAGTAGGCGTCACCCAGATGGTCGTGGACCACCGGGTCTTGGCCAGTCGAGGAATTCCGCGAGCGATTGAGCCACTTCACGGCACCGGCAAAGTCCCCCTTTTTGTACTGCAACCAGCCGTACGTGTCGAGATACGCCCCCTGCCGCGGCCTGCTGCC
>JAJRSP010000086.1 GCA_024278775.1 Planctomycetota bacterium
CGAAACAGAAGCGCCGAGAACAAGAAAAGACGGGTATCAGGGCACCGAGGAACAGGGCGGTGTTGCCGAGCAGTTTTTTCCAGATGATGACCTCACCGCTGCCGCACCCGCAGTCGAACGCGATGTTAAAAAACGGCGTGCCCTCTGTTTGGTGAATCGCCATCGCACGGAGGAAGATGGCCGGTGTAAACGTGGCCAGCATCAACGCGATCATGGCCCCCGCACCGCGCAGATAGGTTCCGGCGATCAACGCAAGCCCGCAGACGACTTCCAGCCACGGCAGCAGGATGGCCGTCCCGTTGAGAAAGTACGACGGTGATTCCGGCAGCATCTCATACAGCCGAATCTGTTTGAGAAATAGGATCGGGTCCTGGATTTTATGGACGCCCATCCAGACAAACAGACCGCCGATGATCAGCCGGGCGAGCGCGAGCGGAAGGCCCGTGTCGTCGATACGCCGGATGAAAGAAGGGTGTGGATTCGTCATGCTATTCGTTTCGTCCCGTTTCTACCGGCCCGCCATTTTCCGACCATTCCTTCCAGCCGCCGGCATAGAGAAAGATCGCTTCTTTGGGGACACCGTTGTTGGTCAGGTCCTGGCACATCAGAATGCTGTCGATGCAGTCGCCGCCGCCACAGTAGACGATGACCTTCATCGCCCCCATGACGACCGGCTCGACCGCATCCCAGTATTGGTCAATGTTGTAATGGTCGCACTGCACCGCGCCGGGGATGTGGCCCTCCTCGAAGCTGTGATCGTTGCGGGCATCGACGAAGACGTTCAGTCCGCTCTCCGTGTCCGGGTCATCCAGCAGTCTGAAGACGCCGGCATAGTCGATTTCCTGAAATGAATGCTTGGGGTGTTCAGACTCTGTCTTCGTGGTCGGTGGCGGTGTACGCGTGGTGCCGTTGGCGTTCACAGGAAGCACCCCGTCCACCTGCCCATTGCTTGTATGCCCGGTATTTGCAAGATCAGTATTCACGGGCTCGGCGCTGATGTTGGCACGGGCATGCCCGGCGTCTGCCGCGCCGGGGGATGCTTCGGCGATATAGAAATAGTTTTTGCCCAGCGTGATGGAACCCTTGGCGCGGATGCCGTTGCTCATCGCCGAAAGCGCAAGTCCGACCACGCCAAGCACAAGAAGTTCTACGCCGGTTTGTCGAAGCAGTTTCATCGAATCCGTTTCATGTAGGGCGAGCTAACAGCCCGCCGTGAGTTTCCCGGTGACTCATCGGGTGTATTCCTCTTCAACGCTCACCCTATCTTGGCTATCGGCCGGGCCTTGGTCAACGTGGTTATTGGATTCGTTACTACGTCGTGACAGGCACACCGCCCGGTGCCTGGTAGGTATGCCTTTGCGTCCCAAAAAAGTGGGCTGCGTGCCGTGATCAGTGCATGCCGTGATCATAACAACGGCACGGTCGGTAGTAGCCCACCGTAGTGTTTTCGCGGCTGGCGAGCCAGGTCGGTGCCTCGGAGTGACGGGACAGCCGCGTTTTGAGGAAAAACAACCGTTTTCGCTTGCCATGGTCGCGTCATTTCAGTTACGATTGTGTCCTTCAGGTTCCATGCATACGGAGTGCCGACACGCGGGGTGGTGTTGTTGCTCGGGAGATTTCGAGATGACACGTTTGATCCGAAGTGGCTGCGCACACGTCGCGTGGATCGTGTGTTGTCTTATCTTGTCGCCGATTTCGGTGGCCCAGTCAGTGCTATACGTGGACGACTCCGCCACCGGTGCGAACGACGGTTCAACTTGGTGCGACGCCTGCGTGTTTCTTCAGGATGCCATCGCGACGGCCGCCGACTCCAGCGGAGTGGTGACCGAGATTCGCGTGGCACAAGGCGTCTACAAACCTGACACGGGTGCCGGCCAAATCTCGGGTGACCGGCGGTCGACGTTTCAGCTATCGAACGGCCTTCTGATCCAGGGTGGTTATGCGGGCTGCGGTACAGTCAATGCCGATCAACGTTCGATCAACGAGTTTGAGTCTATTCTCAGCGGTGATCTGGCTGGCAACGACGGACCCCATTTTACGAACTACAATGAGAACAGTTATCACGTTGTGACGGGGACAGGCACCGGCGCGTCTTCTGCGCTCGACGGATTGACCATCACCGGTGGCCACGCCACCGGACCGGACCTCGACGGCCGAGGCGGCGGATTGCTGATCTTGGGTGGGAGTCCGACCGTGCGTCACTGCACATTCCGTGGTAACAAGGCCGTGTTTGGCGGGGCGATCAACAGCGAGAACGGCAGTCCGGTTCTGACCGATTCCGTTTTTAGAGGTAACTCGGCGGGCTTTAGCGGTGGGGCGATTCGCGGGTGGGGGAGCGGCATGGTCGTACAAAACGGCCTTTTCGTCGAGAACACGGCGGAGGCGGGTGGCGGCATCTGGTACGGTGCCAGTTCGTCTTCACTTGTCAATTGTACTTTTGCTGCCAATTCTGCTGCTGACGGGAACGCCATGGCGTTTGATTCGTGCTGTCCGCAGCAACCCAGCGTCCTACACGTGACGAATTCCATCTTTTGGAACGGGGGGGCGGAGGTGGCGAACGCGGACGGGTCGACGATCACGATTACCTTCAGCAACATTCAGGAAGGCTAGTGCATCGCCACGCGAAAATGTGCGGGTTTTGGGTTCTTTGTTCCGATGTTTCCATGATGTGGAAGTCGAGTCATCAGATCATGGAGGATCGTTATGGCAATTCGGTATAAGAAGTACATCATCCGCCTAAGCGCG
>JAJRSP010000087.1 GCA_024278775.1 Planctomycetota bacterium
CATCGGGTAATAATTCTTGTATGTCTCTCCATCGACAATCTCCCAATCGATGCGAAAGATGACCACAAGCCAGGGTGCGATTTCCAGAAACGGCTTGTGCTCATCCGTGCCGATCGGTTCCAGTGCTTCCAGCCATTGCCGTGGCATACGGTGGGCGTAGCTGAAATGTTCTTCCTCCTCCGCGGCACGGCGTATTTCGCGTTTGAGGTTGGGATCATCGACGGCCACAAAACGCCAGGGCTTGCGATTTGCGCCGCTTGGTGCGGCGTGTCCGATCTCAATCACTTTTTCGATGAGTTCACGCGGTACCGGATCGTCGCTGAAAAAACGGCAACTCCGTCGTAGCTGCATCTCGGCCAGGAGTTCGTTGGCGCGTGCGCGCATCTCGGCCTCCGGCTTGCGAGGAACCCGATAGGGAATCGTGTGGGCGGGCACATTCGTACTCCCGATAGGAATGGTACGGCGGCGACGATCCGGTGATCGCGTGTCTTACTTCGTGCAGTCCTGCGGTGCGGGAATGAGGCAGATAAACGTAAGCGGATCGGCACCGGTGTTTTTGAACTGGTGTTCCTCATTGGCCGGAACAAAGATGATGTCTCCCGAGCGGAAGGAACGCTCGCCCTGCTCGCTCTTGGCGGTGCCCGCTCCGGAGAGGATCAGGATCTCGTGCTCGTAGTCATGGCGATGACACGGAGTGTATCCGCCGGGCGCGACCTCAAATTGTCGCATGTGAAAGTTCGTCGCGCCGTCATCGGGACCGATGAGCATACGCATCTGCGCACCCTCGGCCCCCTCCATCTGAACCGGCGTTTGCTCGTGTGCGTCGATGGACTTCACTTTCATGGTAGATCCTCCGTCGTAGGGTAACCAACAATCATGTGTTCCTCCGTGCCGGGTGTCCGGCTGGGTGGCGTGGCCAAGCGAAGCGCGGCCATGTCTTCGGTCTGTCGTAGGCTCATGCCCGCGCCTTCGGCTTGGGCATGCCACCCTCGGTTGATACCGAACCCATCAATTTGGTTAGGACAAGCCGCTAGTCGTCGTTTCCGGGGAACACCCATTCGCTGCCGACGGGAGTGTCGTCGAGAAGCTCGCCGTCGGTGAAATAGAGCGCGATCTCCGTAGCGGCCGACTCCGGCGAATCACTCCCATGTACGAGGTTAAACGACCGGCTGGCACCGAAGTCCCCGCGAATCGTGCCCGGAGCGGCTTCGTACCCGAAAGTCTTACCCATCAGGGTTCGTGACATCTCAATGCAGCGTGGACCGGCCAGCACTAGCACCACCACCGGACCCGAGGTGATGTAGTCGATCAGCCCCGGATAAAACGGCTTGCCTTTGTGTGGGGCGTAATGGGCCTCGGCCAGCTCGCGCGAGATGCGCATCAGCTTAATGCCGGACATGGTGAGCCCTTTGTCCAAAAAACGCTGCAAAATCCGCCCGGTCAGCCGACGCTGCTGGGCATCCGGTTTAAGTATGATCAGTGTACGTTCCATGGACGTTCGTCACTCCCTCAAAGCACCTTCGATCCGGCTCTTCTCCAAGCCGAGAGGGCGGATCATCGTCCGTTTGGCGTGAGATGGCAAGCAGGCACCAACGTGAGGGTGGATGGCCGAATCGGCGGTCGTGAACCATGGTGGGGCACCCGGTCGGACGACATGCGATAATTGAAAAACCGTGCGGCGTGAACCCCGCGGCTCGGGACATAATGAACGTGTGTGGCATGCCGTCAGCGGGTGGCACGCTAAAACCGGCGGTTTCTGAGGTAGAAACCGCCGGTCGGAGCGTACATCAACGTGTGAAAGCCAGATCTACCTTTGGAGTGGTTGCTTGGCTCCGCTGGTTGGTCCAGAACGCTCGGCCTTGGCGAGCGTGGGATATTGCTCACCGAGGAGTGTCATCCGAAGCAGCATCAGGGCCGTATCCACCTGGGGATCGTCGTCGGGTCGTTCGTTTTCATCAGGCTGATCAAGTTTCGGCAGCTCCGGCTTTTTATCACCGTCCGCATCGGTCACCTTTTCGGCATTCTTGCCGCTCTCCTTGTCACCCTTGGCATCAGTCACCTTTTCGGCATCCTTGTCGTCACCGTCCGCCTTGTCGCCGGCGGTCTTGTCCTCGGCGGCTTTCTCGTCCTTTTTCTTGTCATCCTTCTGGACCTGAGGACCGAGCAGGTCAGCCTTACGCCGCGCCTGACTCACCTTGATTTTCTCTTTGCGGACCAGTCGGGCCATCAAGTCCGGCTCGACGCCCCATGTTTTGGAACCCGGCTCACGATGCAGCGACACGCCGCTGGGCAGGTAGTAGCGGGCCGTGGTGATTTTGAGTTTGGCTCCGGAGGGTCCAAGTGGAATCAGATTCTGAACGCTGAACTTTCCAAACGTCCGATCACCGATCACCGTGCCGCGATGGTTATCACGAATGGCCCCGGACAGAATCTCTGAAGCACTGGCGCTGCTGCCATTCACGAGAACGGCCAGCGGCAAATCCGCATAGGGTCCGGTGCCCGGTGCGAAGAGTTCCTGGTCTTCACGAGATATCCGCCCTTTGGTGCTGACCACGGCATCACCTCGATGGAGGAAAATGGAAGAGATTTCCCACGCTGAATCGAGCAGGCCGCCCGGGTTCCACCGAAGATCAAGCACCAAGCCCTTGAGCCCCTGGGCTTGCAGCTCGCTAAGCGTGTTTCGAAGGTCCTCCACGGTGTTACGCTGAAAGCTCGTGAGACGGACGTAACCGATGCCGTTCTCCTTGTCGAGCCAGTAGTTCCACCGTTCGTCTCCGTCGCGTTTCCAGCCTTTGACGGACTGAATCTTGACCCTTTTGCGTACCAGCGGAAACTCGATGTCCTTGTCACCGCGCCGAATCGTCAGGGTGACCGGCGTGTCTCGCGGTCCGGTGATCGTGTCAACCACTTTGCTGGTGCTGTAGTCTTTGATCGAGACGCCGTCGACGTGTGTAATGACGTCACCGGCCTGCACACCGGCTCGATAGGCGGGCGTGTCTTCCAATGGTGTGACGACTTCGATCTCGTCCAGTGCGTTCTTGATGATTGAAATCCCCACGCCGGTGAAGTCGCCCCGGGTGTGTTTGTTAAACTCATCCACCGCTTGCGGCCAGATCATCGCGGTAAAATCGTCCAGCGGTTCAAAGGCCCCGCGCATGATCTCACTGACGATGAGCTCTTCCGGCAGGTTTACGGTCTCCGGATTGATGTCTCGCACGACGCGGCGGAAGTGACGAATACAATCTGCGCGATCCACCGTCGGGGCGTCCTCGATCTGTGCCAGCCGTGCTTTGATCCGAACCTCGAAGTCCAGACGATCGTCTTCGTTGCTTAGCCCCGGCAATTTTTCCTGCGCCGCCTTCGATTCCGCCAACAACAGCAGATGCTCCAACCCGCTCCGCGCGATACTCTTAAAGTCCGGCGGTTCCACATAATAGTGCCACACATATTCGAGTGCTGCTTGCGCGTCGCGCCACTCCACGCGCTGAATGCGCTCTTTCCATCGTTCTTTTTCGTCGTTGAACATTGAGTCGAGACGCAGATGCGTCACCGCTTCACGTTCGAGTTTCTGGTATTGTGGGTTACTATCAAACAACACGGTCAGCCCGGAATAAAGCTGCCAAACGTCACGCCATTGGCTTTCCTTACGAAGCCGCGCTGCTTCTTCCAGGGCGCTGTTCGTCAGGCCCTGCACCCATTCGCTCGACACCAGCGCGTCACGATCTTCAGCCACGTCCGCCGCCGCGATCACCCAATTCAACGCAAGATCGTACTCCTTGCGTTCGATCCGCGCCTTCGCATAGCCGACGTATTTCTCATAGTCGGCCTTGTTCATTTCCTTACGCTGCTGTTGTTTTTTCTCATACGCAGAAAGCCACGCCGTGACTTTGTTGGTCAGGTCGGTCGGGGAACGAAGCTGCCGGATGGCCTCTGCGGCGCTGCTGAAATCACCCCGTTCCGCAAATTGCACACTCTGGTGCCAGAGTTCGTCTGGAGATTGGCGTGCGATCTGTGCCTCGTCGACCGCATAGGCCGAACACGCCAAGAGCGCAATCGACGCCAGTTGTGTGAAGCCCCTGAGCCTGAAGCTGTTGTATCCGGCGATGCGTGACGATGTGCGATGCATAATGCCTCCTTGGTACTGGACGATCGTCCGAACTACGCCTCGATTATCGGCCCGGGTGCCAGCCGCTTGGAACGTGGCATCCACCCCTGACTGAGTATATGACTCAGCGCAGAGACGGTCCAGAAGTATACAGACCGCTCCGACGGTTCTTTACAAAGGAGAAGCCCCCTCGCCCGCTTTCCGGTCTACCTCTCATGTCGGCTGAAAGATCACCCCAACTTCGCTCGTTTGGGTCATCATCACTCCCAAGACGCCCACCACAGGCATTTTCGGACACTCACGGCGGTCCTCACAAAGGCACGCCCAAGCACATAGCCACAGGCGACTACGCCCGAACCTACGTTTGAGCTTTCGTTGAGCTGCCTTTACCGTAGGGACTGGGTGTGGCCTTGTAGCCAGAGGGAGATCACCGTGTCGGATCAGTCGGTCATCCGCGTCGTTGGCGCGCGACAGCACAACCTCAAGGGTATCGACGTCATGATTCCGCGCGGACAACTGACGGCGATTACCGGCGTCTCGGGTAGTGGAAAAAGCTCGCTCGCATTCGATACACTCTATGCCGAAGGTCAGCGAAAATACGTCGAGTCACTCTCCGCGTACGCACGCCAGTTTTTGGAGCAGATGCAAAAACCGGACGTCGATCGGATCGAAGGGCTAAGCCCCACCATCGCCATCGAGCAGCGTATCGTGTCGGCCAACCCGCGATCGACCGTCGCCACTACCACCGAATTGCACGACTTCTTCCGCGTGCTTTTTGCCCGCGTGGGTATCCCGCAGTGTTGGATTTGTGATCGGCCGATTGAACGGCAGAGCGTCTCCGACATTGTGGACGCCATCATGCGTGAACCCGAGGGGACGCGGATCATGCTGCTCGCGCCGCTCATCCACAAACAACGCGGGAACCATGAGCCCATCCTCAAGCGGCTCATGAAGGATGGCTTTGTTCGCGCGCGTGTGGACGGCACGGTCACACTGTTGGAAGACATGTCACCGCTGGTTCCGCAGAAGAACCATTCGATCGACGCCGTTGTGGATCGGCTGGTTATCAAACCGGGTATCGAACAGCGCCTGGCCGAATCGACGGAGACGACGGAGGCGCTCTCCCGAGGCCGCGTGATCGTAGCCATTCAGCGCGGAGACGTATGGTCCGACGAAGTCTTCAGCACGGTGTTGGCCTGCCCGGTTCACGCGGAAGTCCGGCTCGATACGATCGGGCCGCACCTGTTCAGTTTCAACTCGCCGCAGGGGGCCTGCGAAACCTGCCACGGTCTTGGCACCACCACCGCATTCGACGAAGCGCTGATCGTGCCCGATCCCGACGCATCGCTTGCCGGCGGTGCCATCGCCGCCTGGCGAAAGAAAAGCCTAGCGCGTAGCGGGACGTACTCGGAAAGAATCCAACAGTTTTGCGAACGCTTCGACGTGCTGCCCGACATCCCCTTTCGCAACATCCCGAAGGAAAAGGCCGAACTCCTCTGGCACGGCACCACCGACGCCGATGCCAAGCGCCACGGTACGACGTTCGAAGGCATCTTGCCCAATCTGCGCCGCCGGTGGGAGACGGCCGATACCGATGCCGCCAAACAAAGACTTCGTGCCTTCATGGCCGAGTCGCCGTGCCAGGCATGTGCCGGAGCCCGGCTCAACCCGCGATCTCTCTGCGTGCGTATCCACGGCACATCCATCGCCGACATCGCACGAATGACGGTCGCCTCGGCCGCGGTCTTCTTTGAAAAGCTGTCGTTTCCCGCGGAACAAGCCACGATCGCCGAACCGATCTTGCGCGGTATCCGTCAACGTCTGCGGTTTTTGTCGGCCGTCGGCGTCGGCTACCTCACACTCGATCGATCGAGCGCGACGCTGTCCGGCGGCGAGTTTCAGCGTATCCGCCTCGCCACGCAAATCGGCAGCGGGCTGTCCGGCGTCTGCTACGTGCTCGATGAGCCGACCATCGGCCTGCACAGCCGGGACACTAAGCGGCTCACCGATATCCTCAAGCGACTCGCTTCGCTGGGCAACACTGTAATCGTTGTCGAGCACGACGAGGAGGTCATCGCCGTGGCCGACTATGTGATCGACATCGGCCCCGGCGCGGGCGAGCGTGGTGGTCGGCTGATCGTCGAGGGATCGCTTGCCGACCTTCGGGCTTGCGAGGCCTCATCCACCGGTCGTTTTCTTACGGGTCGTTCGGCCATCCTGCTTCCCGACCGCCGGCGGCCCATCGACCGGCAACGCATGGTCCGCATCGAAGGGGTCACGGCCAACAACCTGAAGAACCTGAGTGTGTCCGTGCCGCTCGGGTGTCTGGTGTGTGTGACGGGTGTATCAGGAAGCGGCAAGAGCACGCTCGTCAACCAGGTACTCCAGCGAGCGCTTCAGCGCAGCATTAACGGTACCGGACCCAAACCCGGTCCGTTTGCAAAACTTATTGGCGACGAACTGGTCACCAAAGTGGTCGAGATCGATCAGTCCCCCATCGGACGGACACCGCGAAGCAATCCGGCCACCTACGTCGGCGTGTTCGATCTGATCCGCAAGCTGTTTGTGCAAACCCGCGAGGCGAAGATCCGCGGGTACGGGCCGGCAAGGTTCAGCTTTAATGCCAAGGGCGGGCGCTGTGAACATTGCGAAGGGCAGGGTACGAAACGGGTGGCCATGCACTTTCTCCCCGATGTGTTTGTGGAATGCAGTGCGTGCGGCGGCTCGCGATACAACCGGGAAACGCTCGACGTACGCTACCGGGGGAAGAACATCGCCGATGTGTTACAGCTTTCGGTCGAGCAAGCCGTCAGCTTTTTCGACAGCTTCGCTAACATCAAGCGCCGTTTGCAGGCCCTAAAGGATGTTGGGCTTGGCTACATGAAGCTTGGTCAGCCATCGAATACCCTATCTGGAGGAGAGGCGCAGCGCGTGAAACTCGCCGCAGAACTACATAAATCCGGTGACGGACATACCATGTACATCCTGGACGAGCCGACCACCGGACTGCACCCGGCCGACGTTCGCAATCTCCTGACGTTGCTCCATCGGCTCGCCGATCGCGGAAACACCGTACTCATCATCGAGCACAACCTGGACGTGATCAAAGTTGCCGACTGGATCATTGACCTTGGACCGGAGGGAGGAGACGAAGGCGGGTGCGTCGTCGCCGAAGGGACACCGGAAGATGTCGCGCAATGCACAAAGGGTTATACCGGGCGCTATCTTGCGGAACGGCTGAAAGCGGCTAGGCGCCGGGCGTCGGCGTGTTAGCGGCTAGCCCAAGCGAGGTATCAAGAAACGAAACGAAATCCTCGACGCTGCGCGATCCCATGATCTGATTCACGACTGCGCCGTCCGCGTTGAGCACGACATACGCCGGCGTGGCAAAAATCTGGTACTTTTGCGCGGCACCGA
>JAJRSP010000088.1 GCA_024278775.1 Planctomycetota bacterium
GAGGTGATGTCGATGTGTGCCGTTTGAACGTACCTTACGGTTGGTCGCGTCGTGTGGTGACCGCGAAGCACAGCCGGAATCAGCCGAAATGATTTCCACATGGACGTGTGCTCGATGACGCAGAGGTCCAGCTTACCGTCCGTCGGGTCGGCTTTCGGTGCGATGGGGACGGACCCGCCGTACGACGGCGTATTCGCACTCGACGCCAGCAACACCGGGCCTTCGATGGTGCCGAAATCCCCTTTGATACACAGCGTACGCGGTGAATACGTAAGCAGCACACGCACCGCACCGTAGAGATAGGCGAGCGTTCCGGTCAGGGGCATCGTCATCCCATCGACAAACCGCGAAATCTCCGCATCAATGCCCACCGTCACGATCGTGCAAAAATATCTCCCGTTGACTCGGCCGAGATCGATGAGTTGATCCACACCGTTCGCAATGACCGACGCGATGAAGTCCGGGTCCTGAGTGACGCCCAATGCTCGGGCAAAGTCGTTGCACCTCCCGGCTGGTGCCAGTGCCATCGACGGGCATTGATCACTCAGTCGCTGCCGGGCACGGGCCATCGCGTCCGCGACCTGTTGAATCGTGCCGTCTCCACCGCAGGCCACCAGACAGGTAGGTGGGGCGATGTCTTGTTGTAGCGCTTCGGTGGCGATGCGTTCGGCGTCGCCGGCGCTTTTGGTTTGTCGGACGGTGACGCGGAGTCCGCGTTGTTTCAAACGGTCAGCGATTCGTTCGGTCGGGTGCGCATTCCGGCTCTTACCGGAGGTTGGGTTGGCGATGATGAAGATGTGGGCGTTGGATCCCATGACTCGTCAGGCTGGCAGATCACACATAAACACGGGCGGACAGTGAAAGTACATCAGCCTGGCATTTTGACCTGCGAAGTCTTTCGCCAGACCAATAGCCGCATCAAGTGTCGGGGCGATGTCATAGCCGAGCCGGTTGGCCGCAAGTGTGCTGCTCGGATTCACGGCGATGACTTTCCCGACATGGGCCGCGCCATGCGCCCCCCAATACCACATATAGAACGGGTGCACACCATGGTAGGCGTAGGAGTTTCGGTAGAGATCAATATATCGTTCGTTTTCAGCGTATGATGTCTCGAAGCGATGCTCCAGCTCGTGCGGGTCTTTCGTTTGCGGGATCACTTCGTTCCAGAAATCATAGTAAGACGGATGATGCGTCATGTGAAACTTGTTTTCGATCGGATGCAGCAGGATCATCGCACCGCCTTTTTTCAGATAGGGGTGGTTGCGATAGAAGTTGAAGAAGTATCCGAGTGCGAGGCACTGCACGAGAATCGGATTGAGAATGGACGACACGTTGTACGGTCCGATCGACGGCAAGCCGATAATCACGATGTAGGCTGGCTCATCGAGCGGCACCAGATGCTGCCGATGGACATTTTTCAGCGTTTCCGCGTGGACGGCCTCCGTGTCGCCCGCGTGTACGCCGGTCAAACCGTACGGCGCGGGCAGCGCGCTGTACGCCCTGCGGCGAAGCGCCCCAGGTAACCACTTGAGCCCAACGCGGCTGGCCTGAAAGCCAACCGAGTCGATCAGGTTCCAATCGTGCTCGCGTTTCTGAAGAAAACCCAGCGACCGATGAAACGTATCGCCGTTGAGCGTCGTCTCGATGGTGAAGATTTTCATGTGCCGACGAACGATATCCCCCATGCGCTCGCACGACCGATGAAAGTTGCTGTGGGGTGGGTCCATGTAGCTGGAGTCGTGCAACATCATCGTGGCGTTGTGGTGATGCCGGACGGACTTGTACGTGGCGAGTCCGACAGGGACCGATTTGTGACCACCGTCCATCGTCACCAGATTGATATTGACGTAGATCAGCAGGTCAGACTCCACGGCGCGACGGTTGAGTTCGACATCCTCCCCGGTGGATGTCTTGCCGAGGTGTGTAATCCCATGCGGGTCTTCCGCGTCGTGGTTATAAAGCTTGTTGGGCCAGAAACGCTTGAACACCTCCGCCCCGACAAAATGTTTCAGCTCCACCGGTGTGCAGCGACGGTGCAGGCAGATGGCGCAGATCAGCTCGATATCGGTGATACCGGCCTTGTCGAGCCGTTCGAGGACGATCTCGATGATCGTCTGCCGGATGTCCGGCTGGGCCATACGCGGCAGCGGCAGTGACACATCATCGAAAGCGATCGTGACCTTCATACCGGCCGAAAGATGGGCGTCGAGCGGATCGGTACCCAGCGGATGATCGATGGCGTGGGTGATGGCCGCCGTTCGATCGGGAAGCGGCTTCAGCGGCGCATTCGGATAGACCACCTTCGTGCCGATCGGAAGGCGGTGCCGCTCGTATCCCTCACCTCGGTGAAAGAGAAACGCGGGATCCTTGGCCGTCACCGTGAGTATGTTGGGCGGCTGCTTGGAATCAATCATGCGAACTTATCCATCGGGTATAGTAAAAACGGTTTTGACGGCTCGGCTTTGTCCCGTGCTCAGCGCCGAGGCGAAGGCGGCCCGAAACGCTTCCAGTGGAAACGGTACGCTCACCAGTTTTGCGAGTGTCGAGCCCCAGGTGTCCATGATGTCAATCGCCATGTCGAATGTGTCGCAGGTGTCGTCGCCGCGCCGCTCCGGACCGTATGCGTAAGACGCATGTACCGTCAAC
>JAJRSP010000089.1 GCA_024278775.1 Planctomycetota bacterium
AGCAGATACGTCTGATCCGGATTCCACGCTCGATAGGTCTTGCTCATCCCTGAGTCCTCAAAAATCGTCCCGATCTTCCCTCACGACGACCCGCATCATAGCATACGTGTCAAGCGGTAATACTCGGACAGACTCCTAGACAACAGTGTGATCAAAATCGGGGTTGATTTGGCTCGGGGCGGTGCCATCAGCTACCTGAGCGAGTCGGGTTCTTCCAGCAGCGTGTTCAACACCCGTGATCTTGGGCGCTTCGTTCAGCAATCGTACTTCTCGGGACCTGATCCCTTTATTCCGGCGGGAGCCACGCAACACGCGGCCTACGCTGGTTGGGGGTGGAACCCGGTTCAGGCGGGCGATGTATACGGGAACCGATCGCAAGTGCTGGCCTACACCAATGACGGAACGACCCTCTACGTCCGGTCTGCGCCGAAGCAGTGGGCTCTCCAGGATGTGGATTCCGAGTGTACGATGGAACTGTGGATCACGCTTGAATCGAACAGGGCTCACGTTCGAAACAGACTGAGCAACGCCCGGTCGGACACAACACGCTACAGCGCACGGCATCAGGAACTACCGGCCATCTATACGGTCGGGACGTTGTACCGGCTGTTCACATACACAGGGACCACGCCGTTTACAGGCGACAGTCTCACACAAATCATCAACAGCGGCCCCCCCTGGGAGTACTGGAGCAGCACCGAGAACTGGGCCGCGTTGGTTGACGACCAGGATTGGGGGGTGGGCGTCTTTCATCCCGGCGCTTATCTGACAGCCGGAGGATTCCACGGTCCGCCCGGCGTCGGAGGCCCGTCCAATGACAGTACGGGCTACATCGCGCCGTTGCACACAGAGTTTATCGATCACAACATTGTCTATGATTACCGCTATACGTTGATTCTCGGCGATTTGAACAACGATATCCGTGCGTACGTCTACGCACACAAACCCAATCCGCGACCGACGTACGTGTTCGGTGATAATCGTCAGAACTTCTACCCCGCGAATCTGTCTGACCCCGCCCCGCCATACGGTGGGTTCTGGCCCTTGACGCTCGACCAAGCCGATCCACAAATAGTCAGCCCACCGGGTTGGTGGGATGCGGCCGATGTCGCCCGAGTTTACATTCGAGCGGCGTACCATACACAACAGAACCAGGCAGAAGTTTTCTTCGCCGGAGAGGATGGTCTCTTTACGGGCGACAAGCGTCTACCCATCACAATCATTCCGGACGGTAAACCCCACACCTACGAGGTCGATCTTTCATCCCATCCGTTATACGTCGGTGTCATCACTCGCCTGCGGTTTGACCCGATCGTAATCCGCACCTCCGGCGACACGGTGGATTTGTATTCCATCACAAGTGAACCGCCATCCATTGCGATCCCGGCGGTGTCGGCGTGGGGGATGACGATCATGTGCCTGCTGGCTTTGACCGCGGCCACTCTGGTCATAGCTCCTCGAGGGGCCATACGGTCCCTTCACGGACGAGCACTAAATCCGAATCAAGGGGAGCATAGGCTCTTGGTAACACGGTGACGCGTCTGGCTACCGAAGGTTCAACTGATTGAGGGGAACGACTCTCAACCGGAAACGCAGCGGCGGTGTTACACGCGACGGAGTTCCCGGCGTATGCCCCGGCAGGTCATTCGAATGATTACGCCGCACCAACAAGGCTCGCAGGTTCCCGGAATCGGTGGCCTATTGTTCATTCACGCCGAATCGAACAATGTCGGCTCTCACACGGCCAGCGTCGATCCGTCTGCTCCGGCACCGGGCAGCTCAACCCCTGGGGGCGCAAAACCGCTATTTGTAAAACACGAACGCCAAGCCCACGCAGTAGATCCCGTCGTCGTTTTGGGTGCAATGTTTGACCACCGCTTCCCCTTGGAAGCTAACTTCCGGCTCGTGAACAGCCACGGTCACGGTCGTCCCCGGCTCCAACGGTTCTTCACAACGAATCGCCAACCCCTTCACGCTCAGATTCAACGATCTCGCCAAGATGAGTTTTTCACCATCCTGATCGTCTGATAGCCAAAGCTGCACCGTGCCGGGAAACGGCCAGCGGACCACCTCTCGTCGGCATTGCTTCGACTTGGTCACGCAAAGGCCGCGCCGCTCGGCCAACAGTGCCCCCAACGATTCTTCCGTCAACAGGGTAACCTCGGACGTATCCGTCGCCATTGCAATCCCCCTTTGTGCCGCATCATCAGCCACCACCCCGCCGTGCGGGATGGCCTCGCTTATGTTGTACGATATCACGAAGGAATCCTGGGAACGGAAACCAGGCACGTCCGAGAAAAACATGACAGCAACGACGAGGACGAGTGATCCCACCGGAACACCCTCCCGACCGCCGCGATCATTGCGCCATGAAAGCTGCGGGCAGACACCAGGAGATATGGAAAAAACGCGTCAACCCCAGAGACGCAGCGCGTCCTGGTAGGTCACAAACATGAACGCACCAATAATCAGGAACAGTCCAATCATCTGCGTGGCTACCTGCACGCGCAAACTGACGGGGCTACCCTTAATCTTTTCGATGATGAGAAAGACCATCAGACCACCATCCACGATCGGCAAGGGCAGGAAGTTAATCACCGCAAGGTTCGCAGAGATGATGGCCATGAAGAATAGAAACTTAACGAAACCACTCTGCGCGAACTTGCCGCCGATGTCGATGATCCCAAGCGGACCGGACATACTCTCCACACCGACGGTGCGCGTGAAAATCATTCGCTCCATCGTCTTGAGCACTTGAAGCACGAAATAGTAGGTTTTGTGCAGCCCGATGCCCACGGCATCGAACACGTTCTCACCCTTGAGAAGCGTCTGCTCCTCTCCCCATCCGACGTTGGGCGAGAACTGCACGCGACCGAGCCACGGATCCACCATGTCATCCGTGACGTCCACATACGCCGTTTGCAAATCTCCCAGCACGTTGACCCGGTACTCCACCGGCACGTTCGTCTGGCCCACCAATTGCTTCAGGCGTCGACGAAGCCCCTCGTGGTACCCGATCGACACACGCTGACTTCCCAGTCTGGTCTCGATCGTCACGGTATCACTGCCACCGATTGTCACGATGCGACCGGCCGGCCCGATCCCCAACTTCGTACGCAATGATTGCGGCACGGGGAACGCCACCGTCCGCTGCGAACCGTCATGCGCGCGAAACGTCAAATCCACATCTCCGCCCGCGCCTCGACGAAAGGCCGCAATCAGATCACGCCAACGCCCCACCGGCTCACCGTCGACCGAGATGATAGTGACTGCATCCGGCACACCGGCCACCGCGGCGGGGCTTGGTTTCCCGTTGATCGTCGGAAGAACCCGCCCGGTTTGCATCACATCCTCGGCAACCAGCGTAAAGAAGGCATCAGCTACCCCGGGGGCCGTGGGGACAACGGTTTTGGTCGACACCGCCCCCGAAGCACTGCGCACCGTCACCGATACCGGTTTCCCACGCATGCTACCCACCACCTTCGTCACAGTACGCAACGACGGGCGATCATTGCCGAGGATGCTCAGAATCACATCGCCTTTTTCGATTCCCGCCTTAGAGGCCACTCCGAACGACCGCACCTCTCCAAACCGTACCCGTGGCTCTCCTTCGGCAGCACCAGGGATCGCTTCAATGGCGGCTTGTACCGTTGCGGCACCGCTGTCATGACGTTTGGGCCGCAGGAAGCCGGTACGAAGACGCCCCTCGGCCGTGAGCGCTCGAAACGGGATATCCCGCTCCGCATGGTGGCGAACAGCGCGTGCGATGGCTGCCCGGTCGGGGTGGGGCTTATCGTCGAAGCTAAGAATCGTATCACCCACCTCCAGACCCGCGATATGCGCCCGACCGCGCGGATCGACGGAGCTAACACGCACCAGGGGCGTTAGCCCCAAGACACTCACCGAACTCGAATCGTTCAGATCGCTCGGGTAGAGCGAGAGCACGGGCGGAATCTTGATCGTAACTCGCTCCGGCGGCGCGTCCGGGTGATCCGGGTCGGGCCGCTCCACGACGACATCGTCCTCCGTATAGGCCAACATCTGATAGACCTTGTTCGCGTTGGCTTTCGTCACCTGGACACCACCGACCTCCACAACGGTATCGCCAACGTGCGGTTGATCGGCCCGGCTCACGTCAATCTCCGGACCCACGGCGAGTATTTCCGGCGTCACCCCGGGCGCAATCCCAATGACCTGCCGCTGGACGTCGCGTGTGGTTTTTGGTTTGCGATACTCCGGACTGATCGGAACGCTTCGCTCGACCCCCTCACGCTCCACAACCACATCGATCGGCTCATGTGGCGGCGACAGCATCACCGCCATTTTAATCTCAGCGAATTCCTTGATGGTCTGGCCATTGATCCGCTTCACGATATCACCCGGCATCAGACCGGCACGCTCAGCGGGAGAATCCGGCTCCACGAACGCAATCCGTGAGGCCGTCGCCTGCATACCCACGAGAAACACGATCATGAACAGGAAGCACGCGAACAGCACATTCATCACGACCCCCGCGGAGACAATCGCGGCGCGATGCCCCACCGGCTTGTTCGCAAACGATCGCGGGTCTGCCTTGAATTTCAGTTCGTTGGACTTGTCGTCAAAGTCCTCCTGCCCGAGCATTTTGACATACCCGCCGAGCGGCAACAGGTTGAACGAGTAGCGCGTCTCTCCTTTAGTGAAGCCGACCAGTTCACGTCCGAAGCCAATCGCAAATTTCTCCACGCGGACACCGGCCCATTTGGCCACCGCAAAGTGCCCCAACTCATGAACGAAAACGATGACCGAAAACCCGCCCATCATCATGAGATACGGCCACACACCATTCCACAAGTTAAGTAAGACGGAGTCCGCAAGAACCGGAACCACCGACGACATCAACAGGTTGTGCATCGAATAACCTCTTGCCGAGCCCAACGGTCTGCGGCTAATAAGTCTTCCATTGTCGGCGAAGCCACGAACGAATGTTCGCGAAGCGCCTGCTCGACATACCGAACAATATCCAGAAAGTGGATCACTCCAGACTGAAAAAGCTCCACGGCGGCTTCGTTGGCCGCGTTGAGCACAGCACCGGACGTACCTCCACGCCGCGCTACCTCATAGCCCAATTCTAGTGCCGGAAAACGCTCCGTGTCAGGTGCACTGAGGTTCCACTGACGAGTTTCGACCAAATCCAGGTACTTCGCCGGGCACGGTCGCCGCTCGGGGTACGTCAACGCATACTGAATCGGCGTTCGCATGTCCGGTATCGAGAGCTGTGCGACCATCGCCCCGTCACGGAACTCCACCAGTGAGTGTATGATCGACTCGGGA
Source organism: Planctomycetota bacterium (assembly GCA_024278775.1). Next base: position 5,314 of record JAJRSP010000089.1, read on the forward strand.
TGGATCACGACTCCAATCCGCTCCGCCGGCAGACCGAAAAGCCATCTCGCCTCGACGATTTCCAACGCCTTGTTCATCATCGTCGCCGAATCAATCGTGATTTTCGGACCCATATCCCACGTGGGATGATTCAACGCATCTTCGAGCGTAATCCCCGCCATCTGCTCCACCGACCAAGTGCGAAACGGACCACCGGACGCCGTCAAATAGACCTTGTGAACATCCTCGGCTCGACCGGCCTGAAGCGCCTGGAATATGGCCGAGTGCTCGCTGTCAACCGGTATGATCTCCGTCCCGGTATTCTTCGCGAGCGGAATCAACACAGACCCCGCAGAGACCAACGCCTCCTTGTTGGCCAGAGCAATCCGCCGGCCGCGTTTCACGGCCGCCAGCGTCGCCGATAACCCCTGGCAACCCACCACCGCACACACCACACACTCACAATCGACGGTACTGACCAACTGCGTCAGGGCGTCGTCGCCACACATCACTTCGGGGGAATAACTAAGCCCACGGCGTAAATCCGCCTCCCCCGAGCGCGAGGAAATCGCTACGGCACGAGGCCGGAACTCATTGGCCTGAAGGGCCAGCTCCGCACCGCGTGACCCCGCGGCCAGGCCCACCACCTCCCACTCCTCAGACAGCCCCCGCGCCACATCAAGGCAGCTACACCCGATGGAGCCCGTAGATCCCAACACGATGACACGTTTTTTCATAGACCGCCCAGTAACCAACGCAACCCGCATCGCGGGTTCTCGGACATCATAGTGGCGTGACGAGCATGAACAAGCCGGACGCCCCTCTCGGCATCATCAGCGTATCCGATTACTGTAAATTGCCGTGTGGGGCCGCGAGACCTATAATCTCTCACTCGGTGCCCCACGGAACCTCCTGTGAATTGGAATCTCCCGGGAGAACGCACGTAGTACGTAAGAAATTGCCGTCCACGCGCAATCTCTCCCTGGTGCGGCGAGAATACGACCGGGGATGGTGGCCGGCCGGAGGCCGCGATGCGCGGTGCATCCGGGCGCAGCGGTTGTTCTGCCGATACTTGAACCGGGGCATCTGATAGTGTTCGGCATGATCGGCACGACCACAAGTGATGGTGAACGGTCGATGATTCGTTGTACGTTGTACGACGATTGGGTGAAAACGAGCATGCTATGGCGTGCCGTGGCAGTGAACGGATGATGACGCATCGGGCGACGACCGACCTCTTGGAAGGGGTGGCCCGCCACTTTGGTTGTCTACGTGTCGAACTCGTTTCGGGATTCCTGGTTCTCCGGAACGTCGTTGGTCGCCCGGAGAATCCTGCTCTCCAAGGCAAGAGAAAGGCCCACCCGCGGGCCGGGTGAAACGCTGTATCGAAAGTAACTGAGTATGGGCTGGGAGGATCGAGATTACGCACAGACGAACACCGGCGGGCGCGGTCCGTCGTGGCGCGGCCCGTACGCCAGCCGACTGATCGGCGGCAGCATCGTCACGACGCTCATTGCGATCAACGTCGCCGTATTCATCGGTGGTAAGATGAGCGGCGCACTGTTCGAACTTTTTTATGGATGGGGGGCATTGCAAGCCCAAGCCGTCCTGCACGGACAGATCTGGCGGCTGATCACCGCCCAATACTTGCACGACCCCAGCGGCTTGGGGCACATCTTCATGAACATGCTCGTGCTGCACTTTCTCGGTCGACCACTTGAAAGAATGTGGTCGGCGAAGAAGTTTTTCTGGGTCTATACGATTGCGGGGCTCGCGGGCAATGTCTTCTTTGTGATTCTCGGCTCTCAAGGCTGGATCGATCCACGTATGCCGGCCGTTGGTGCCTCCGGGTGCATCTACGGCTTACTCGGTATCGTGGCGGTTCTCTTTCCCACGGCCACGGTGTACATCTACTTCCTGTTCCCGTTAAAAATCCGCACGGCCGCCATGATCTTCGGAGGCATCGCCGTGATGAAAGTGATCGGACAAGGCTCGAACTACGGCGGTGAGGCGTGCCACCTGGCCGGTTTGATCTTCGGCGTGTGGTGGGCCAAACGGGGAGACTTATGGTGGGCCACCACCGAATGGCGCACTACGCGCGTCGCACCGCGTGCCGCCCGCCCGCCCAAGGCACGTAGGTCCAAGTTTACCGAACGGGTCGCGCAGCGCCGCGTCGACGCCGTCGAGATCGATCGCATCTTGCGGAAAGTCTACGAAGGCGGCATCCACACGCTCACCAATCGAGAAAAAAAATTGCTCACCGAGGCGACCGAACGGCAACGCCAGGCCGAGGCGAGCGCCGGTCGCACCGATCGGTTGTGATCCGGCATTCCTCCGTACCAGGGCGGACCGAAGATGAAGCGTAACGACGAATTCACTACGACATGCAATAGCATGCCCTACAGCCGGAACGCGGGGGCGCAAGACACATTTGGCGGCATCCGTGGGGACCATCGGGTGCCCCATTCTTCGTGTCACCCCGATCACGTCCGATCAGGAGCACAGACATCCGGTGACACGAAGGGTGGGGGAAGGACTTCCACGCACGCAGTCCGTCCCCCACCCTTCGGGAGTACCCGAAGAACGGGGCACCCGCTGAGCTCGACCTACACAGACCGGGTGGTCCATCGCCTTCAGCGGTGGGGGACACGATTCTATCATACGAATCATCAACAGTTTTCTACGGCGGGCAATCGCCCAACCCAAAGGTTACGCACCGGGACGGGACGGATGATGGACGCCCAGATGGTTTGACAAGAAACCACGGGGGCTCAAGGGAACGACAATGGGGTATTCCGACAAACCGCTAGACAATCCGATCAACTGGTCGTTCAAGGTCGGTCGGCTGTTTGGTATCGACATTCGCGTCCACATCGCGTTTGTGATCTGCGCGTTCGTCCTGCTCGCGATGGAGATGCCCAAGGGGGACGATGCCTCTACGGTACCACTCGCGACCTCGCTCGTGCGTGCGCTCGGCGGCTACGCGATCCTTTTCGTCATCGTGCTGTTGCATGAGTTCGGCCACTGCTTCGGTGCGCGATACACCGGAGGCGAGGCCCACAAAATCCTGATCTGGCCGCTCGGCGGTCTGGCCTACACCCAACCGCCCCACACACCCAGGGCGCACATGATTACAACGGTGGCCGGTCCGACGGTCAACGTCATCATCTGCGCCATCTGCTCCGCCATAATCGTCATGTGGACCGGGCACCTCGGTGCCGTCCCCTGGAACCCGCTGCATCCGATGTGGCCTGCCACCGCAAGTATCATCCCAACCGAGCCCCAACTCTGGCTCATGCGCGTCTTTGGGATCAGCTATCTGCTGCTCCTCTTTAACCTGCTGCCGATCTTCCCGTTCGACGGCGGCCGCGTGCTGCAAGCGTTCCTCTGGCCACGGAAGGGCTACGCCCGCTCGATGGAAATCGCGACGAGCACGGGCATGATCGGCGCGGTGATTGTGGGGGTGTTCGCGTTGTTCATCGAGGAGAGCTGGCTCTTGATGATGATCGCGGTGTTCGGCTATCTCACCTGCTGGCAGACGCGGCGCGTGCTTCGTGAGCAAGGTGCCTATGGGTTGAGTGAGGCCGGTATGGGATATGGCGGCGGCGGAGAGTTTGACGTCGCGATCGAGCCCGACAGGGAACCCGGCTTCTTTGAGAAGCGCCGCCTCAAACGAGAAGCCGCCCGAGCCGAGCGAGAACGACGACAACGCGAGAAGATGGAACAAGTCATTGAACAAATCCTCCGCAAAGTCTCTGAGCAAGGAATGCACGCGTTGACACCGCGCGAACGCGCCACGCTCGAAGAGGAAACCAAACGCCAACAGTCACTCTCCTCCGGCGATGCCCCGCGACGGTAGCACCGACCGCCCCAACCAAGCCCACAGGCCTCATACCAGCCTCCAGACACCTGTGCGTACGCTTCCGGCATCGGGCCTATAATATTTCCGAGAAAACTTTTCCTTCGGTTTGATGTTTGGATCACACTGGCGTCTTAGATAGTGTGATGGACTTGACCATGACGAAACGTGCTCCCGATAAGACCCGGACGGAATCGATACGAAAGCCTCGGGTTGATGCTCCGCCTCCCCCGTCAGAGGGATGGGCCACGACCAGGGAACAGCTGCGACGGATTGCACTGGGGCTGACGCGAACCGCCCACGACGCCGACGACCTGACTCAGCAGACGCTCACCAGGCTTCTCGCGCGGAGCCCCGGACGGGTAGGCCACATGGGTTATGTCCGCCGGACGATGCTCAGGATATGGCTCGATCAACAACGCTCGCTTCGCCGCAGGCTGTGGCGACTTGGCCGATTCGCGTTGACTAACAATGCCTGGCACGTGGACTGTGACTCGTTATCGGATCAAGACCAGTGCGGGCGTCTGCGAAAGGCGATTGATGCACTCCCGCCGCGACAACGAGCGGTCCTAGTCCTGCGGCTGGTAGAAGAACTTGACTACGCCGAGATTTCCGTGGCGCTGAGCTGCTCGATTCAGACCGTGCGTGCGCATCTGCACCTGGGACGGCAACGGGTGCGACAGATGATGGGAGAACCACTATGAGCGGCACCGAAAAACATTGGACCACCCGGGATCTCGAGCTCTACCACGATGGAGAACTCGACACCGCGCGACGGGCTCAGCTCTCCGATGCCCTGCGAAGCGATCACGATCTTTGCGAGCGGCTGGCCGTGGTTCGCCGGGTGGATGAGCAATTGCGTACCGCTTTCGTACATCCGGAAGCGGACCAGCCACGTCGACCACTCATGTTCATCCCGTTTGGCTATCCCGCGTTAGCCGCCGCGTGCTTACTGATTGCGGTGAGCGCAGCCGGATGGTTTTCCGTAAGTCGGCATCCTGCAGAATCGAAGGTGCTCGCCATCCGTCACGATGGTGCGAATGTCACGAGTAAGCCGGAGTATCAAGCCATCCGCGTCGTCTTTTCGCTACCAGTCGAGACGCGCTCCGATGATGTCCCCACAAAGCGATCAGTCAAAGTCACGAAAGCGAAACCCTACGCCGGAACGCTCGAGGGATTCCTGACCCGACTGGATAAAGAGATGGCCGCGGGACGAATCAAGCAATCGCTTGCGCTCCTGCGCGGTGCCTCTGACGAGCAGCGTACGGTGGCGTACCTCCATGTAGGTGCCCGGCTGCGTTCGGCAACGGTGGCCAAGCAGATTCTCGATAGGCTCAGCCCGCGCGAGCAGTTATTCGTATGCCGTCTGTGGGTCCGCATGCCGGTGGTGCAGCCCACCGTGTTCGAACGACTGCAACGCTTTTCCAGCCAGCCGGAGCTGTACAAAGAGGTTCGCCAGATTGTAGTCCAGCTTGTTCGCGACCCTCGTCTTCGACCGTGGTTACACGGATATCAACTCGTGGCCCTCAGGAACACGAAACCGGATGCTTCAGGATAAACGGCCCCTCAAACGCCAAAGACCATGACGTATCACACACCTATTCCAAAGGAGTAAAGAGATGAAATTCCCACGAACTTCCACCATGTTACTGTCCCTGACAGCATGCACGCTCATGACCACCGTAGCGAGCGCCTCGCCCCCATCCACGTGGAAGCTGTACGACCTTCGCGATCTGTTTGGCTTGCTACCGCCTCCCGAGCGGGTGGAGGCTCCTGTGCCTCAGGCGATGTCCGTCTATACCACTACGGCGGCTCCTACCCCCCCGCCGGATGCCGTGGATGAGTTGATGAGCAGACTCCTTGGAAACTTATTCGAACTCGATTCCACCAAGCTCTTCCCCGGCGTCTATGGAATCGAAGGGGATGAAGCCCAACACGCCACTCTCTTTAAAATGATCGAGGAGGTACGCTCGCTATACAAGGAGCGCTATGAGGTAGAGATTTTCTGGTATTCAGCGCCGTCCGATCAGTCACCGGGTATCGGTGATCCGGTCACGCCAACCGAGCCAGTACATCGCCACCGCCTTGTGGTCCCCCGCCGTACACCGACGGAGGTGGCACAGATCACACAGCAGGCCTATGTCTCAGGCATCGATCCTGTCGTGGCCACAGGTGCTATGGGCTATACCTCGGTGACGCAACATGAGGAAAGCGGGTTTCGGGTAGCCATCCTCGTCGGGGCCGGTAGCAACGCCGAGTCCACCATTTCGATCCAGATCAACGGAGAACTCCGACAAGCCACGATGGGGAAGATGTCCGGACCGGCCGAGGGAAAGGCGTCCCGGTCGGGAGTGATCGATGAAACACGTAGTATGGCCATTGAATTGCCCAAAGTGAGTATTCGATCCATCCAATCCCTCGTTCATGTCGAATCCGGAAAGCCCACGGTCCTTGCCGTTGTGGACGGCTTTATCGACGGCGAGTGTATCGTCGTGGCGGCGTCAGTGCGGCCACTCAGCAAGTAGGATTCAGCGCAGTCTTAAAATGTCCCACGGATGGCAAAGGGCAGGTCGTTTCCTTCGCGCCAGCACGAAGGGTCGGCCCGCCCTTACATTGACCCTTCGCCTTTGTTATGGGTTTCGATTGCGTAGGAGCACCGCGGAGGAGGCATGTGCCCCCCCGGAAAGGCCGGGGACCTCATGCCGTAAGTTGGGGCCGCCCATCACAGCGATGAACCGCGTAGCATTAGCTAACCGTTAGCGTGCGTTCGCCCCTGGGTACGGCGCGACCCACGATGGCCGCCGACTTGGTCCCGCGTTGGTTCAGCCCGGCCACGAGCTCATCGACGCGATCCTCGCCCACCGCCATGAGCAGCCCCCCGGAGGTTTGTGCGTCGGCCAGCACCGACAGCAACGTCCCATCCACACCATCCGCCGCAAATCGATCGCCGAGATGCGAGAGGTTGGTCTTATAGGCTCGGGTGAGGATGTTCCGTTTCGCCAAGGTCAGCGTCTGATCCAACAGGGGAACCTGGCTCGCCTCCAACTCGATACTGACGCCGCTCGCGTCGGCCAACTCGAACGCATGCCCGACAAGGCCAAAGCCGGTGATGTCGGTCACGGTATGTACACCAGCCTCGATTGCAGCCTCCGACGCGGCGGCGTTCAGGTCAATCATCACGGAGATGGTCTCGGCCAAACCTGCCTCATCTATCTTGCGAGCCTTTGCGGCCGAAGTGAGCACGCCGCTTCCGATCGGCTTGCTGAGCACAAGCAGATCACCCGGCTTGGCCCCGCCGTTGGTAAACATGCGAGCGGGATCCACGACACCGGTGACACTGAGGCCGAACTTAATCTCTTTATCACGTACACTATGGCCACCCGCCACCACGGCACCGGCTGCCAACACACGCTCCGCACCGCCGCGAAGAATATCACCGAGAAGCTCCACGGGGAGTTTGTTATCAGGGAAACCCACGATGTTCAGCACGGTGACGGGCCGCCCCCCCATCGCATACACGTCGGACAGGCTGTTGGCGGCCGCGATCTGTCCAAACACATAGGGATCATCCACGAGGGGCGGAAAGAAGTCGACCGTAGTGACGATGGCCAGCGTATCGGTCAACCGGTAGACACCGGCATCGTCAAAATGGTCCGCGCCCACGAGAAGGTTGGGGTCGTCGAACCGGGGAAGCGCACGCAAGACCTGCGCGAGGGCTCCCATCGGGAGCTTGCCCGCTCAGCCCGCGCAGCTCGCGTAATTCGTCAGCCGTTTTCTTCGCGATAATGCCATGCCCCGACTCTACCCCATGGGGGAACCCGTGTCATCACGCACAAACGCCGATTCGACGTCCAGGAACAACCGGGCTATAACCGATGAGGTTACATGGTGTGCGACCGCAACTTTACAAGGGGCGCACGGTATGAACGACTAGGAGACGAGCCTGTGGGGGCGTAATCAGTCGGTCGGCGGAGTTGTACCTGGGTGATCGTCACCCGGTCCGTCTGTCGCTCGTTCGAAAGTCGAAGGTTTTTTAGGGATGCTGATCGGCCGATGCGGTACCGCGTTTTTCTCTCAACTGTATTAGTATCAATAGTTTACAGCACTTGCATGGCTGAGCCGGTCAGCGGTATTCGTGCCCAGATCAAGCCGGTGGTGTACAATGTCCCTGTCGGTCAGCCGGTCTGGGCCTCGATGACCATCGAGAATGTCCTGGCGGAATCGGTCACGCTGACGGTACCGGGGGCCGAGCCGGCCATTCCCGACCCGGAAATCGGTTTACCGCTGTCTCACATTTTCAGCGGCGAAAAATCGTCCGGGGTCGAAGTCACCACCGGATCCGGTCGGAGTTGGGAACGCCCCGTGGGTTACCGGCGTCCCAAGGAAGCCCCCATTTTATTGCTCGCCCCGAAAAGCACCGTCGGCACGACCATTGATCTGCGCGAGTATTTTCCCGCGCTGAGTACGGCCGGGGAGTACCGCATCATATGGCGGCCCTACGGCGGCGCGGCGGTCAGTGACCCCGTGCGTATCAAGGTCGCGCCGCAAAAGCGAGTGCAACTCGTCACCGACGACGGCACGCTCACGATCGAGTTGTTTTACGAAGATGCCCCGGCTCACGTCGCCAATTTTCTGGAATTGGTGGAGACGGGTTTCTACACGGGCCTCACGTTTCATCGACTGGCTCCGGGCTACATGATCCAGGGCGGCTGCCCGCGCGGCGATGGCACCGGCATGCGACCCGACGGCAAGCGAACCCACTTCGAACACAACGGACGACACCACCAAAAAGGCACGGTATCCATGGCGCTTCTGGGTGATGATCCAGACTCCGGAAGCAGTCAGTTTTTCATCTGCTACACACGACAAAAAGACTGGGACGGTCGCTACACGATCTTCGGACAGCTAGTGGGTGAGGAGTCATTCGAAGCATTGGACCGGCTCATGTCCGTCGAGGTGGATGATACCGGAAAGCCGCGCCGCACGCTGTACATCCGTGCCGCACATGCAGTCCCCATCCCCTCCGCACCGATGCAATCCTACCCGTAAGGCCGCTGTAGCTGGGCCGCTGCACCTGGTCCTTTGCGACCGGTACCTCCAGCGTCTTTGCCGCCGCGGTTGCCTCTGCGTCAGGCTCCGGACCACGAGTTTGTCACCCTCCCCCTTTGCTCTATGATGACCGTACGATGGCCGCCATACGAGTCAATCACGTAACGAAACAGTTCGGCACCCACGTGGTGCTCGAAGGAGTTTCCGTCGAGATTCGGGAAGGGGAGACGGTCGGTTTGGTCGGGGTCAACGGGGCCGGCAAGACCACCCTGTTCCGCCTGATTACGGGCGAACTCACTCCCGATCTCGGCGAGATCATTCGCGCCAAGCGTGCGTCGATCGGCTATCTGACACAAGAACCCAACCTCGACGGCGAACGAACCTTGCATGACGAAATCGGAAGCGTCTTTGCCGATTTGCTGGCGATGGAAAGCCGCATGCACGAACTTTCCGTTCAAATGGCCGACCAAAACGCCGGCCCGAGTTTGACTGACCTGATGGATCGATATGACCGCATCAATATGCAGTTCATCGCAGCCGGAGGCCACAAGTTTGAGACCAGGCTCAACGAAATCATCAGCGGACTCGGCTTCTCGGAAGCGGAGCGCGATCAACGACTCTCCACCATGTCGGGCGGGCAAAAGTGCCGAGCGGCGCTCGCCAAGCTGCTGCTCGAAGACAAACCGCTGCTTCTCATGGACGAGCCGACCAACCATCTCGATATCGACACGGTACGGTGGCTGGAACGATTCCTCAGCGGACACCGGGGGGGCGCGGTCATCATCTCGCATGATCGTTATTTGCTCGATCGGATCTGTACCAGAATCATAGAAGTCTCGAACAAAACCGTGACCAGTTTCCCCGGGAATTACAGCAACTTCGCCGAAACGAAACAGCGCCGCCTGCTGACCGAACAACGGCAACTTGAAAAGGATGAGGCGTTTATCAAGAAGGAGCGGGCGTTTATCGCCAAACACCTGTCCGGTCAGCGGACCGCCGAAGCCAAAGGCCGGCGGACCCGTCTCGAAAGACGACTCAAAGCTGGCGAATTCGTCGTTGAGGGCACCCGGCAGCAACGAACGGCCGGGATCCATTTTGACAACGTGGCTCCAACACGTCCGACCGGACCGACAGCCGTACGCGGTGACGAACTGACGATGGGCTTCGGCGACAAAACGCTGTTCACCGACCTGAGTTTTCAACTACCGGTTGGAGAACGGATGGGGATCACCGGTCCCAACGGCACGGGCAAAACCACGCTGCTGCGGATCATCCTGGGGCATCTGAAACCGGTCGCGGGGACCGTCTCAATCGAGGGATCACCCACGATCGGCTATCACTCCCAGGATCACGGCGAGATGGACCTTTCACGTACGATTTTAGAAGAGATGCAGGCGGCGGATGCCTCCCTCTCTGAGGAACAAGCCCGAGCCTATCTCGGACGTTTTTTATTCACCGGCACCGACGCCTTCAAGACGATCGGCAAGCTATCAGGCGGAGAGCAATCTCGCGTGCGGCTCGCCACGTTGATGCGCAAGGCTCCGGACTTGCTGGTACTCGATGAACCGACGAATCACCTGGATATCCCTTCGCGTGAGGTGCTCGAGCAGGCCATCGCGAGTTTCCCGGGAACGGTAATCGCCGTCAGCCACGATCGGTATTTTTTGGACCGGGTGGCCCCCCGGCTCCTCGTGATCCGCCCCGAAGGTTGCACACGCCATGTCGGGAACTACACCTCCTATATCGAATCGCTCGAATCGCAAAAAGAAAACTCCACCTCGAACGAAACCAAAACATCGAAAAAGAAGCAGCGGAAACGAAACGCGGCGTCACGGAAGAGCAAATCAACCCCCTAC
>JAJRSP010000090.1 GCA_024278775.1 Planctomycetota bacterium
CGCCGCCGAGTCGCCTCGACGCGAACCGGAATCGCGCGCGGACCTCTCGATCTCATCAGCCGTCCTCCAGACCACCATCGGTCGACGGCTGACGATACCGGCCCGGTCAAATCGCTTCATGCACGCTTGCCGGAAGGACACCAGATAACGACGCGGTTCGCAGGCGGCACGGAAAGTCGGACCGAAGCGTAGCGGCACGCATTACTTGGGGGCGACGAGGTTTTCCGAAGCGAGATCGTCAGATCGGCTGGCGGCACCGCCGGTACTGAACGAGACAATCCTCGCGCCGGGGTCAACCAGGAACAAGAACACGATATCATCACCACGCTTGAGATCGTTTTCTTTGATGCGGTTAAACTTGCCGAGGCCACCGACCGTCCCCGCCTGATCCGGGAAATACTGCACCTCGAACACCTTCTTGCCGCCGATGTGGGCCAGCGCATACTTGCCGATGATTTTGTATTCCTTGCCGTTCGCATCGGTCACTTTGTAGTTCTGGACTACAGACACGGCATGACTCAGCGCACGTCCGAACAGACTCAGCGCTTTGATCCGACCCACATTAAGCTGCAGAAGTCGCCTGTCTTCGGGCACGCGAAACTTGGAAATGGGAGGATCATGTCCGCCTTCTTGATCGGCGGCGTCAGCCTGAAAGTGCCCGCCAACCAAAGCCCCATTAACAACCTCGGTGTTGTTGAGATCCCGATACGCGGTGACTTCAAACGGTAACAGGTCACCGAACTTGGACTCTCCGGGGATCGTCGTAAACCCGCGGATGTTGCCTCCGGATCGTTTCGCAGACGTATCCTCACTCCGCCGGTGCGATCGCCGGGCACCCCGCCGCGGTTTGCTCGGCTTCGCGGCTTCCTTCGGCTTCGCGGGCTCGCGCCGTGGCACGGTAGCCGTCGAACCGGCGTCCGCCCCCGATGGCCTCGGGTTCTTCGGCGCGGCGGCGGGCACCGGAATTTCGTTACTAAACGACACCTTGGCCCGCGCACAGCGTTTGTATTCGATGAACCTCGGCTCAAAACTCGTGGGGAGCTCAAACACCAACTCCACCTCGTTCGAATGGTCTTTTCGCGGTTTTATCAGCTCATCAACCACAGGCCAATCGTTGGTACCATACCGCTTGATGCTCACATGACGGTCGATCGACTGCGAAATGTCACGCTGCTGCGTCGCAATGGGGAAGTATTGTCGCACGGCGTCGCCCTCATCGCCGACCAGCCTGAACTGTCGAAGTGAAAAAAGGTGCGTTTTGTTTTTGTCGACGGCGGCGCTGGAAAACTTGACGCGGACCATCTGAAACTCATGCCCGCCCTGAGGCGAAATGGGGTCGTATTGGTCGGCGATATCCCTCTTGTCATCGCCGGGTGTCAGACGATAGACCACTTCCACCGGAGCCGAGGATACAACAGAGAGGCTACCCGGCGGCGCGAAACGCGACACGGCCGAGTTGATCGTATTCACCCACCCGACGGCTTGAATGAAATCAGGATAATCCCGGTAAAAACTCTCCCGGCCGCTGAACACGCCGTCGGACATCATGGCGGCCACCCGCGCGGCAAAGCGATCGGGACTAAGCCAGAGCCCCCGCTCCGGCGCATGAATGTCAGGCGGACTGCCGGGTGAACCCGAATGAGCATCTCGAACGGCCACATCAAACCGGGAAAACCCCAGTGCCGTTTCGCCGAGGGGTGCCATCTGAAACACGGTACCAGCCACCCCCACCATGACCATACCGGTAATCAGCCCGCAAACACCCCCGCCGACTTTGTCGATCATAGCCGGGAGCAAGCACGAACGACGCACGAGTTTGTCAAAAATCAAACGGGTAATCAAAAGCGGAACGCCAAACAGCGCGGCCAGCGATACCGCATGCGCCATGTCCGGCTTCCAATACGTGGCGAGAAACTCCGCCGCCACCCAGTCGAACGAGCCGTAGGCGAACGCGGCGCAGCACAACGTAAGCACCATCATGATCATCGCACCAAACAGCCCCTGCGTGGACTGAAAGAACACGACGGCGAAAAGCAATATGACAAAAATCAACGGCACCCACATGGTCGGCTTGGCTCCTACTTGTCGCCGTTTTTGATACTTCTCAGGATTTCGTTCATGCTCGTCGTTCCATCGATGACCTTGAGCAAGCCCTCTTCCTGGAGATAGTACATCTTGTTCTTGCGGCATTGTGATTTGATGCGATCTATGGGCGCACCTTGCTGAATCAAAGTGCGCACCGCATCGTCGACGACCAACAACTCCATCATACCCGTGCGACCCACGTACCCCGTACCCTGGCAGGTGTTACACACCACTTCTTTTCCGCGTCGGTTGAGCTTCGGCTCGCTGGGCGGTCGGTAAAAATGTTCGATTTTGTCGGTCGGTAGATTGAGTTTTTTGAGTGTCGGGGCGTCCGGTTCGTACGCTTCACGGCAATCGGTACACAACACACGCACCAAACGCTGCGCCATCACACCGAGCAGTCCCTTGGCCACCAACCCATTATCACCCACCCAACCAAGCAACCGCTCCAACCCGGCAAAAGAATCGTAGGCCACCATACCCATATAAATCTTACGATCCGTGGCCGCCGCATTCATCGCAATCCGCGCCGTATCCTTGTCTTCGCATTCCCCGATCATCACGATATCAGGCTCGCGCCGCAGCACGGTCTGCAACATCCGAGCGAAGTTCACATCGGTATTGGCACCCTCATAAAGTTGCTGCGTGATGTTATCGAGCTCGACCAACGATGATCGTTCGATCGCATGAATGTTGTTGATGTAGGCATCGTGATTACGCACAATCGCATACTCAGAGGTCGTCAACCCGTGCCCCGAGGGGCATACGATAAGGACCATGCCACGCGATTTTCCGAGCATGTCTACAAGACGTTTCAGCCGGTGCTCGTGCAAACCCAACTGCTCCAACCGGAGCAAAACCGGACCGGACTGAATCTTCAACCGTAAACGTTCGCCGGCCGTCGTGCCGGAGGTGTGTACTTCGACAACGCCCGGACCGCTCTCATTGCTGAGCAGGCCCGCTTCGATTTTCCCATGTTGGGGACGACGAATCTCTTCCGAATTGAGTCCGGCGATTTTCTTCAGATAACGCACCAGCACTTCACCCGTATCCTGGGGTACGCCCTCTTTGTGCATGGTGGCCACACCATCGATTTTGTATACGAGGCGGTACTTTTCCTTGGCCGCCACCATATCGATGTCCTCAGCCCGGCGCCAGAGCAGATCATACAAAAAATCCTGAACGGCCGAATAGCCCTTGGCGTCATCCGGATCGCTGGGCGGTTCGATGAAATCGCCCTCGTGGTCGTTTAGCAGCACACGGATGCCCTTGGCCGGACCGGCGGTTTTCTTGACCCCACCGCGACTGAACAAACGCTTGGCATGCCCGATGGTGAGCACCCGGTTGGCCGGTGTGCAGCGGCTATTGCGGTGAATCACGTAGAACAGGACGGCCCCGCCGGCTATCGCCGCGAACCCACCCACGCCGACGCCATAGAGATCCCCTCCCCACGGTCCGAAGAACAACCAGAGAAACCCGACAAACCCACCGGACAGCACGATCAGATTCCACTGCTCACGCTGCGTCTTGACCACGTCCGTATCACGATCGACCCACTGCGCGCACGCGGCCCACCCCAACAGCACCAGCACTACCACGCCCACTTTCGCCGGGCTTGTGTAGGCTCCGAACTCGGGAGTCAACGCCAGCAGAGATCCAACTTCCATCGCTTGCTTCACCTAATCGCTATATTCATTCTTCTCGGAGGCCATCCAGGCCGCGCCACGGGTGAGTCGCCCCAAAACGGCATCAGCCGAAACACCACGCCAACCGATTGATACCGCTCCCGATGGTCCCAAGCCCTCCGAGCCGCATTCTTCGCTCGCCGGGGCAGGGCACCTCACCGAAATCAGCTCCAATCGGCCGTCACAGATCAGAATCTCACAGCACGGCATCCGGAAGATGTCGGGCAGGATGCCTAGGAGCCACTTCAGGCACATGCACACCCCAAGGGTAAGCACGAACGAGCTACGAATCAAGAGGCGCGATTCTCCCCGGTTCTTCCGGAAAAATCCCCGCATCCCCCCCGGCCGTAACGGACCAATCGTGATGGACCCGCCGAACGAACACTCCCCCATCACCAAATGCCCGGCTTCAGCGACCGACAACGTGGCTCAGGTTTTCCCACACCCGCGCCGTGGTAGATCACAACAGCGAAACGAACTGCGCACGCCCGAACGAGGCCTTCACCGTTGTGGCCTCGGTCCTCCGACTCGAAATCCGGTAGTCGGCGCGACAGAGGAACGCAGCGAGAACATCGTCAACCACCGTACGTTCGTCCGTCCTCGTAAATGCCACCATGAGGTGAAGACCTATATGCGGGTAGTGGCAGTCAATATTCGCGTTGTTTCGTGAGGTCTTGATCTCCAATCCGTCAGGCACCCGGACCGGCCGGCGTCGGGGCCCTCGGACAGCGGCACCGATATCCTTGTTAACGCGTGTCCGCACCGGCAGCTTCGAGTAGTCACTGGTTTTGAGGAACAGGTCGGGGTAGTCGCTCTTGCTGTTCCCCGCGAGTACGCCACCCTGAAAGCGACTGAGCAAGTAGCCCGTCACTACGATACTCACCGTGTCACCTGCAACGAAGTTGAGCAAGACCTGTTCGTGCTCCAGCAGTTCGTGAATGCGAACGACTTCGCCGGTTGCATCGATCCTCGTGCGAAGCGCCGCCCATGCTTCTCGGAGATGCGCCGGGGAGTTCAGCACTTCCTCAACATACAGCCGAAGCCCGAGTGCCTCCCGCGCGAGCCACGGCACGAACGTGTTCACTGCGGCAACGGCGCGCCGGTACCAGTCCACGCCAGAGGGCCCGTAGGCGTCAAGTTCGGCCTTGGCCGCGTCCACATGTTGGAGAACCCTAGGCAGGGCGTTGCTGTCAGCCATTCCCCGCTCCCTCACGGAACAGGTCAGCGGCAGGGATCCCAAGCGCGTCCGCGATGCGATAAACATTCCTGATGCCCGCGTTACGTTCGCCCCTTTCGATGCCGCCAATGTAGGTACGGTCAATCTTCGCGAGGCGGGCCAGATTCTCCTGGCTCAAACCTTTCCGCAAACGGACCTCCCGGACACGCTTGCCGAATGCCTTGAGTACGTCACGCTTAGCCATCGTGAGGAATTGTCCCGCATGGTGTTGATCCGTCCACGGACTATGAGTACCATGGCTGTGGTGGCTTTTCTTCCCGCTAG
>JAJRSP010000091.1 GCA_024278775.1 Planctomycetota bacterium
ACGCTGGCCAGAGAGGTCGCTGCTTGGGAGACTCAACGGAACGCCGACCAAGCCAAGGTGAACTGGCGATTTACGACAGCCAATGCCCGGATTAAGCTGAAACGCCTATACCCGAATATTTAGGTGTGGCGATACACTAGCTCTTCGCGGGCTTGCGCGGCCTGCGCAGCGGGCACCACGATCATGGATTCACCGGACTGCGCTATGATTTGATAAGGGATGCCGGCCGCTTCGAGCGCCAAGGCGTAGCGCACGCAGCGCCGCCGGTTGGCACGGTAGACGGCCTCCACCAAGATGGGATCTTCAGCCATAGCGATGCGCGGAACAAACCCAAAAGCCTCAACGGGCGAAACCTCAGCTACCGAGCATGGACGCGATTTCTTCGGTGGTGGGTGCCTGTGGGACGCGCGGAATGGGCTTGTTGTGCTCATCAAGACGCAGGACGCGCGGCTTGTACTTGCCCTCGCGCACGATGGCCTCTTCGACCTGGGCAAAGGCCATGATGATGATACGATCCCCGACGGCGGCGAGCCGGGCGGCTGCTCCATTCGGGACGATGCGCCGGGAACCAAACGGCTCGGCGATGACATAGGTCTCGAACCGGGAGCCGTTGTTCATGTTGGAGACCAACACCTTCTCATGGTGGTAGAGGCCGACCGCTTCCATCAGCTCCACGTCGATACCGAGGCTACCCTCGTAGTAGACGTCGGCGTGCGTGACACAAGCCTGATGTAGTTTCGATTTAAGCATCTCGATTTTCATAGACAAAGCCTCAAACAGAAACACGACTCGGAACAACGTCAGCCTACACCAAAACAGCGGATTTGTCAAAAAACTGCGGTTTTGATAGGACGCGTGGATTCTTGTCCTGCATGACTCTCGCGCGAACATTGACTAGAATACCCATAGCGCGTGAGCCGACATGGGCCGGTGTTGCAGATATAAGGCGGCCTGTGGCACGCCGTGGAGCCAATCATGTTTACAGGAAAGCTCGTCTATCTGGTCGGCATCGTACCTCTGGCCGGGGTCGTCCTGAAGCTGACCTATTGCTGAGGACACCCGCTGGATATGCTCGGTTCGGGCATGATGGTTTCCGGTGTACTGTTCTTTTGGTACGTGAGCGCGAAAAAAGGGTAGCACGGCGACATGGCATCAGAGCCCGGGGGTGAGGCTTCGGGTTGATGCTAGCGCTGTGGGCGTTAGCATGTGCCTATGGCGTTTCTCGTTCGCAACATTTCGCTGGGACTTAACGATCCCGAGGATAAGCTGATCGAACTATTGGCTCAGCGTCTCCAGGTGACTTCGGATGCCGTGCGCACCTATGCGATCGTGCGTCGTTCCGTTGACGCCCGAAAGAAAGACATTCATTTTTCCTACCAGGTCGAAGTCGCCCTCGACGAACCTCCGGAGCGGCAACGAGATCGGCTGAAGCAGCTTCGTCCCCACGACGCCGTCTGGATCGAATCGAAGCCGCTCGACCCCATCGTGGTAGGTACCGATTCCACAGCGCATCGACCGGTGGTGATCGGGTTCGGACCCGGCGGCATGTTTGCGGCGCTGCGTCTGGCCCGGCAAGGTTATCGTCCGCTGGTGTTGGAACGCGGGCGCGACATCCGTCAGCGTCACCGCGACATCATGCAAAAGTTTTATCGCGAGGGGGTGTTTGACCCGACCTCCAACCTGCTTTTTGGAGAAGGCGGTGCCGGAACCTACAGCGACGGCAAGCTCTATACGCGTGTCAATGATCCGCTATGCCGGCTCGTGTTGGAAGAATTGTATCATCACGGCGCGGATCCGGAGATCCTGATAGATGCCCGTCCCCACGTCGGTAGTGATCGTCTGGGGACGGTATGCATGCGCATCCGCCGGCGGATCGAAGAACTCGGCGGTGAGATTCGCTTTGCCACGGTGGTGGATGATCTGCGCGTGTCCGACGGTTGCCTCACCGCGGTGCACGTGTCGAACAACGGTGCCGCCGCAGGGGGAGAGTGGATCGAATCGGATGCCGTGTTGCTGGCCGCGGGACATTCCGCACGCGATACCGTGCGCATGTTGCACAAATGCGGCGTGCGTATCACCCCGAAACCGTTTCAGATCGGCGTACGCATTGAACACCCTCAAGACCTGGTGAATCAGTGGCAGTTTGGCGCGGCGGCCGGTCACCGACGACTCGGCGCAGCCGAATACCACATCGTCGCAAAAGGGGCGGCCGGAGATCGCGGTGACATGTTCAGTTTCTGCATGTGCCCCGGCGGCGAGATTCTCCCCACTAACGAATCTCCCCATCGGATCGTCACCAACGGGGCCAGCCGTGCGAACCGCTCCAGCGGTTTCGGTAACAGCGGGCTGGTGATTACGGTGGATCCGCTTTCGCTCGATTGGCCGGACGCTTCGCCGATCCCCCCCGTCGATGATGAGGCGCAGCTTGCACTTCGTGCGCTTGATTTTCAAGACCACTGGGAGCGGCTCGCGTACGAAGCTACAGACCGATCCTATCGCGTGCCGGCGCAGCGCGCCCGGGATTTTCTGGCCGGAAGACCTTCCGACGGACAGCTTGACACGAGCTACCCCCTCGGCGGCGCGTGGACCGACGTGCGTACGCTCATCCCGAAGGAAGTGGGAGCGGCGCTCCGGCGGGCGCTACCGATGTTGGATAAAAAGTTCGCCGGGTTTGCCGGTCCTGAGTCTCTGATTACCGCGCCGGAGACTCGGGCCAGCGCGCCGATTCGCATCGTGCGTGATCCGATAACTCGACAGGCTGTCCAGACCGCCCAGCTTTATCCGGTTGGGGAGGGGGCGGGATATGCCGGGGGGATCATCAGTGCGGCCGTCGATGGGATCAAATCGGCAGATGCGGTGATGGCCCGTTTTGCCCCGCCCAAATAGCCGATTGAGATAAGTACTGACGTTCGACACCTTTATCTTTCGTCGATCGCCACGGAACAGGGAACGCAAAGATCTCATGACGCCGGAAGAATTCATCATAGGCCCGAAGCTGGGCGAGCTTGTTGACAAGGTCGTCATTAGCTACCGCTCGGATCGGCGTACGCAGCATATTGACCGTGTCTATCTGCCGTCTCGCGCCGACATCATTCAGCTTGTCGAAAACCTGTTGGAGCTCGTGTACCCCGGCTTTCTCGGTCGCCAACATCTCACCGAGCACAACGTCGCGTTTCACGTGGGTGACCTGCTCCCGCGTATTGCCGAGATCGCGTTCAAGCAAATCTATCTGTGCATGTGTTACATGGCGGAGTCCGACGATCCCGAACGACCTCGGGAAGACACGTGTACCGCAGAAGCTCGGAGTACGACGTTGTCGTTCATGGAAGGGATTCCCGACGTGCGCGAGATGCTCGCGGGCGATGTACAGGCCTCGTACGACGGTGATCCGGCCGCCTTGAACGTGGACGAAGTGATCCTGGCCTACCCGGGGCTTCTCGCGATCAGTGTCCACCGGCTCGCCCACGCGCTGTATCAGCTCGGCGTGCCGCTGATGCCCCGTATCATGTCGGAGTGGGCGCATCGTCAGACCGGAATTGATATTCACCCCGGTGCGCGCATCGGGGCCAACTTCTTCATAGATCACGGCACCGGTGTCGTGATCGGTGAGACGACGGACATCGGCGACCACGTGAAAATCTATCAGGGCGTCACACTTGGTGCCCTCTCGTTTCCCAAGGACGAGCGGGGCCGGGTCATCCGTGAGGCCAAACGCCACCCCACCGTGGAGGATCACGTCACGATCTACGCCAACGCGATCGTGCTGGGTGGCGAGACGGTGATCGGAGAGAAATCCGTGATCGGCGGTTCGGTATTCGTCACGTCGAGCGTGCCGCCGGAGTCGGTGGTCACGTTCCAGCCCCCCGAATTACGGGTCAAGTCAAAACGAGGTCAGTCTGCGGACAAACCCGCGGCCGGATCACCAAGCGGCAAGCGGGAAAGCACGATCGACCGCGACGTGAAGCCGGAATCCGAAACCGGGTTTATGCCCGACTACATGATCTGATTGGCCCGGATCGTCGGGCCGTTGGAACTCTCATAACACCTGGATCAGATGGAGGGTAGCAGGCCACCTCGCCGTATCGTCTCGTCCCATCAATAAAGTCATTATTGCCAGTTATTGCCGGCAGCGTATGATTATTGGTATGGCCACTCGGGACGAACGAATCGAAACCCGTGCTGCGGAGGCGGTCGGCGGTCGAATCCGGCGGCGGCGAAGGCAGTTGGGGCTGACTCAACAAGAACTCTCGGCCGCTGCGAATGTAAACCAGGGGTATCTTTCGTCGATCGAGCGCGGGCTAGCCAACCCGACCGGGCGTATG
>JAJRSP010000092.1 GCA_024278775.1 Planctomycetota bacterium
CACACCCGCGAATTCGTCGAAGGTCAATTGGAATTCACCGCCCAATAGTGGCAAGCGAACATTCCAACCGTCGCCGGTGGGTGGTGTTCCATTGCCAGGATCGGAGGTGGTCACTTCGACCGTCGTCGTGGCGTTGGCCAAATTAAAATCGGTGTCCGTGACGGTCAACTTGACCGTGTAGGTACCGGGGCTTGCGTAAGCGTGGGTCGGCTTTTCGGACATGCCGATGCCGCCATCGCCGAAGTCCCACAGGTAGGCAAAGACCGCACCGTCGGGGTCCGACGAACCGGAACCGTCAAATGCCACGGCCTGGCCAACCACGCCGGTATAAGGACCGCCCGGATCTGCTGTTGGGGTCCCGCCACCGCCGCCGCCACTACCATCCGTGATCGTGGCCGTCGTGCTGTCGGTATCCGTGGCACCCTCATTGTCGGTAACGGTCAGCGTAATCGTGAAAGTTCCCGCAGCGGCAAACGTGTGCGATGGGCTCACTCCCGATCCCGCGCTGCCGTCGCCAAAGTCCCAGCCATAAGTCGCAATCGAACCATCGGCATCTGACGAAGCCGAGCCGTTGAAAGAGACGCTCTGGCCTGTTTCCGCCGAATAAGCGCCACCCGCGTCTGCCACCGGTGGTGTATTCTCGGGCGAAGTGATGTTCGCCGTTGTTTCCTCGAAATCGGTCGCGTCACCGTCGTCGGTAACGGTCAACCGAACCGTGTAGGCCCCTGGGGCTGAGTAGGTGTGTGTCGGGGTTGCTCCCGTTCCCGTACTGCCATCGCCGAAGTCCCAGTCGTAGGCTGCGATCGACCCGTCCGAATCGGACGACCCCGATCCGTCAAATGCCACACTCTGCCCGCTCACGCCGGAGTAAGGTCCCCCAACGTCAGACGTGGGTGCCTGGTTACTACCGGCCGCCTCGATGACCACGGTGACTTGGGCGGGTGTGATTTCGTTGTCGTTATTGCCGTCCAAGACGGTGAGCCAAACCGTGTAGGTTCCTGGCGCGTCCCAGCTGTGGGTCGTTATCGGATTTGGGCCAGGAGAGGGGAGTGGTTCACTTGGCAGTGGTGGCACGTGAAAGACCCACAAGTAAGTGAGCGCATCACCATCGGGATCCGTTGTACCGCTGGCGTCAAACTCGATCGGTACGTCAACGGTACCGGTGTAATGGCCGGTCGGGTTGCCGCCCGGATCGATATCGGGTGGTGAGTTTCCGCTGCCTGGATCCGACCAGAGCTTGTCGTGACAGGTAAAGCAGGAGACGCCGGTAAAGCCACCGGTTAGATCGCCACCGTGGCATCCGGCGCAATTGGTGTCGGGATCCAGCCGAGCGTCGAGTGCATAGCTCGCGTGGTCCATTGACCCGTACAACCGATTATGTCCGACGGGCGGCGGATCTGGACTGGAAAAATCACTGTGGCACGACATGCACGACGGCACCGCAGTACCACCCAATGAACCACCTAGCAGGTCTGATCCATGACAGCTGGCACAATTCGTCCAGGGTGTCTCGCGACCGCTGCCGTCAACATGCAAACCTTCGGTTGCCATGGCCGTGCTGACTGGCCCGCAAAGCGCCATGGCCAGCCCTGTCACGGACGCCCAATACAACAAACGAACTGAGTTCGATCTTTTCATCGTTCCAACGCTCCTATTTTCCATCCAGTACGAAAGAAAAATTGGAATTCTCCTGTCTGTAAGGAACATTCCAGTAGTATCGCCATTTGTCAAACATTTGTGAATCAGATGAATTGGTAAAGTTACATAGGTGAATTCCTCACCTCATGCGGGAGGCATGCCACCCCCGATAGGTGTGGCCTGCTGCGTTCTCCTCAGCGCTCGTTTTCTCGCGTGTTTTTCCTGGCTCGTCTTCCTTGGAAGCTACAGGCCCGACTGTACTTTCGCCGCTCGTGCGATGACTCTCGCCGAGACCGAGCGGTCGTCGCAAGACGGTTCCCCGATCTCGAATGCGCCCAGCAGTGTTCTCAATGCTTCGCCGCGCTGCACCGCGGTACCAACGACACTACGCGAGTCCCTTGCATTCGATAGTAATCTCGATTGTTGCGGGAAACAACTTTGTGGAATTCGCCCGTCGCACAGGATCGGCCCGGTCTGCAGCTGACGCTTCTGCCCGGTAAACGTCACTGGCACGCGGTCCTGGAATGCCGTAACTCGGCGAATCCAGATCGAGGTGTTTCCGCTGCTTCGCACCCTCATTTCGTCTCCCATTCGCAGCGGAACAACTGCATGACGCGTACCAACGGGACGGAGCCGAACGAGTCAAAACGCCACATCCTGCGCTAAATTCGCACCCCGTCACGGGCCGTGCCATCGCACCATGTGCAAGCAGCCCAAGAGCGCCGCCTCTCCCCGAAAAACATCTACTGAGTTCATTGTGGCACGAGGTGAAAAAACGCCTATTGGGAAAATGCGAAGTCGCAATGCGGGGAATGCCTTACTGATGAGTAGGGGATTTCCCTAGTGCTACCCCTTTCAAGTGATGTATCATGAAGGCGCAAGCGCCCCCAGATCATCAAGGCTTGGTATTGCGAACGCATGCTAGGTCCCGACTTATCTGACCGAGTTTGTCCCGGATTAGGAGTTTGTCCCGGATTAGGTTGTCTGACAATTTGGCTGATTTGTAGGCTTGACGCCGTTTGGGAACATCAGAGAGTCGGCCTCCCTGGGCGAACCGCTGTTGCAGAATACCCTCTGTCGATTGGGCACGAGGGGGCGCCGGCTGTTCAACAGCCGGTAACGGTTCATCGCGGACGTGACGCTTTTCGG
>JAJRSP010000093.1 GCA_024278775.1 Planctomycetota bacterium
CCTGAACGATGTTGTCCGATTCGTCGTTAACTACTGACATCATGATGTCCTTTCTGGTTTCCGGGAACTCGCTGTCGAACAAGTCGATCATCTCCGTCACCACAGGGTGACTCGCATCGTCCAAGATCCGTGACAGCTCCATCCGATCGGCGTTTGTGTACCGATTCGACAGGTCAGCCGCCGGACGCGCATTACAGTTTTCCGCGCGGCGGTTGATCCGGTGGAGCAGTTCGAGCTCGGTGCGTAGTACGCGAAGCTGCCTCGGATTGAAGGCGGTCACGCGTACGAGACTGCCTTCCCGGGGAGTGAAGTAGGTCTCCGGTAATCCGGCGAACGTTTTTATACTTCGCCTATCCAACGCACAGACGCCTCACGATCGGAGCTCATGTCATCGATTTCGCACGGTCATACCGCCACGATCGAGTACGACCTTCGCTGTTCATTCGGCGAATGATGTGAGCTGCTATACGCACCGCGGCCGACCGGTAAGATGTCCTACGCCCCTACCCTATGCGTGAGATTATGGTCCACTTTCCGTTCCGTCGGACTTATCGGGCGGCGTGGTCAAAATGGCGTCAACCGGCTACGATAGCGCGACCTGCGCGGCTGACTCTTCAGGACGTGTGGGAAGTGACGTAACGACATGACATCGAGAGCCCACGCAGACAGTCAACGACTTCGGGCCGTCGCGGTATGCCCCCGCACCAAGGGATGACCACACGAATCGCCTTCGACACGTAAACGTGTTGCCTTACCAACAGATGTGTACGTAAACATGACCAGCGAACGGTTCCTCCCACGCGAACACCTCAAAACCCTGGCGGACTTTTCGCGCGTCTACACCGCACGCTGTAGCGCGGCCGATGACGTACTCATCGTGTACGTCCGCCCGAACCACCTCCCCCACTCGCGGCTCGGGATCAGCGTTGCCAAGCGGGTGGGTCGAGCCGTGGATCGTGTCTACGTGCGCCGACGCCTGCGTGAAGCGTTTCGCCGCAACAAGAGCAAGCTCGTTCGGGGTTTCGACGTGATCTGCGTCGCCCGAACCCGCGCAAAGAACCGCCGGGTGGACGTCGCCGCATCAATGATACGACTGGTGGAAGAGGCGGTCAGTCGCTGGAACCGGCGGAAACGCAAATCGCCACCGTCGTCGGATAAGACCGCGTGACAAGGCGTCCGCCGTCGTCCAAATTCACTACGGCCAACAGGTGATAAGAACCCGGATCGAGGTCGGCCAGTCGACCGGCCTCGGACGGAGCGGTGTCCACAGACTCAAGACCACCAAGCACGCCGGAGCGCAGGACGTCAATACTAAGGTGAGCCGTCCGCATCACATGGGGACTTCCGGCCGATCGCCACACCAACCGGTGAGTCGCATCCTCTCGTTCCCCAGCCGGCACGACCCCATCACTCGATAGCCAAAAGGCGACCTCAGCTCCTGGCGTATCCTCACGAAAACCACCGCCAAACCAATCAATCGCGAGACCGACAAAACGCGCGTTTTCTTGAGTCAGCAAACCCGACGGATCGCAGCTATAACTCACGGCGGCCGCATCCACCAACTCCACCTCTTGAGGCAACCACAGGGGATTGGGAGAGACAAGCTCATTCGCAGAACCGGAAGACGCATCAACCAGGCGAATCCGCACTTCGAAACTTCGGGGCCACGCCGCGTTGGGAACCAGATCTCGCGGGAAAGCGACACGCAGATCATTCTGGGCTTGCCATAACCATTGGGCGGGGGCGAACTCAACCGTGGTCGTGCCACCATACGGCTCATTCGTCAGGGTGACTCGATCAGGCACGTCGCTAACCATAACCGCCCCGGAAAACGGAATCGCCAATGCCACCGTAGACGCGGTGAGATCGTTGACATCAAAAAGCGGATCCAGCATGGTGATCGTCTGACCAGCCGGAGGGTGTCCGTTTGGAGGATCGCTCTCTTCCTCATCTCCCGGAGGATTCGAGCCACCACCACGCCGACCATCATCCACCTCGATCACCACGACGATACCCGGTGCTCGCGATTCCATCTCGGCGGTACCATCTGAAATGACGGCCACGAGGCTGTATTCTCCAGGGGAAATATCCGCAGAGAGGCCCAGCCAAACCTCATCACCAGCACCATCTACGTCTTCTGAAATCGAGTTGATCAACAGGATCTCGTCACCATCACGAGCCACCGCGCCGGTATCCGGATCGAGAAACAACGAGATTCTCGCGTTGTGATCCCTGTCTCCATCCAGCCAGCGAACGAAAAAGGAACCGCCGATCGGCACTTCCACATCCGCGGACGGTTCCTCCAGCAAGAGCGTCGGCGGGTCGTTCGGCACGTCAAGCTGCTCACGAACCATAATAGCCCGCTCCACACGCGACACATCCGCCAGCGACCCATCCGATATCGAGCCAACCAGATCATAAACTCCCGGAAGCACACCACTCACGGATAACGTCGCCCGATCAAACGCCGGACCATCGAAATCTTCCGCAAACGGAGGGCTTACCTGAAACACACCGAGGTCCACCTGAGCAGGGTCACTCGGCTCGAGTGTGAACACAATCGTAGCGTTGTCGTCCGGATCATCGTCCTTCCACGACACCTCGAAAGACGAACCAGGCGTCAGCACCATCGGTGACGGTGACGCAACTGGCGTCAAGATGGACAGGGTGGGCGGCGTGTTCTGACCCACTACCGGCTTAACCACGGTCAGCCTACCCGGTGCCACCGACGTAATCAACTCGCGTCCGTCGTCTATCTCGGCAAGCACCTCATACTCACCCGGCGCAATCCCGCCGAGAACTACGCGAAGCTCATCGTTAATCCCGTCGAGCGAGGCATTCACGGCTGGGCCCGCCGATACAAGCTCATCCGTGTCCACTTTACGCAAGAACAGCCGAACCACGCTACCCACCGATCCGGAAAAATCAGTCCACCGCACCGTCACGGTTGAACCGACCAACACCGCCTTATCAGTGGAAGGTTCCAGCAATTGAATCGTCGAAGACACTACGGGCACCGGACGAATCTGAACATCATCCACCGAAACGTCCATCTCCGGAGCGCCGGTCTCCACACGATCATCGAAAATGATATACTCGGCCGGGTGGTTCACGTCGAAGTCACGACCAAACAGCAGGGCCGCACCGGTCAGCGCGGAACCGTCGCTATCCACGCCGGAAAGCTCAACCGTATCTACCGCCTGCGGACTCAACACGGTCGTCGCAGTTTCCGGAGCCACCCGCACGAAAGCCAAGCGAACCACCACGTCATCGCGAATAAACCTCACGGTCACATCTACCTGACGCGACACGCTTTCGTTTCTCACACGCGCTCGAGCGGCACCGGCGATCAAACCGGTGGAACCGGGCACAGGTTGCCCAGACGTAGCATCGGCACCACCGCCTACCGCCACATCCGCAAGAGAAGTATCGTTAACGAGAGATGTGAGACCAGCCCCCCCGCAACCGTACCAACCACAGCACGAGGTCACGACGACACAAACTGCTAGCTGTCTCCAAACCCGGCTCATGAAAAGACCGATCCGCAGAGAAGAAAACGCCTCCGCAAACGGCAACCATCACGGTCAGTATCGCGCGGACCGCTCCAGCGTGCGGAGCGGGGCTGGCCGAAAGCAGCAGCCTGAAGCCCTGACTCTCCCCTCCGCGCACCGAACGAACACACCCAAAGGGTATGTCCATGGCACCTACGCCGCTTGCCTACCTATAGGATAGTCCGAGAACTTATTGAAAGCAAATTTTGCGCTTATATCGCACATAAATCACCCGAACTTACTTTTTCGGGTCACACTGGGTCGTCTGAGCGTGACATGTCCGGAAAAGGTCGCTCGCAGCCTTGGAGACCACTCTGATTTCACCTACTTGATCGCGTCATACGACCAGCGTGCAGATCATCCCTGAAAGAATGAGGAGACTATTCTGAAGCCGTTGGAAGCGTCTCGGACCTGCAGTTTAAGCCATCCTACCGACTTCGTTGACACCATGGGTCCGGGCGGTATGCTGCCCGACTCGGGATTTTGCGCCCGTCGACGGCTTGGCCAGCGCATCAACCCAGTTCGACGACTTGCAGCGGATGTGGCAGAATTGGCAGACGCGCTGGCTTCAGGAGCCAGTGGGGGAAACCCAGTGGAGGTTTGAGTCCTCTCATCCGCAATCAATGATAG
>JAJRSP010000094.1 GCA_024278775.1 Planctomycetota bacterium
CGCCGCCGAGTCGCCTCGACGCGAACCGGAATCGCGCGTGGACCTCTCGATCTCATCAGCCGTCCTCCAGACCACCATCGGTCGACGGCTGACGATACCGGCCCGGTCAAATCGCTTCATGCACGCTTGCCGGAAAGACACGAAGTTCCTTGAGACGCCCGACCTCGTCCGCCTTCATGCCGCCGTATCTGATTCCGCCGACGGTGAGGCGTCAAATCGATTCAGACATTGGTTTTGTTAGAACCCGCGTGGTTTCCGGACGGGCTGCGGCGGTTTTTGTGAGGTGATCCGTTGGGATTCCACTTGGAACGGCGGCGCGATTCTGATACAATCAGCCCCGACGAATGGGATTCGGTGTCGGAGAGCACTGGGTACAAGACGCTTGGGCCACGGGTTGGCGAAGGCGGCGGTATCCGTGCTCTCCTTTTTTTGTTTACTCCGCGCGATGGCGTGGGGGATCATGGGAGGCAGCCTCATGCGACACGACCACCATTACCGCCACGCCGGGCATTCCAAGGGCCGCCATAGCCAACCGTGTTTGCCTCGTGCCCCATCGTGGGTGACACCCTGGGTCTTTATCGGGACGATCGTGTCGGGCACGCTGGCGCTGTTCTGGTTGTTGCTTCGCACCGGCTCCAAGCCGAGCCGGTTTGCCTATCCGTGCCAGCAGGCGGCACTATCGACCGCGGCACTCGCGTTCGGCGTGCCCTTTGTCGCGATGGTCGTTGCGGCGCGAGGGCAGTTGCTTTCGCTGTTACGCACCGCACGCGGGCTGGCGATGGCCGCAGGGTTTACTGCGCTTGTGACCGTTGGCTTCATGGTGGCCGCGCCGAGCACGGCGTACCGTGGCGTGTTGGTTCAGCCGCCGGCCGGCTATCGCCCTGAGGTGTTTCTCGTTGATGGCGCGCGGGGGCCGGTGGCGGGTCGATTCGGCGGCGTCGATGATCTTGTTACCTTGATGGGAACCAATGGAAAGAAGTTTTACCGCTCGACCGAAACCCGATTGACCTCCGGACCGGATGGCCTGATCGATGCCGATGACGTCGTGCTGTTGAAGATCAATGGGCAGTGGCCTGAACGCGGCGGGACGAACACGGATGTGCTGCGCGGTGTCATGCGTCAGATCGTCGAACATCCGGACGGCTTCACCGGGGAGATCGTCGTAGCGGATAACGGGCAGGGTTGGGCCGATCTGAATCGCACGCGCAACAACGCCGAGGATATCACGCAGTCTCCGCAAGATGTCGTGAATGATTTTGTCGGCGAGGGATGGCGGGTGTCGGCGTTACTGTGGGATTCGCTCCGGAACAGCTCCGTCGGTGAGTATTCGGCCGGCGACATGAACAGCGGATATGTCGTCGCGAACCGAAACGACACAGAGTCCGGTATCAAGACCTCCTACCCGAAGTTCCAAACCGCATTGGGGACGTATATCAGCTTCAAACACGGCGTCTGGTCTCCGGGGAGCGCATCCTTCGACCCGAGCCGACTTGTCGTGATTAACATGCCGGTGCTCAAAACGCATTCGATCTATGGTGTCACGGGTGCCGTCAAGAACCACATGGGTGTTGTCACGCGAGAGCTGGGAACGGATTCGCACAATGGTGTCGCACGCGGCGGCATGGGTACGATCCTGGCCGATGTGCGGTGCCCCGACCTCACGATTCTCGATGCCATCTGGGTGCTCGCGCGTCCGGGTCTGGGACCCAACGCAAACTACGCCGATGCCACGCGACGCGATCAGCTTGTCGCATCGACCGATCCGGTCGCGTTAGACATCTGGTCGGTCAAGAACATATTGATCCCCACGATCCTTGAGAATGGATATTCATACGGCGACTACCATTCGAAACAGGACCCGGATGATCCGGCCAGCGTATTTCGCACCTATCTCGACCGGTCGATGAACGAGATGCTGCTCGGCGGTATCGACACGACGAACGATCTGGCCGCCATCGACCTTCGCGTGTTTGCCGTCGCGCCCATTCCGGCGGTCTCCTCGTGGGGGGTGATCATCATGTCACTCATGTTCGTTTCCACGGCGACGATCCTGATGCGTTCGCGTGGCGCGTTCGGTCGATCGCTTGAGTCACCGGCGTAGGGTGATCAAAGCGTAGCGAATTAGTGCCGAACACCGGCAATCGACGTTCTTCGTGCCGCGTAGGGGTACTGGTCCCGGTTCCATTGGTAGCTCGCGAGGTTTCACCTGTTTCTCGTGTATCTTCGCGAAGTAGCATCACGCCGGTTGAAACCTGCGGTTTGGGGGATACACTCACGCGAAAGATGTAACGGAGCTATTCGCGTGAGTAAGAAAGACAAACCCAGACGAACGAAGCCACGGCGGCTGAAAGGCTTTCGTGATATCACCGCAGCCGACATGCTGGCGCGGGATGATATGATTGCGCGAATCCGGAAAGTCTATGAGCGATACGGCTTCACGCCGCTCGAAACGCCGGGGCTGGAATATGCGGATGTGATCGGTAAGTTTCTGCCGGAGGCCGACCAGCCCGACGGAGGCATCTTCGCCCTTCGCGATGAGGACGAGGCGTGGATTGCGCTGCGGTACGATCTGACCGCGCCGCTCTCAAGATTCGTGGCCATGAACCAGGACCTGCCCAAGCCGTTTCGCCGATATCAGGTGGGACCGGTCTATCGCGTAGAGAAACCCGGCCCGGGTCGCTTTCGTGAGTTCTACCAGTTTGATTTCGACACCGTCGGCACGGGGTCGATGCTCGCGGACGCAGAGTGCTGCATGATTATGTGCGACACGTTAGAGGCCGTGGGGATTGCGCGGGGGGACTACATCGTGCGGGCCAACAACCGCAAGGTGCTCAACGGCGTGTTGGAGTTGGTGAGCCCGAAGGAGCCGCTACCGGAACTGACGGCCACCAACATCCTGCGTTCGATCGACAAGCTCGACCGCGTCGGGCTCGATGGCGTGCGGCGGCTGCTCGGTCCGGGGCGAAAGGATGAGTCGGGAGATTTCACTAAAGGCGTGGGTTTGAGCGAGACGCAGATCGGCGTGGTGATTCGGTATTTGGAGATCAAGGGTGATTCTCGTCGTGGTGTTTGTGACGCGCTGATGGCACTCGTGGGTGAGACGACCGCCGGCAGAGAAGGCGTGGACGAGCTGATCGAGATAGATGCGGCGCTGACCAGCGCGGGCTATGAGGACGACCGCGTGATGATTGATCCGACGGTCGTGCGCGGGCTTGGGTATTACACGGGTCCGGTTTTTGAGGCCGTGTTGACGTTTGACGTGGTGGCCGAGGATGGCTCGAAAAAGCAGTTCGGCAGCGTGTTTGGCGGTGGAAGATATGATAATCTGGTTGGCCGCTTCACCGGGCAGCAGACGTCGGGCACGGGCGCTTCGATTGGTGTGGACCGGTTGCTCGCGGCGCTGATGGAGTTGGGGCAGGTGTCGAGTCGCTCGGCCATCGCGCCGGTGCTGGTGACCCGTCTCGATAAAAACTTGACGGCGGCGTATCAGCAGATGTGTGTGGAGCTTCGCGAGGCGGGAATCAACACCGAGCTATATGTCGGCAAGCAGGGCATCGGGAAACAGTTCAAGTATGCCTCCGACACGGACAAGACGCTGTGTGTCGTGATGGGTTCGGATGAGTTGGAGAAAGGCGAGGTGTCGATCAAAGACCTGCGCCTC
Source organism: Planctomycetota bacterium (assembly GCA_024278775.1). The sequence goes on from JAJRSP010000094.1 coordinate 3,662, forward strand.
GGCGTCGAGCTATCCAAGGAGATCGGCGCGGATCGCAGAAAATGGCTCGAAGAACAACCTGCGCAGTTCACTGCGAAACGCACGGAGTTCGTCAGCGAGGTTCAGAAAGTCTTGACGAGGTATCGCTCAGACTAGCGCGAAACCAGGTTTGTCGTTAGGGTCGAGGAATTATTGACGACTCACCCCATGGTCGCAATCGTTTCAACATGGAGCGCCATCGAGTTTGATACTGACACCGGTTCGCTTTTCCGGTATGCTTTCCGCCGTACGCGTGTGGCCGGTTTCGGGCAGCGGTTTACACGCGACGCTACATCAAGGAGACCTGTGATGGCCGATGTGTGTCAGCTCTGGATGCCGATTCTGGTGTCGTCGTTGTTTGTTTTTTTCGCGAGTTCCATTATTTGGATGGTGTTGCCGCATCACAAGGCCGACATCAAAGTGCTGCCGGATGAGGCGGCGTTCGTGGAGCGCCTCAATCAGTTTCCCATCCCGCCGGGCACCTATATGTGGCCCAATTGCGGATCGGGCGAGGGGCCGAACTCTCCGGAGTTTAAGGCGCGGATGGACGCCGGACCGTGGGGAAGCCTTAACGTGATCGGCAATAAGCCGAACTTTGCGGTGAACCTCGTGTCGGTGTTTTCGGTGTATATCGTGGTGGGTGTTTTTGTCGCCTATATCACGTCTCAGGCACGCGACGTGGGCGCGACTTTTAGCGAAGTCTTTCAGGTGGCCGGTGCGACGGCCATGCTCGGGTATTGCGTGGGCTGGCTGCCCAACGCCATATTCTTCAGCAAGCCGAGACGATTCGTGGTTACGGATATGTGTGACAACGTGGTCTACGCACTGGGTACCGCGGCCACGTTCGCCTGGCTCTGGCCGAGTTCGTAGCGTTTGGATGTGGCACTGCCAGTCAGTCTTGTATTCATTGCCACCCTGATGTCATCCCCGATGTCCCGGGTGAGTCAATCACTTTGCCGGTGGTGGTTGGGCTTCCGTCGGTGGTGCGATGATGCTGCCCGTGCTCGGGCAGCGGCGCAGCTCTTCGTTTGACCAGAACTCTCCCATGATGCGTTTCAGGTCTTCGTCGATGTTTTCCAACTTGAACTCAGCCTCATGTACGAGTTCGTGCGTGTCGTCGGAGTACCACTGGAGCTTGTCGATCATGCTTTCAGTTCTGCCATATTCGATCACGAGCCCGACCGTGCCGGCTGAGCGCTGGGGAGAATGGGGCACGAGCGGTGGGAGGAGA
>JAJRSP010000095.1 GCA_024278775.1 Planctomycetota bacterium
AGAAAAAGTCAAAGCCAATCTGAGCAACAGCCTGTCCAACCATTAACGACCTCCTTGTCTTGGGATAAGTGTTTCAGCAACCGTAGTTTATCCCACAAGGAGGTCGTAAAAAAGGGGAAAGCTTGAATAATCCGGGCTATTTCCGCGCGCTCACCAGCCGGTAGAGATCATCCGCCGACAAATCTGATAAGCGATCTACAGTCAGCGCGGCACCATCGAATGCGCTACGCGGGTGATAGATCGCCACGGCCACACCGAGCGCACCCGCACGCACGGCAGCTGTCACGCCGGCCGGGGCGTCCTCGATCACCACACAACAACTCGGCTCCATCCTCAGACGCTGGCACGCCATCGCAAACACCTCCGGGTTGGGTTTGCCTCGCGTGACCTCGTCCCCGCTAACGATCGCATCGAAGCACTCGGCCAGCGACATTTCCGAGAGTACGAGATCGATATTCGCGCGCGGCGCAGAAGATCCGATCGCCAGCTTCGCGCCGCAATCGGCCAACGAAAGCACCAACGCCACCGCGCCGTCGACCACCGGTGCCTTACCCCGCACCAACTCGCGATAGATTTCCTCTTTTCGGTCGGAGAGCGTCTGCAATCGCGTCGGGGACACGTCGCCAAAGAGTATCGGAATGATATCTCGGTTCTGCCTTCCGAAGGTATCCGTTACCTGAGACTCGGACACCGACAGGCCATGCTCCTCGGCCATCTGTTTCCAACTCATCAGATGGGCGTCGGCTGAGTCCACCAGTACGCCATCCATATCAAAGATCACGCCGATGGGATTATGGTCGTGGTTCTTTTTATTCAAGTTTGTACCGTCCTCATCTTCCACGATCGACGCCAAACACCGCTGCACGTGGCAATTCTTGTTGGCGGCGGGTGCCCCGTTCTTCGGGTACTCCCGAAGGGTGGGGGACGGACTGCGAATGCAAGACTCCATTCGCCACTCCGCCGCACTCCCAAACCTCACGCGAGTCGCCGCGTCCAACCTGCCGACAACAGTAGAGCGAGTGTACAGTGATCGAAACAACATGACCAACACCGCACACCAACCTCTCGAAGACGCACCGTCGGAAACACCGTCGGCGCTGCGCGTCTGGCTCGTGCTGTTCGCGGCCAGCCTCGCGTTGTATGCCCTCACGGCCAACCGTGGTGCTCAGTGGCAAGACTCCGGCGAGCACATCTGGCGTGTGATAACTGGATGCGTGCTCAACCCGCGCGGGCTGGCGTTGTCACACCCGTTGCACTACTACCTCGCTCGCCTGGCGATCGCGCCCGGATGGTTCGAACCGGCGTGCGCCATCACGCTCGTTAGCGCATTATTTGGTGCGGTGGCGGTGGCCAACACCTATGGCTGCGTGCTCGCGCTGACTCGAAATCGTACGGCCGCCGCGATCGCCGCGGTCTCGCTGGCGACTGCGCACACCGTCTGGCAGATGGCCACGATCACCGAGACGTACACGCTCGTCATCGCCCTGCTCTCTGCTGAGCTGTGGGCCATGGTGCTGTTCGAGAAAACCGGCAGGCCCAAGTTTGCACTGCTCATGGCGCTGATGAATGGACTCGGCATCGCCAACCACATGCTGGCGAGCCTGACCACACCGCTCGTGCTGTTTGTCGCGTGCCACGGGCTTTACCGCCGACGCCTGACGATCATCCCCCTGCTCGGCGGAATGGGGTTGTGGCTCTTGGGGTCGTTCCCCTACAGCGCGATGTGTCTCGCCGAGTGGGCACGATCGGGAGACTTTTCCGCCACGCTTGCCTCGGCGCTGTTCGGGAAGGACTTCGCCTCGGCCGTTCTAAATGCAGCACCCACGGCGCGCAACGCGGCCGTGACCGTCGGGTTCGTGGCATTAAACTTCCCGAATCTTCTGCTCCCGCTCGCGGCGTGGGGCGTGCAAAGCGTCTGGCGAGGTGGCAAGTATCGGCTAGCCTACGGGTACCTGTTCGCGGCGCTGATATGTCATGCCATTTTCGCCGTGCGATACAAGGTCGTGGATCAGCACACGTTCTTTCTGCCGACGTACCTGCTGCTCTGCATCTTCGCGGGCGTGAGGCTGGCTGCCCTGCTCGCAAGCTCAAAGAAATCGACTCGCCGCAGGATTATCGCGACAGTGATCGCCGCACTCGCCATCACGCCGATCGTCTACGCGGTCGCGCCGGCAGCGGCCAGATCATTGCACGTGCTGGGTGGTATCGAGCGGCACAAACCCTACCGCGATGATTACGATTACCTGCTCACACCCTGGTCGTTTGCGGAGACCTCGGCCGACCGCATGAGCCGACACGCCGTCAAGCTCGCAGACGACAGTGCCGTCATCATCGTGGAAGACAGCATGGCCGAACCGGCAATTCGTTATCAGTTGCGTCAACAATCTCGCGACAACTTCGTCATCCCGGCGAGTGATCTGGGCGATATCAAGGCCTGGGCCTCTGAACACGCCTCCTTCGTGTTGGTCCCGCGCGACCGGAACGCACCGGCCACCCCCACCCCAAGAGGTACCTGGCACCGAGACGGTGATCTCTACACCAACACGGCACCGCCACAACCTCCGGGGTAGGCGGGGGCACGGGCATTTGTTCAAGCTGGCGGCGCACTCCGGCTTCGGTTTGCCACAAATCCGGTCGATGTCTATACTGCGGGAACGAACCGCGTGATCCGTGTGGGCTCCTTTCGTTGGGTGGGGTCGCTTCTTGAACGCTGCCACAATAGCCCAGGCCGACTTCTTCCGTGGATTACAATCCTTCTGGGAGCGGATGACCGACCGCCCGGCGGTCACGCTGATTGAGCTGCTGCTCATCGGAACGGTGGTCTACGCGGTGCTCCGTTTTCTCCAGGGTACGCGCGGGGCCCGGCTGGTTCGCGCCGTGATTACCATCCTGGTGGTCAGCTTTGCCGTGGTATGGCTCATCGCCGGACGGTACGAGTTTGACCGGATCAATGTGCTCTACCCCTACTTCCTTCTCGGGGTATTCCTCATCTCGCTCGTCGCGTTCCAGACCGAACTCCGTCGGCTGCTCCTGCGGCTTGGTGAAGGGCGGTTGCTCCAGCACTGGATGGTCATGGGCGATCAGATTGTTGGCCCGATCGTCACCGCTGTAGAGCGTATGGCCAGAAAAAAGGTCGGAGCGCTGATCGCCATCGAACGGAGCACGGAAATCGGCGGCGTCATCGAGACGGGTGTCCGACTTGATGCCTCGGTGACCACGGAGCTTCTCGAAACGATCTTTTGGCCGGGAACACCGCTGCACGACCTCGGCGTGATTATCAGCCACGGTCGCGTCGTGGCCGCCGGCTGCCAATTTCCCATGGCCGAATCGGGTGATCTGGATCGATCGTTGGGCAGCCGCCATCGCGCCGGGCTCGGCATGAGCCACGAGGCCGATGCGATCGTCATTATTGTGAGCGAGGAAACCGGGGCCATTTCCGTAGCCATTCGCGGCCGGTTGCGCCGCGCCATGACCGGCGACGCGCTCCGAGAGACATTGGAAAAAGAACTCATGCCCACCGTGTCGGCGGACAGCGTATCGGCCGATCAAACGCAGGCATCAGTCAGCGAGGCACCACGCGATGGAGCAGGTAAGGCTGCTTAGTACTACGGCTGTATTGACCTTGCTCGTCTGGGCGAGTGCGGACAGCCTGGTGAATGAGATGACCGCGGTTCCCGTGGCGTTTGATCTGTCACCGCCCACGACCGATCGGGCGATGCTTGTGGATGCGACCGATGAGGCCCCTTCGTTTGAGCTTAAGGTGTCCGGTCCGCACAAGGTGATCGATGAGCTGCGTGGGCGTGGGCCGCTGCGCATTCCACTGACCATTCCGGAATTGCCTACCGGTACCACGACGATCGCACTGAATCGGCAAGACATCCGTCATGCCCTGGCGCTCATGGGGTCGGAGTTCAGTAAGGTCTCCGTCTTGTCAATTCTGCCGGATCGCCTTCCCGTCATTGTCGATCACATGGTGAAACAGGACGCCACGGTGGTGGTCAATAACCTGACGCTCTCCTACGAGGTGGCGCCGCAACTGTCTCAGTCGCGTGTTAAGGTCACCATGCGCGAGAGCGAGCTGTCTCGACTACCGGCCGGTCAAACCCTGCAAATCGATATCACCAGCGAGGTGGAACGGTTGCTGGCCAACAGCGAGGGCGGCGTCAACACCACCGTTCCGGTGCAGCTCGACGCGGCCCGTTATTTCGGACCGGGAGCCTCAGTCGTGCCCCATAGCGTCTCCGTGTCCGCTACGGTCCAAACCCAACGTGCCACGGCTGAGATTAGTACAGTCCCGATCCTGTTGGCCGTTAGCTTTGCCAACCTCGAACGCCCCCTTCGACCGGTGGGACGCGACGGAACACCGCTTCCGTTGATGACACAGACCATTGTCGTCTCCGGGCGACAGGCGAATGTCCGCCGTTTGCAGCAGGGTGAGACCCGAGCCTACGGTGTGATTCATCTCAAACAGGGGGATCTGGAGAGAACGGGGGAAATCATGCTGGTCACGCCGGACTACCGCCTCCCGGAAGGGATTTCCCTCGCCAAAACGCCACTCCCCATCGAGTTTAAGCTGGTTGACGCCATGAAACAGCCGTAGCACCGCGTGTTTTCATTTGTCGTTGTCGCAAGGCCCTTCGCCAGTACGCATGCAACGGATCACGGTTTCCATCATCGGACGTACGAAGCGGACGTTTGGTTCGGTCCTGAGTTGCTCAGCCAAGAAGTCGGCCACCTCAAGATCACCGGGTGCGGTCGTGCTCCACAACGCACCGACCAGCCATAGGCGAACCGCCGCATCGGGTTCGCCCGGAAGCATCCGCATGAGTTCTACGCGGCGGCGGCTTTCTCCACCGGTGATCCACTCTCCGAAATGGCGTTGAACCGTGACGCGATCTCGCGGCGAATCAGCATACTCGCCGGATCCATCGCGTGCGCTTGGTTGTCGGAGAAGTCGGCGGCCAACTGCTCCGGGGTGAGTTCGTCAACCCGAGCCTCGTACTCTCGCACGCGCTGCCACTCAGGCGCGTCGGGATTCTCTCGTCGCACGCGAGCAGCTCGGACACTTGGAGAAAGAAACGGCTCCTTCTCCAAGATGGTGGGGTCGGCAAGTTGACGCTGATAGTCGATGCTGCCTCGCATCGTGTTGTCCTCGGCCGTTTCGAGGAGTTCGTCGCAGAGCCTCATGAAATTCGGTGCATCCATCCAGTCACGCAGAAGCTTCAGTGCTCGACGGCGTTGCACGTTGTCCGGGTCGTGGCGAGCGTGGTCTTGCAACAACTCAACGGAACTCGCTTCGTCAAACTCTTCGGAAACGATGTCCGCTTCGTCATCCGAAAGCTCCACATACTCATTCAACTGATCGAGGGACCAAACCGGTGGCTCCGTGGTAGTCACACGTTCCGCGA
>JAJRSP010000096.1 GCA_024278775.1 Planctomycetota bacterium
GATACCGCTCACGGTTGGAGGATGGCACAATGAGTCATGTTCAATTCGTGGGCGCCGACGGATTCGAGCCGGCTGACGTACGGTTGAAACGAGCGCCGTCTGAACATTCGTGTGCGTATGTGGTGCGTGTGCGCGATCGAGCGATGGATGTGGAGGTTGACGCGTCGACGGATCACGGCGGACAAATTTGCTCAGGCGGCAAGGTGATGTCGTTTCGTATTCGCCGCCGCACCGACGGTGTGGACGTCTGGCTCGACGGCCGCGTCTATGCACTCAAGGTGGCCGATCGCACGGCGCATCGCGCAGGTGCAGCCGGCGTGGCCGGTGTCGCCGGGGATCTCGTCGCGCCGATGCCGGGTACGATTCTCAAGGTCAACGTCTCGGCCGGAGATTCCTTCGAGGCGCACGATCCGCTCATCGTGATGGAGTCGATGAAGATGGAGATGTCGGTCTCTTCACCGCACGCCGGTCGCGTGGGCGAGGTGTTGTGTGGCGTGGGTGATCTCGTCGAACTCGGGGAGATGCTCGTTAAGCTGGAGGAGGCATAACGAGCATGACACATTATCTGGATCGTGTCGAGATTGTCGAAGTCGGTCCACGGGACGGCCTCCAAAATGAGGTGCGACCCGTACCCACACCGGTGAAGATCGAGTTTATACAAAAGCTAGCCGACGCGGGTCTCACACAGATAGAGGCCACATCCTTTGTCCACCCCAAGTCTGTACCGCAATTGGCGGATGCGCTGGATGTCGTCGGCGCGCTGCCCGAGAACGACGGCGTCTGCTACTCGGCGCTGGTTCCGAATGAGAAGGGATTGGACCGTGCGATCGAAGCGGGTGTGAAGCGGGTCGCGGTTTTTACCGCCGCCTCCGACACGTTCACGCAGCGGAACATCCGAATGACCGTGGATGAATCGCTCGATGTTTTTTCGCCGGTCGTCGCGCGTGCGTTGGATGCCGGGCTGAGCGTTCGCGGTTACGTATCCACCTGTTTCGTGTGCCCTTATGAGGGCCGTGTGGATGAGGAGCGTGTCCGCGAGGTGACGACACGGCTGCTTGACCTCGGTGTGGATCAGGTGGCGATCAGCGACACCATCGGGGCGGCCGTCCCGACAGATATCCAAGAGACCGTGGGGCACCTACTTGACACCATCCCGGCAGAACCACTCGCGTTGCACCTGCACGATACCTACGGCACGGCGCTGGCCAACGTGGTGGCCGGGTTGGCGCTGGGGATCACCACGTTTGATGCGTCGGCCGGCGGGCTGGGCGGCTGCCCCTTTGCGCCGGGTGCCTCGGGTAACTTGGCCACGGAAGACCTCGTCTACCTGCTCGATGGGATGGGCATCGAGACCGGCGTATCCATCTCCGAGTTAGTCCGCGCCGCAGACGTCGTGGCACGGGCACTTGGTCGCACGCTGCCCGGTCGCAACTGGCAGCGGCTCCGCGGATCATCTGAGGGCGGATCGTGTGGCGACGAGGCGGGCTCGGTATGAGCTTTCGTCCTCCTCCGTCCGAGGCGGCTCGGATGCCGCTGCAAGCGTTTTTCATGGACAGCGTGGACTCCACCAACGAAGCGGCCAAACGCTTCGTTCGAGACGGGACGATCACACAGTCTGCCTATGTCGTTGCGACCGAGCAGACGGCGGGCAAAGGCAATCGTGGCCGGTGCTGGTGTTCTCCGAAAGATGCCGGCGTGTATGTGAGCGTGGTGGATGTTTCGTCGGACGAAGTCGCGCCGCCGAGCACGCTGTGTACACTTGCTGCCGGCGTGGCTTGCGCCGAGGTTCTTCGAGAGCGAACCGGTGTCGACGTGTGTCTCAAACCGATTAACGATTTGTACGTTGGCACGTGTAAGCTCGGCGGCATCCTGACGGAATCGCTCGTGGAAAACGGCTGCGCGCGCACCATCATCACCGGCGTCGGTATCAACACGCTTGCCGCGCCGCGAGACGTGGAAGCTGCCAGCGCCGAGCCGGTGTCGTTGGAGGAGCTTGTCGGCGCGGAGCGCGTCTCCAAGATGCTAGCTGACGGCCTCGTGCTTGCCTTGGTGCGCCGAATCTTCCACTGGAACGAGATGTGTCGGGCCAACGATCGAGTGGCGGTGAAAAACGCCTGGGAGTCTCTGTGTCTACCCGATGCCGAGTTTCCCAGCGAGGGCAGTGGATGAACCAGAGCCAATGGAGCTAGTTCCGCTTCTACAAAGTTCGTTCGACATCCTTGCTCCCCTCCTTTACAAGGAGGGGCTGGGGGAGGTTCTTGCTCGGCCGAAGACCCCCCTCAATCCCCCCTTGGTAAGGTGGGAAGAAAGGAACCAACCCTTTTGGAAACGGCATTAGTCTCTTGTCTGATGAAGTGATCCAGCCGATATCGCCGCCACACGCCCCCCCTGAAACGATCGTAGTCCTTTCGGGTTTGGTTGGTGTCTTCGCCTGCGCCGCGACCGTTTTTTCCGTGCGATCCTGGCAGTGGAACGTCGTCACCTATTCAGCGCAGCGTGTGCCCCCACCGACCTATGCCGGGGCCACTTGGTTCGCCGCGGTGCTGCTTCTCTTGCTCGTGTGCGGAGCGGGCTGGGGAACGCGGCGCGATCCGGGTTTCTCCAAACTTGGTTCGGCGTTGGGCGTGCTCTGGCCCTTGGCGGGCTGCATGCCGTTGGCGGTGATGACGACGTTTGCGCAGAGCGTGCCGTTTCTTTTTTCTTTTCTGGCGATTATTTCGTGTGCGGTGACGGCCGCTCGTGTCGTGGCGCGGATGTCGCGTGGTGAGTCTTCGCTCGGGGGGCATGCCTGGGCCATCGGTACGCTCACGGCGTTGATCGCCTTGGCCACCGTAGTCCACACGCTGATCCAGATCAATTATTTCGATCATTTCATGCTGGGGCATGCGGACTTCGGCCATTTTACGGAGGAACTGAAAAACGCGTGGTTGGGTCGGGGTCTTCGCTCGGACAGTTTTCCCAACACACGGCTCGGCTGGCATTTCGTGCCGTTGATGTATGTACTGGTTCCCGGGTATGCCCTCTGGCCGTCGCCGGTCTATCTGATGGTCGTCGGGGCGTTGGTCGTTCATCTCGCCGCGTTGCCGGTTTATGTGGCCGCGCGGCACCTTTCCGGCTCCACGCTGGTTGGTTGGCTCTTCGGTATGGCGTGGCTGCTGTTGCCGACGCAGAGCCGCCTGGTGTATTCCAACACGTATGGCTTTCAGTGGATCTACGTTACGGTGCCAATTCTGGCCGAGATGATCGGCGCCGGGTTGACTGGTCGGTGGCGCTGGTCGATCGTGCTGGCTCTCGTCGTGCTTCTGTGCAAAGAGACGGCCGCCGCCGCAACTTGTGGCTGGGGTTTGTATATGGTTTTGTATAGCCCGCGCCGAAAGTCCGGTGCCGCGCTCGCGGTCGGTTCTCTCGCCTACGCCATGCTTTGCATTCACCTCATCATTCCCCATTTCGCGGCGTCCGGACACTACGAACGTATGACGCTGTTTGGCGACCTGGGCGGTAGTTTTTCCGCGCTGCTGCAATCCGCGTTTTCTCAACCGGGTGTGTTCTTCGGACGGCTGTGTCGTCCGGAAGGCGGGTATTTTCTTTTGATGCTGCTGGTGCCGATGGCGCTGGCGCCGCTCGCCAAAGCGCGGCTCTTGGTCGCGGCGCTGCCTTCGCTCGTGCTGGTGCTGCTGCTGAAAAACTCCGACTGGCTGAGCATCAAGTTCTGGCACTACGCGACGGTGCAACCGTTTTTGTTGATGGGGGCCGTCGCCGCGATCAAGAACACCTCGGCGGGGGCACCCGTGCGCTCGCGGCTTTTGTGCTTTGTGGCCGGTCGTAAGCTGAGGCCGGGTGCCACCAACCTGGCACTGGCCGCCGCGGTATGCATGGCCGCCGCCTGGGGGCACTTTTTTTTCGGGTTCTCACCTCTGTCGAAGTCGTATGAGGTATACGGCGGCGCTGCGGCGTTGCATGCGCCGGACCCGCGACTGGCCACCGTGCAGATGCTTCGAGACACGTTTCCCAAGCAGCGCACCATTCTCGCCACCGAGCGCCTGGCCGCCCACTTCACGGACTACCGGCGTCTCTACACCGGCGCAAGACCCGAGCCGGCCGACGTAATCGTGATTGATGAGGCGGATCGTTGGGATCAGTCCGGCCTGCCGGAGAGCGCTCCCCGCTACCTCTCCGATGAGCGATACATGTTCTACGGCGCGTTCGGCAGCATCGTCGTTTTTACTCGCGTCGGTGATGACCCGACGCCACCGCATGATTGATGCTTTCGTTTGCACAAGCCGAAGCTCCGGCGCGCCGGAACGGCAAGGTTTTTCAAATTGCGTGTATCGTCCGGTACTTGCGGCGCTGCGTGGGCTCAAGCCGGCGTGGTTACCGGGTTGGTGATTGCGATCAAGCATATCGGGCACCATTCGACGAATCATGCGACTGATCGTGCGTGCTGGACGGTGTCCGACCCATCTGGCTGGACGGCTGACAAGTTGAGCTTAGAATCCCGGCTGATAAAACGGCTGGAGAGTTATCATGTCCAAAGCAAAGTCCCACGTAGCGATTTTCCCCGGGGCGTTCGACCCGATGACCTATGGGCATGTCGACATCATAAGCCGCGCTTCGCGATTGTACGAAAAGCTCATTGTGGCCATCGGGCACAACCCGATGAAGCAGCAGGTGTTCACGGCCGACGAGCGGGCGGAGATGCTCACGGTACACACCGCCTCTTTTCCCAGTGTCGAGGTGCAAACCTACACCGGGCTGACCGTCGAATACGCGCGCCAGGTCGGGGCTCGCGTGATCCTTCGTGGGATTCGCGATTCAGTGGACCTGCACGCGGAATTGGAAATCGCCACGACCAACCGCATCATTGGGGATATCGAAACCGTATTCCTGATGACGAGCGACCAACACGTGCTCACCTCGAGCACACTCATCAAACAGATCGTGGAAATCGGCGAATATGATTCTCAGCACTTGGCCAGACTCGTTCCGCTGGACGTCGCCCAACGACTCAAGGAACGCCTATCCAAACGTAACGGATAACCTCTTCCGGTGGGGGACGATCACGGAGGCGTGAACGATTTGGGCGGCGAACGAAGTCTTGCATGCGCAGTCCGTTCCCCACCCTTCGGGAGCACCCGAAGAATGGGGAAGCCGCCGCCCCAAAGAATGGCCACGCCCACCGCGGTATCGGGGTCTACCTCCGGCGCGTACGCATGAGTGTGAGACCGAACATGAGCAGCGGGAGGCCGAGCATGCCCATAGCGCCGCACGGTCGCGCCGCACTCGTCGTGCCGGACCCACCTGTCGTACCGGACCCACCTGTCGTACCGGACCCACCTGTCGTGCCGGAGCCGTCTGTGGTTCCGGATCCATCCGGTGTGGTTGAGGTCGCAGCGCAACCGCTGCCATCGACGGTCGCATCCAGATCGATCACGAACACATCATCCTTGCCGTTGGTATCTCCGGCCACGAGGTTGGTGGCCGCACTGTGAAAGCCGACGATTCGTCCATTGGCTGATAGCGAGGGTCGAGAGCTCACACCGTCTCCACCGGCCGCAGCGCTGCACTCGCTCAACCGTGTGGTCACACCCGTCGCGCGATCGAAGACAAAGGCGTCTTCGACTCCGTTCACGTCTCCGGGTACGAGGTTGGTGGCGACGCTGTCGAAGCCGAGGGTTGAGCCGTCGTCGGAGATCGCCGGTGAAGAGCTTTTGCCATCTGAGCCGCTCGTGATCAGCACCGTGGACCCATTACCCTCGTCAAACACGCCGTTTTCATCGGGGTCGCGATCGTGCAGAAAAATGTCGCGCAGGGCATTGGTATCGCCGGCCACCAGGTTTGTCGCGTCGCTAAAGAAGGCGACGTAACGCCCGTCTCCCGACAGGGCCGGACGACTGCTGCCGCCATCCCCTTCCGCGCCGGTGCTACTCAGACTGACCCTCACGACACCGCCACTGTCTATATCCCGGACGAACACGTCACGCTGTCCGTTGGTGTCTCCGGCTACGAGATTGCTTGCATCGCTAAAGAACCCCACCCACTTTCCGTCTCCGGAGATAGATGGTCGATCACTCTTCGCGTTTCCTCCGATACCGTTGGCATCCATGCTGATCCGTACGGTCGTGCCGGCCTGCCTGTCCCGCAGGTAGACATCCACTACACCGTTGGTGTCGCCGGGGACAAGATTGGTGGCGGCGCTACGAAACGCGATGCGCTGTCCATCATCGGAGATGGACGGCCGCGAGCTGTTGCCGTCGCTTGCGACGCCGCTACTGCTCACGCTGATACGGACGGTGGTGCCGTTTCCCTCGTCAAACACGCCGTTGCCGTCCGGGTCGCGATCATGCACAAAGATATCCGAAAAGCCCGTGCAAGTGGGGCAGGCCACCGAGTCGAACGCCTGAAGATCCCCGTCGACCAAGTTGCCGGCGTCACTCCCAAACGCCACATAGCGGCCGCTGGCTGAGATCACCGGGCGATGGCTTGCGGCGTCGCCTTCCACTCCGGCCGTGCTGACGCTTACGCGCACCGTGGTGCCGGTCTGGGTGTCATGCACGAAGATATCGTCCACCTGGTTCGTGTCGTTGGGCACAAGTGTGTCCGACTTGCTCTCGAACGCGACGTAGCGGCCGTCCGCCGACAGGGAGGCTCGTTCGCTGGTACCCAGGCCTTCCACGCCGGACGAGTCGACGCTGGCCCGGGACGTGGACTGTGCCAACGTCGTGGCGGGCAGCCAGCCCATGCCCATAGCGGTCGCAACGAATGTGATGATGCCGAGTTCTCTACGAATACAGTGATTACCCATGAGATTCCTTCCGAATACTGGTACCAGGCAAGATGTCGAGAGTGACTTCAGCGCCATGTCCGGTGCCGTCACCGAGAGCCACCCCGGCTGGGGTGAACCATACGATTCATCCGGACCAGTTGTCCCTACCGCAGCCTCTCCACATATCGGCCAACGCACTATATATCGACCAACGCACGGCCACTTCATCGGGCCGTTTCGGAGGGAGGGCGTCAGTGAGTCGTTGTGGCCTCACGCCGCCGACATTATCGGCCCATTTCTTGACCGTGCCGGTATCGCAGGGGATACTGCGGCCCGTATGCAGGCAAACAGGGCGTTACGACAGCTTTTTCCATAATGGCCGATCCCATAGAACTTCTCGTGCTCGATATCGACGGCGTACTCACGGACGGTTCCGTGACGTTGACGGATACCGGAGAGTCCAGCCAGACGATCCACACACAGGACGGCTGCGCGCTGAAAACCTGGTTACAGCTTGGTCGTCAGGCGGCCATCTTATCCGGGCGAAAGAACGAGCACGTGGCTGACCGCGCCCGCCAATTGGGTATCTCCTGGGTGCGGACCGGCGTGGACGATAAGCGGGCCGATTTCGAGCACCTTCTTCAGAGTCTCGGCTGCCCCGCGCAGGCTGCGGCCTACGTGGGCGATGACCTTCCCGATCTCGTCCCGATGCGACTGTGCGGGTTACCAATTGCAGTGGCCAACGCGGTACCGACCGTCAAACGCGCCGCACTCTATGTGACGCGCCGATCCGGCGGGCACGGAGCGGTGGCCGAGGCGATTGAGCTTCTTCTTCGCAGAAACCAACAGTGGGCAGACGCGATCGCACAAGGGGGATAACTATCCACGACCTCGAATGGCATCGGCTGATCGCTTCTCGGCGTCGCGCGTCCGGTCTGGTACGGATGCTCGTGGTGGGTTCGGCCACGCTCGCCATCTTGCTCGTCTGCTTCTCGATCTACCAGTCTTGGCAGAACGAGATGACCGTGAGGGACGACGCCGCGCAGCCACCGGTTCGGCGTCGCACCGAGCCGAGTGCCCTTCCGGTGGAAGATCGTGATTTGTCGACCGAAGATGTGGGCGAGCGTGGTATCGGTTCCGGCGAGAACGTCAGTATCACCATCTACCCACGAGAGGGGTCCAAGGCTCGGTTGGAAGTGGAGGTACGCGACTGGGCTCCGGTACGCGGTGCCGCCAATGAGTTTCAACTCGTCGAACCGAAGATACGTATGCTCACGTCCGACGATCACGCGGTTCGCGTGACTGCGCACCGTGGGGTTCTGGAAGCCACACGCCGTAGCGGGGCCGCACTCGAGCCGCAGCGTGGAAAACTTTCCGGGGGGGTGCTGATCGAGTACGACCGGCTTACCGAAACGGAACGCGCCGCCCTGGCACCCGAGCAGCGGGATGTGGTCGATCCGGCCGAGATCGTACGGATCGAGATGGAGGAAATCGAGTTCGATATCGAGTACGCCAAGCTGGTCATACCCGGTCCGTTCCGACTTGCCGCGCGTGACGTTACTTTTTCAGCCGCCAATCTCGAATTGCACTTCAACGAATCGGAAAACCGGGTCGAGACGATGCGGATCAGTGGTGGTGGCGAAGTGGAGTTGCTGCAACTTCCCGGCTCAGGGGGAGTGGTCACGCCGGGAGCGCGTGTGGAGTCGCGTCGCACGGTGGTGGATTGGATCAGACAGACAATCCAAACGCAACTGGCCGCACAAACCGCGGCCTCGATGTCCCGCGACCGGAAAGACGCCGATTCGGTGGCAGACGCCGAGACCGAAAAGGGCGACCCCATTCCGGTTTTTCACGCCGGAGATTTGAAAGACGATACGCCGGATGCGCCAGTACACTACTTCGCGCATTTCGAGGGCGATATCGATGCCACACAACACCGCGGTGATGCGCTGGTATCACGGCTACAGGCGGACACGCTCGATATTCTTCGTGATTCCACCGAAGACGGCCCGTTGTCAGATGGAACCAATCCCACGGCCCGGCGAAGCGGCAAGAAGGCGGAGCCGGCATCCTCAGACGCCGAGCCTCAGCCGGATCCGATGGAACGTATCACGATGAGTTGGTCGGATCGTCTGGTTCTTAGAGCGTTGCCGCCCGACGACGAACGGCTCAGCGGGGGGGTTCGATCGCGTGTCACGGCCACCGGATCACCGGCGCGGTTGTCGCACCCCGAGGGTGATGCTGTGTGTCAGCGGATCGTTTTCGATCCGGATGGTGGCGCGATATGGCTCCATGGCACAGAGCTTACTCCGGCGACAGTACGTCAGCGCGGTCAAGGCATGCTCACGGGGACGGTCGTACATACGCGAACCGAGGGCGATCGTTTCTTTATAGAGATCACCGGACCGGGAGAGCTGGCCACGCTCGCCGAGGATGCCGTGGGTACGACCGGTCCCCCATCCGGCGCGGCATCCGTCGAACCACCGCTGTTTCCCAAGACCCGCGCCAACAAGGCCGCTGCCGTGGACACCCAGGTGGTGTCTTTTCGTGATCGCATGCAGGCGAACGGATTTCTAAAATCGAAGACCATGATCGATTTCACGGGGCACATGACAACCCATCAGTACCGCGTGCTGAAGACGGCCACTTTTTCCGGGCAAGTATCGGTGGGACAAGAGGCTGTCTCCATGGATGCCGACGTCTTAACGGTACGCTTCGGGATGGAAGAGAGCTGGCGGGGCATCCGCCAATACATCGATGGTTTTCACGGTACCGGCCACGTCGTGATGGTGCAGGATGACGACCGCCTGTCCTGCCGAGAGCTCGATGCCTCCTTGACGACGGATCACACCGGTCGCATCTGGCCACGCACCGTGGTCGCCACCGGTGATGTGGATGCCGTCCAGGGGGAACGCACGATTCGCGCTCGGGATAACATGATTGTGGACTTCGCGCTGTATCAGGAACCGAAGACACAGCCGGTCGAGAAGAAACCGTCAGGGGCTTCGTCGCCGGCATCTTCCACTGTGTCCGGGGCCGGAGCTGCGAACCTTCCGCTCGCCGTGACACAGGATTTTGACCAAGCCAAGCCCGCTCTCGTGGTTCGTTCAGGGGTCGAACGTCTGCGGGCTTCGGGCGAGGTCCAGGTGATCGATGCCACGCAGCACCTGGACTTGTCGGCTGAAGAACTTGATTGTCATATCTCCGTTCGCCGGGGGGAGATCGAGCGGGCGGTCGTGACCGGCACCGCCGATCGACCGGCCAGCGTTCGGATGGAGGACGTGACCACCATCGGCCGGCGCATCAACGTGAATGTTCCCGACGAGTGGGTGGAGATACCGGGTGCCGGGCGGATGTCGCTTCTGTCGTATCGTGATCTTGACGGAAGCAGCGTGACGGAACCGGTGCCTATCGTCATCACATGGAACACCGGTATGCGGTACCAGGGCCGTGAGAACCGCGCCGTCTTCGGCGGCGGCGTCCATGCCTACAGCCGCAGCACGACAACATTTGACTGCCAGCGGCTCGAAATCGAATTCGACGAAATCTCCAAGCCATCCGTGACCCAAACCGCATCCGATCAGGGTCCGTGGCATGGTCTTCCCCATTGGGTCGGTCGGCTCACCGGGACCCTGTCCGAGCCGAAGCCGGCCAAACGAAGATTCAACCGTGAACCGGCGGTGATTTGGGCTACGGGTCATGCCAAGGCCATCACTGCGGATATTGACGAAGACTCCGGCGACATGAAAACGCGGATGCGGATCGAAGGCCCGAAACTGGCCGTCTACCTCCGCCCCGAAGTATCCAAGATGCTCATCGAAGGCGGTGGAGCGCTCTTGATGGAGCAGTTTCAGTCCGCGTCCAAGCCGACCACCAAGCCCGGCGAGTCTTCCGGTGAGTTATTCGACATCAGCGGTGGCGACGGACCTTCCAAGACGCTCATCGAGTGGAAGGACACCATGGTGTATGATTTTGGGATCGACCAAACCCGATTCGAAGGTGATGTGTCGCTCAAACATTTCAGCGGAGAAGAATTGAAAAAACGGCTCGGTCAGACCACAACCTCTGATAGCGATTTGGCTCCCGGTCGTTCGACCTACTTGCGATGCGATATTCTCACGGTCGATTTTTTGGATCGGCATCAGCGTACGCGACGTGACGAGGACCGTATGGGCCGACTCAGTACGGCTTCGCTGCGCCAGTTTGAGGCCAATGGGCAAGTCCGCCTCAATGACACGAGCGAAGGCCTCCAGGTGTGGGCCGATAAAATCATCTACGAAAAGCCGCGGCAACTACTCGCGATCTACGGCGAACGCACTCACAAAGCCCGGATCATCAAACGCCGCCCGCAACGGCTGCCGTTGCAGTTGGATGTGGAGCGTCTGTTCTACAACCTCAAAACCGGTCTACCGGAAATTGCCGATTTGGACGTGCGTTGAGGGCCGTTGCGTTCGCCCCACAGATAGGAGCGATACGCGCTATCTATTCACTATGGCGTGCTGACGATCGGACGGTGACGCGACGGCCCTGGATATCGACGCGGTCTTCGCAAAACAATGTGACCGCGGCCGGATATGCCAGACACTCCTGCTCAAAAACACGCTCCGCGAGCGTATCCGGTGTGTCTCCGGGAAGCACGGGCACCCGCCGTTGCAAGATGATCGGTCCGCTATCATACACATCGTCACACACATGCACGGTGCAGCCGCTCTCCGTTCGACCGGCCGCCAACACCGCTTCATGCACTCGCCGCCCGTACATCCCCGGTCCGCCGAACTCCGGCAGCAGGGCCGGGTGAATGTTGATCACGCGACCGAACATCGCCTCGGGGAAACGCCACAGCGACAGGAACCCGGCCAGACACACCAGATCAACGGTTCCCACGGCCTCTGTCAGACGAAGTTGAAACGCCTCGTTATCATGCTCACGTCGATCGACCACCACCGTGCGAAGCCCGCACGCGCGGGCACGATCCACGCCTGGGGCGTCCGCGCGAGAGCTGATGACGACGTCGATGACTGCATCAAGATCACCAGCGACGATTTTTTCGTGAAGATTCACTACCGTGCGACCCCCACCGGAAATCATGGCCGCAATGCGTAACGGTGTGTGGGTTCCATCAGCCATGTATATCGTTCCTGTGGGATACGCACTCCGTTTCGACCGATGAGCTGCCGTTCTAGGAAGAAGCCGCTACCGGCTGCCCTTTGGCACCTTCGCAATCATCGGACCGTCCGCTTGTTCCGGGCAATTCGATCTTCATCCACACCCCGCTTCGCCATCGCAGCCACAGGAAGATACCCGCTACGATGATGAGCGTCGATGCCGCGATCCAAGGCCCTACACTTTTCAGTTCGGGAAACAGCGTCACCATCGCCCATCCACCACCGACGATGATGACCCAGTTGCTCACCATGAAAAACATCGACGGTACGAATGTGTCACCGGCCCCACGCAACGCCGACGTGTACACGATCGACAGCGCGTCAAACAACTGAAACACGGCCGTGCAGATCATGATCGTCGAACCGATAGCGATCACCTCCGGCGAAGCATTAAACCACGAAATCAAACGCCCCCCGAAGCACACGTAGGCCATCGACAACAGGCTCATGTAGATCAGTGTCATCCTGAGTGCCATGGCGGTTTCGCGTTTGGCTCGTTCCGGGTCGCCCGCTCCAATCGACTTCCCCACCAACGCCGTTAGTGCCTGCCCGACCCCCATCGTGGGCAGAAACGCGATACGCATGTACTGCCACGCCGTATTCGTTGCGATGAGATGAACCGTGCCGAAGGTTCGCCCGACCAGCACATTCACAAAGATTGCCCACACGACCACATCACAAAACCACTGCGCCCCACACGGACCCCCCACACGAAACAGATTTTTCAATCGCAACCAAGAGGGTCGCCACGTCTCCCGACAGTGGTATTTCCGATCGAGTGACGGTGCGATCAAAGTGACCATCAACCGCAAGGTACGGTAGCAGACGGCCGCCATCGTCCCCCAGGCGGCCCCGGCGATCCCCATCGGCTCGAAGCCGAAGTACCCGAACATCAAGACGACACTCACGACGATGTTCACCACGTTCGCTTCCAGCGCGGACCACATCGTCGTCCACGGCCTATGAACACCGATGAAAAACCAGCCGAGCGCGTTGGCGGCAATGGTCGGGGCCGTGGTCAGAAGTGCAATCCGACCATAGGCCAGCTCCTGAACCTGAACCGCCGCGTCATGCCCGATGCTCTTGACAAGCCACGGTAGAAAGGGATACAGCAGCGCCGCGATAGCCCCAAAAAAGAGCGCCAGATACAGCCCCTGCCACGCATACGCGCCGCATTCTCGATAGTCCTTGCGCCCGAGCGACTGCGACGCGAACGTGTTCACCATCGACGCAATGCCCAGCACGATGATGATGTAGGACCACATAATCACCTGTGCCGGTAGGATGGCCGCCTGCGCCTCAGGAACGTCGAGCCGCGTAATCATGATGTAGTCGGCGACATCCATCATGGCACGCGAACTGGTCGTCACCACGACGGGAATGGACATCGCGAGCACATTGCGAACTTCGCGCCGTCGGCGCTGTGCCAAATCTATCGTGCGGGTATCACCGGGGTCGGTCATTCGTGGACTTTCTTGCGTGACTACGGAGTCAAGCTATTGATCGTGCGAAGGTATCTTGTCCGCATGGTATTCGCAATTCGTGCAGGCTTGAAGCCTGCGCTTCGGGAGACCAGGTGTGGTATTTGTCAAAGTTCCCACGCGGTTAAGAAACCAACAGTGCGTCGCAGTTGTCTAACCAGCAGCGTTTGGATGAATGATGAGACGGAAGCTCAAGCGTAATCGTCGGAATCTGTCGCTCGACACCGGCCCAGGTTCCGAAGCTGCCCGGTGTGGGGTAGCCAATCGACGCGGAGGCCGGGTAGCCGTTGAGCCGGCTCATCGACTCGGCCCATGCCCGCGCCGGTCCGTCGTAGTTATTACAAAATCGGTGGGCACCGATGGAGTGAATCGTGACGACCCGCGTCGGGTGTACCTCCTCAATCAAACGGATCACGCCGCGCGTCTCCGGTTCGCTCGCGGCTTCGGTGCCGCCGAACATCCGACTTCTCCGTACGCCCACGGTCCAGTTCTGCGTCGGAAAGTTTCTGTTGAGGTCGATCCCGTTGGCGTTACGCCGCTTCCGTCGAACGAACCCGTCTGGATTGACCACGGGCACCACCACCCACCCACGATTACCGCCCACCGTCGCGTCCGACGACAGCAGCTCGATCAAGCGACGCGCCACGTATACGGTCTTTGGCTCATCACCATGAAAGGCCGCGAACACGATCGTCGTACGGCCGCCGGGACCGGGACGGAAATAGGCTTTGATCGGCCGATCTTCTATGGACCGGGCCACGCACGACATCGACGAAGAGGCCGCATCGCACAAAGAAGCGATCGCGGTATTCCGTCTGTTTTTGGTGACGTCGGAAGGGGTGGCCGGGGACACGCGTGTTAGCCGCTGACCTTCTCACGCTGGGTGAAACGCCCGCCAATCCGCGATGAACGTGAGGTGGCTCTCCGCGTGCTTCTTTTTTTCTTGGCAGCTTCGGCCTCGGCCTTCGCTTCGGCGGGAGATTCCCAGAACGAGCAGATGTGCCGCACACGATCCTGGCGCTTACGCACGAGCGTGGGAATCTTCATCCGTTTCAATGAATCCAACGCCCCGACCACATACTTCTCAAGGCTGGCCGCCACCGCCGCCGGGTCGCGGTGCGCGCCCCCCACAGGCTCCGGAATCACGTCATCAACGGCCCCGAGCCGGCTGAGTTCTTTTGAGGTGAGCCGCAGCGCCTCGGCCGCATGCTGGCGACGCTCGGCCGTCTTCCACAAAATTGCGGCGCACCCTTCCGGGGAAATCACCGAGTAGAACGAATGCTGGAACATCGCCACCCGATCCGCTACCGCCAAACCCAGCGCGCCACCACTGCCACCTTCACCAATCACGATACTGACGATCGGCGTTCGTAGCCGGGCCATCTCCATCAGATTCACGGCGATGGCATGCGAGATACCGCGTTCCTCAGAGCCGACACCGGGAAAGGCGCCCTGCGTATCCACCAAACACACAACCGGTAGCCCGTATTTCTGCGCCAGACGCATTTTACTAAGTGCCTTACGATACCCCTCCGGATGAGCGCACCCGAAATTACAGGCGATGCGCTCTTTGATATCCTTACCCTTGTTGTGGCCGATGACCATCACACGGTGGCGACCGATACGCGCGAACGCCGAGATAATCGCACCGTCATCACCAAAGCAGCGGTCACCGTGAAGTTCGCACACATCCCGGAAGGCCGTCTTGAGATAGTCGGTCGTGAGCGGACGCTGCGGATGCCGCGCCACCAGAACAGTCTCCCACGGCGTCAAATTGGTGTACAACCGCCGGAGCGTCGTCCGATACCGCGATCGCTGTTGCTTGATGTCCGCCGACACACTTCGGTTCGTCTGACCGCACTCCAACTCCAATTCGGCGATATCGTGCTCGATCCGAGCCAGGGGCTTTTCGAAGTCAAGGTAAGTCGCTGTATTTAAGGACACCATGGCCGGCGACCCGTTGGCCACCGCCGCGCCCTTGTCATTGCTCATAAAGATACTCGCTGTCCATTTGACCAAAACCAGCCCGACCTGCTGCGCGCGCCACAGCAGCCCGGTCAAAGCCGACACAGCCTATCAAGTCTTATCCGTACGGCAACATTCTTCGGACAAATCGCACATAAAACAGCAATATATCTCCCATGACCTTGGCCAGTGATATTGTTGTAAGTTCATACCATACAACGCCTTACATGTTTTTCTTCGGTATTTCGCCTTGCTTGATTTCCGGCGGGACCGATCGGTTTGCGGAGATAACGGCTTTCACCCGTTCCAGCAGCCCGGCCAGATCGGTCCGGGCTCGATTCGCATCTACCGCCTTCATCGCGATGCGAGACAGAAGCCGGTCCATATCCCGCAGCACCGACTGCCGCTGTGTGGCTGACCGACTGCCACCGCGCGGCACGCGAACAATCACCTGCGACAGCACACGCCCGGATTGCTCGGTAGACGCCTTTCGATATCGCTCTTTGATGGCCTTCGCCAGCGAGGATACATGTCCCTTGTCTTCGGGGTACGTCCGCGCGAGACCCTTTCCGGCCGCACTCACGCGAAACACAATCTGCCCGAGCCAGAGGTCCAGGTCCGGTGCAATTGCCTGATCGGTGGGCATGAGCCTCTGCACGATCGCCTCCACGTGACCGGCTTCCAACAGCGCGGCCATCGAAGCCGTTCCGTTGTCCACAAACGAAACCGATAATGGTTTGGTGTGGGATGGCGGTATCGGCTGCACATCGTGTGGCTTCGTGGCGACGTCATCCCTGTTTTCAATCGTGTCTAGTGTGGTGTCGACCGTTTGAGCCTTTTCGGAGGCATGCGGCACCGGCGGAGGTCCCGAGGACGCGACCCGCTCACGGTTCGCAGACGCGGAGACCGTAGATGAAAAAGGCACGGACGAAGTGGGCGCGACAGCCGTATTGGCCGTTTCCTCCACGCTTTCTTGGTCGTTTCGGATGGCTTGCTCGGATACCGGCCATGATACGGGAGGCTCGATGGGCACCCGTAGAGACACCAGATCGTTCATTCGCCCCTCGGCACTTTTGCCAAACCCATTCGGATACCATTCGATCATCGGGCCAAGCGGCCGGTAGCCGTTGGCTTTGACCCAATGGAGTAGCTTTCGATAGTGACGGGGCGCGATCGCGCCGGATCGTTCCATTGGCATCGACGCCACCCACTCCGCATCACGATTGGCTTGCTGAAACGGTGGGTCGGGCTTGAAGGTGCTATGAGCCACGAAGCCGATTTCGCTTCGGATGGCTCCCGCATGTCGGCCTGTCGGGCTGGACCCGTATCTCACATAGACCGCGCCGGTCAAGCCGTGGCTACGCCGATACGCCACGACTTCGCTCAGCCGGGCGCGCACCGTCCAGTACGGTCCCATCTGCTCGACATACACCACCACGCTCGGCTCAGTCCGCTGAATCCTTACGGTGACCTCGGCGGCTGGGGGAGTGACGCTCGACTCCGCACGCACGGGCCGTACGAGACACACCAAACCAATGACATACGCAAGCCTACGCACGATGACTGCTCCGGTAGGACAAGATTCCTTGACGCCGACGTTCGATCGGCAGGGCAACGGTTCAGTCTACCCCCGATTTGACCCGGCGTCGCCCTATAGAGCCGAAAACTGACTCGACGGCCGACCGAATGTATACGAAAGATCTGCTTTTCAACGGGAGACATCGAGTCGGACAACGAGCACCGTACCTGCCGTCAACACGAGCAATGTCATCACCGCCAATCCCCATTCGGAGGCTGCAGGAACAATCGTTTGAGCAAACTGGAACATCTGAACGCGAGAATTGCTCGAATCGGATATGTAGACGACTCCATTGGCACCCGCCCGTATTCCATAAGGGAGGTTGAACTGGCCGGGGCCGGCTCCCAAGGAACCCCATTTCGCCAGGAAGGATCCGGTGCCGGAGAACTTCTGCATACGATGGAGGTTTCGGTCAGCCACATACAGGTTGCCCTGGTCATCCGTCGAAAGACCACGCGGAAAGTTGAACTGGTCGTCTCCGGTGCCGGCAGAACCCCAAGACAAGATAAAGGCACCGTCATTGGTAAACAGTTGGATTCGCGGGCTGCTGTCACCCACGAATACGTTGTCATTGCCATCTACCGCGATACCGTTGGTACCTGTAAATTGCCCGTCTCCCGTGCCCGGAGTTCCGAAGGCGAGAATGAACGTGCCGTCACTGGTGAACTTTTGAACCCGATTCTGATCTCGATCAGCCACGAAGACATTACCATTGCTATCCACTGCGAGACCGTGGTTGTGTTGAAACTGGCCGTCGCCGGTTCCCCAGGAGCCCCACATTGTGATGAACGTGCCGTCGCTCTAAAATTTCTGAACACGATTGTTGCCGGTCTCGGCCACATACAAGTTGCCCATCGGACCGATACCGATTCCATGCGGGTGATTGAACTGACCGGGTCCGGTTCCGAGTGTGCCCCATTTCATAAGAAACACGCCGTCGCTCGTGAACTTCTGGATGCGGTGGTTGCCGGTGTCGGCCACATAGACGTTCCCGTCCGCATCGACCTCGATCCCGTGCGCTCCGCCAAACTGGCCGTCGCCAGTTCCGTTTGATCCCCATTGAAGCACAAACTTCGGAGGATTGGCATCGGCCCAAACACCGCAAGAAAGGAATACCACCATAAGGGCAAGCGTCTGGGCTTTCATTCCAAATCCCTCCTTGCTGAATAGTTCCTGACCCCACGCGTGGCATTCGAACGGCACGCCGATCGCCCATTATACTCGTGTTGCGATCTGGTGTCGTGTGCCCGGACCGAGCGCAGGTGGTTCACCCGGCCATTCCGTGGGGGCACCTGCCTCTTCACGGGTAGGTCCACCATATCGCCTCGGGGTGAAAGAACGACTTGGCTTTTCCATTGTTCTCGACTGCCGATGTTCTCGACTGCCGATTCGGTCAGGCACGCCGGCGGTTTAGTAATGGCGATGGGCTTGCCGCATCATTATGTTGAAAACGGTCAACTGAGATGTCGAGGCATGACAACCGCCTTGGCTCACCATATACAAGGAGATGCACGTCACAGACGTGCCGGGCCACGGAAAACCTTGGACAGCGCACGGTCGTGGGATCGAATGTGGCATGGCTGTGTCTATGTTTCTACCACATCCTTACCGAAAGGAGAAGCTATGAAGTGAGCCAACCGGCCTCCTGTTAGGATGCCCAGATCGTTTTTGGGTTTCCAGACAACCAACAGCAGGAGATTGGCTCATGGACTATTGTGGCATCGATTTGGCGGGTGTGTCC
>JAJRSP010000097.1 GCA_024278775.1 Planctomycetota bacterium
GATGACAATCCCGGCATTCCACGAGGCCCCGCGTCGGCAACCACCAGCCGCGTTCGTGTCCGCAATCGGGGCAGATGAATCGCTCCAGGTTGGCTCCCCAGCGTACCTCGCGAAGGTGTTCAGTTCGTACTATTTCTTCTCGACCGGGGCAGGCAGGCTCTTGGCGAATTCGGCGCGAAGTTCAGCCGCTTTGGCAACGGCACCAGCCGCTTCGAGCGCAGTACAATAGGCGTCCAGCACTTCGGTGCGGAGGGCTGGGGTGTCCGCACTGGTTACGGCGTCCCAAGCGATGCGCAAGTGACCTCTGCCGGCTGCGGTGTTGCCCATGTCCACGTAGGACTGTCCGATAATCAGCCGCGAGCGGATGTGGTCGCGCCGAAGGCGAAGTCGGCCGTTGAACTCCGCCGCTTTCATCGCGGCGTCGCGGGCGCCTTCGTAATCCTTGAGCTTCAGTTTCGTGGTCGCGATACCGGTGTGAGCCATAGCCGACCCCCATGCGTCGCCGAGCGGAGATGCCAGCGCGAGCGACTTCTCGAAGTGAGCGAGCGCTTCTTCGGGGTTGTCCTTGATTTTCCGACCGGCGCGGAACTCCTGCTGTCCCTGCCGAAACTCCAGACGCTCCTTCGGACTCCAACTGCCGAAGCTGGCTGCGTATTGCGTGAAGATCACCTCGTTGTAGGCCTTGTCCGCGAGTCGGGCGAATTCCAACCCTTTGCGAAACATTTCCGTCGCCTTCTTCTCCGAGCCGCCCTCCTCGATCATCTTCAAACCGCCCTCGAAGTATCCGTCGATGAATCCCAGCGTGTTGTCGGCGTGGCGGGTGAACGTCTGCACGATCCAGGCGGTGTCGCCGTCCGTGAGCATTTTCTCCAACCGTTCGCGGGTCATGGCGTCGTCAGCCGCAAAGAGCGCGGGCATCATCAGGAGATTCGTGATTATCAACGTGTTCATACCGGGTGCATTCCTTTTCTGGTAGATCGCCGGATGCTGACCGGCGGGATTATCCGCGTACGCTTTTCGGGCTACATACTATGGATTACGCGAGACGTTTCAAATCGGTCGAGGAATCGGGCGATCTTACGCCTGGGGAGATGCATGCTCGTCGCGAACAGCCGTCATCGCGTCCGCAGCCGATTCGAGATTCTTCCGCGCCGGCGGCAGATTGAGCAGCGCCTCGGACAGGAACCCGTCGGTCGCGATGCTCCACACCCGAGCCAATTGGCGCTCACCGGTGGCCACGGATTCCCACACGCGGGCGAAATCGGTGAAGCCGACATGCGTCAAAAAATCCTCACGTGCGTCCACAAGATCGAAAAAGTCGCCGTTGAGAAGGTCGTCGAGTTCCGCACAAAGCGTTTCCTGAGTGATTTCGCCTTTCTTCTCGTCCAACTCCACGACGCGCACGCGTATTTTGGTGAGAATCTCAGCCATCGCGTCGAGCGTCACGGTCTTGTGATCCGCGCCCGCAGCGACCGGCACCGCCCGCGCCTTCTTCTGCACGAAGCTGCCCGCGACGATGACCATCATGCCACCCGCGAACAGAGGCCACGCAAGCGACTCGGTCGTGCGCAGGCCTTCCTCCACCCGCCCGGTCTCACCCGGATCGTGAAATCCGGCAGCGCCGACAGCTGCGATGCAGACGCCGATGGTGAAAAGAATGTTGGCCAATGCGTGCATATCGTTCTTACAAATTCAAAGGCTTTGTGAAACCTTCATGACCGCGTACACAACTTCGACGACGGCGTTGCCGACGATCAAACCCGCCGCCACCGGCACGCCCGTGTCCTCCGCAAACCTCGCGCCCTTCGATTTGCGCACAATGATATTGATAATGCCACCAATACCAAAGATGGCCATGTACTCGAACGGCAGGTACAGGGACAGTCCGACCATCACACCCATGCCGGGCGCAATCAACATCGAAGTACCAAGCCCCAGCGCCGCACCGGTCAGATACTTCCCGAGGGCAACGTCGCCCGATTGCACGATCTGAATCGCCCCCTGTAGCGCGCCCGCCTGTGGCGCACTGAGAGGAGGCAC
Source organism: Planctomycetota bacterium (assembly GCA_024278775.1). Next base: position 2,041 of record JAJRSP010000097.1, read on the forward strand.
GCCTGTGGGCAGCGTTGTCTCCGAACCGCCCAGCGCCTCATGCTCTTCAAGGCGATTCTCCGCCACCGCCCGGTTGTAAAGCTCCTGGGCCTGGTTCGGGCCAAAGGCGTACGCCTCCCAAAGGAGAATGACAACGCCGACGGCCAATCCCGGGCCGATCCAGCATGTGAGTATCTGAGCAATCTGTTGTTTGATCGGTTTGCTGCCGACCAGATAGCCGGTCTTGAAGTCCGCCATCATGTCCGCGCACATCGAAGTAGCCACACAAATAGCGGCCCCGAACGTGACGGCGGGAACGACCAAAGCAGGATCCTCAATGTTCCCGCCCCATGCCAGGATGCCCATTACGATCGCGATGGCAATGAGTGCCAATCCCGAAAGAGGCGACCAATCGGTTCTACCGGTCGTCTGAGCGACAACAAGCCCCGCAATCCAAAGCCACACGCCACCGACCAGCGTTACGCAAATGGCTTTGCCCCAGGAAACAATGTCTCCTCCGATCATCTTGGTGGCCAACAACAGCAGCACGCCGCCGACGATCATGCCGGCGTTCAGCACGATCACCGGCATTTCCTCACGCTTGCCGTCGCTTGGCGTCGCACGCATGCTTATCAAAGCGGCTTTGAGCGCTGGCGCCGCTACAATGATCCCAGCCAACGCGCCGCCAAGAATCATGCCGATGCCCACGTTGCGTGACGTGAAGTAGCTGAAGTCGCCGATGAACTGCGTGGCTGCTTTGAAGTCGTACGCGCCCGCTTCGTTTCTGAAAAACCAGTCAACGCCTTGATGTCCGTCAGGCACCCACCCGAGGTGAATGCTAACCGGTATCAGCACCCAGTAGTTCAACAGCGTTCCGTACAACACAACCAGCCCCGGACGACCAGCCAAATACCCCGCGCCGAGACTCAGCGTGCTCACCGCGAGCATGACACTGAACGCCGGGGGTATGTTCAACCACTGACCAATATGCAATTCCTTTGGAATCACCGTGCCCGGCACGCCGGCCGTCCATTCCATTGGCACATGGGTCAACGTGGAAATGATGGCCGAGAGCGCGATGCCGCCCAGCAGCAGCATGGCTTTGTTCACGCCCGCCCCAGGGGATTTCAAAATGGTCGCGACGGCGGTCCCTTCCGGAAAGCGCAAACGCTCGAAGTCGATAATCTGCTTGCGCAGCGGAATGATCAGCACAACGCCGAGCACGGACCCCGCGCTGGTCGCGAGCACGAGCGCGGTGTAGTTGATCTCATCCTGCATGCCGAGAATGAACAGAACCGGCACGGTGAAGATCACGCCCGCGTTCACCGTATTCACGCAGGATGCGACGGTCTGAAAAATGTTTACTTCAAGAATGGAGCCGACACGGAATATGCCGCGCAAAATGCCGAACCCGATCACAGCCGCCACGGTCGAGCCGACGATCGTAAAACCGATCTGCAAGCCCGCGAAGCAAATCCCGGCGTTGAGCAGCGCGCCGACGACGATCGCCACCAGCACCGCCGTCCAGGTCAATTCGCGATAAGGTTTGGAGTAGTTCAACGAATACCGCCCGGCCCGTGAAGCCCGAAACGCCTTCCACGTTCGCCCGTGTTCGATCGCACTGTCGCGGCACAGTGTAGTCATACTCGCGTGGATTGTGCAAGCTCCACGTTCGATTCATGTTGACAGAGAGCCCATGACACTTCCGGCGGGACGAATATGGTCTATCAGAACCGCGACAGTAATGGAGCGGCCGGATAATAAACAGCGCCAAGTACCGCTCTCCTGTTCCGATACGAGATTTGAGGTTCCGCCGAAACGGTCATGCACCCTCAGCTTGA
>JAJRSP010000098.1 GCA_024278775.1 Planctomycetota bacterium
ACACTCTCCGGCGCACAGCGTCCCCAGCATCAGATGAAAAGGTGCCAGGTAATCGTGATTGAGTTTGCTGGCCTCCAGGTTCGCCAGGGCCATCGCGTTTCGCGCCCGCTCCGAAAATCGCTCTTTCATGATCACGCTCCGGTGATGGTTTTGATCAACAGAAAAGACACATTCTAGCGACGGCGGACCCGTCCCGCTACGTGTGAGTTGACGACGATTGGCGAGGATCGAGCGATCCACAAGAAGTGACGGAGCCGTGACCAACCTGACCCCATCCGGTCCACGGCACGCAGGAGAAGTCCCCAGTCCGCACTACCCTATGACGACACGGATAATCAGAAGCATCACGGCGGCGGCGGCGCTGCCCAACAGGCAACCATAGGCGAACCCGCCGAATGAGCCCGGCCTGCGTCGGGAACGGTAGGCCATCGGCGGCCGCCACTCCTCGGGAAAGGGCAACGCCGACGGCGCAGAAGCCCTGGCGGCTCGCTTGGGTTTGAATCGGATCACACGATCCGGTTTGGCAGAAGGTGTTGTCGGCATGGGTTTCACTAGCGTCAACAGGGACTCATCAATCAGCTTGGACTTCGGCGCCGCGCCGGACGACGACAGCCAGACCACTTCTCGATCTCCTCGGCGCTTCCCGCGCGGTGGACGATCGACCACGAGCCCGTCTTGTACGCCGGAAACGCCGCGACGGCCAGTATCGTCCGCACCACGCTCCCAATAGGCACTGCAACGCTTGATGGGAATGCTTCGGGTTCGCTCATCCTCGACGTCGGCGTCGTAGTACTCCGCAAGCAAATCCTCTGTGTGACGCCGGGACGCCCGCTTCATCACTCGATTTCGCCTCGACTTACCGGCCAGTCCACCTGTTTTCGTGTCTTGCATGATGGTTGATCCTCCGTGATCTCATGGCCCCCTCCACGATTTCATGGGCCCGTAACCCACCCGATGGCCCCCGTCGACACGCTCTCACCACGAACAACCGCGCTTTCGTTACCATCGACTCGTAGTCTTCGATACCATCAGACAAAAAATACCGGGCACTCCGAAAAACAGGTGACTATCCCTTATAATGCTGTTCTGTTGTCCTCTGTCCCACTTTGACCTATTTTAGGGTCGTTTTCGAGGCCGAGCCTTGAAGGTAGGTGACTGTCCCCCGGGTGGATGGAAAAACGGTGACTGTCCCCGAATTACATACCGTGGCGGAAATCGCCAAGAAAATCGGCGGCACGCTGGAAGGCGACGGCGCTGCCGAAGTCACCACTCTTGCGCCGTTGGAGCAGGCCGGTGTTGACGCCATCTCTTGGGTTGGCGCGCCGGAGTTCCTTGAGAAAATCGCGGCCTCGAAAGCCGCCGCCGTGATGGTCCCCCAAGACTGTACGCTTCCGGCGGGTTGCGCCGGACATACCGTGATTCGCGTGGCCGACCCCGACGCCGCGATGGTTGAGGTGCTGGCGATGCTTGCGCCGCCGCTGGACAGGATCACGCCGGGCGTTCATCCGTCGGCTATCATCGGCGCGGGTGCGGTCGTAGATGGAGCGGCCATCGGCCCCTATGTGGTCGTCGGCGCGGGCACCACCGTGGGCACGGGGACCCAGCTTCACGCCGGTGTCTCGATCGGCTCGGGGGTGACGATCGGGCGTGATGGCGTGCTCTGGCCGGGCGTGGTTCTCTGCGAGCGCACGTGCGTCGGTGATCGCGTCATCATTCACGCCAACACGACAATCGGCACGGACGGCTTCGGTTATCTTTTCCGCGACGGCGCGCACAAGAAGATTCCGCAGATCGGGTCGGTCGTGATCGAGGACGACGTGGAGATCGGGGCGTGTACGACAATTGATCGTGCACGGAGCGGTGTCACCCGCATCGGAAAAGGCACGAAAATCGACAATCTGGTCATGATCGCCCACAACTGCGACATCGGCGATCATAGTGTCATCGCGGCGCAGTGCGGCATAGCCGGCTCGGTCGTGACGGGTCGGTATTGTGCCTTCGGCGGCCGATCCGGCGCTTCGGATCATCTGACGCTTGGCGACGGCGTGCAGATGGCCGCGTGCAGTGTGGCCACCCGAGACTTCCCCGGCGGCATGGTGCTTCGGGGTATGCCCGCGATAGAAAGCCGGCGTTTCGTACGGGAGCAGGCGGCCGCCCGGAAGCTCCCCGAGGCGCTCAAGGAGATTCGCGCGCTCGGGCGGCGCGTGGCGGAGCTGGAAGCCCAACTGGCTGATAGAACCTGACACTCCGCCGTATCGCTAACGAAATAGCCCTTTCCCGGCCGCTAGAGCGGATGATGCGGTGTTGATTATTCATCTCAGCACTACGAAAACCGCGCGAATCGCGTCAAATCTTTTTTTCGTTGAATTGGTCCGGCGAGGCGGTACAATGGAGGCGCGTTTCGGATTCCCTACGGTGTGTCTCATACGGAGCGCGTGTCATGGGATGGTTGGTCATCGTTTCGATGGTGTGTTTGGGTGCCGTGATTTTCGTGCTGCGGCGTGCGCAATCGGCTGGGTCCGCCCCGCGCAAACAAACGGCTCATCAGGATCGGCACGCCGCGTAGCCCGTTTGAAAGTCACTATTCGCACGTGGCAGCGTTTGACCGATCGCCACTGCGCGGTCGTTTCAGGCCGTAATCCCTCGATAAACAGATAAACGATAAACAGAGCCGGCGTATTTTTTCCTTGAAGTACCTCTCCACGGTTAATATAATGGGCAGGCCAGTGGTTTTTCAGGGACGATGTCGTTTCGGCGGCTCGTCGGAGGAGGTGCAGTCTTCCCAGCTACCGCTCGATCATTGCCCAAGACGTCGCTGAACGACCATGTTCTCCTGCTCAACGCCCACTACATGGCCCTGTGTGTGGTGACGGTGCGCCGTGCTTTTACCATGCTGTTCAAACGCGACGCAGACGAACAGCCGATCGCCGAGATTGTCAGCATCGAAGACGGGCAATATGTCTCTTATGATTTTGATGATTGGACGGAGCTGAGTGCCTACCGGAAAGAGTTCGAGCCGACCGATCACGATTGGGTCCGCACCGTCCGCTTTGATCTGGCCGTACCGCGCATCGTTCGCGTGCTGAGTTTTTCCAAGGTGCCCAGGCAGCCGGTCAAGTTCAACCGTCGCAACGTGTTCGCCCGAGACCACAACTCCTGTCAGTACTGCGGCAAGCGGTGTCACACCTCCGAGCTGAGTCTCGACCACATAATCCCAAGGTCGCAGGGCGGAACGGCGACGTGGCAGAATATCGTGTGTGCGTGTGTGCGGTGCAACGTGCGCAAGGGCGGACGCACGCCCGAACAGGCGCACCTCAAGCTCATTCGTCCCCCGGTGAAGCCGAAACGCAATCCGATCGTCAGCGTGTCGCTCTCCGATCAGCGCTATTCGTCGTGGAAGCAATTCCTCGATCGAGCCTATTGGGACGTCGAGCTGAAGTAGTGGGGCCTGGTACTGCGCCCGCGTCGTTTTCTACTTCGCCGGATGTGCCGGACAGGCGTGTGACGGTTTCGGCGGGTGCCCCATTCTTCGCCTCAAGGCGAAGGGTGGGGGACGGACGAAAACATGCAGTCCCCCACCCTTCGCGTCACCGACTACTTTTGCCTCCAAATGGTGCGCCACGTGGTGACGCGAAGAATGGGGCACCGGCTTCGTGATTTCCTCCCGCAGATTCTGTCTTACACCCGTTGCCGTACCGCTCACTCGTGTCGTGCGTGAACGCTTCGACCATCTCGTGTACGATGCCGGTTGTCCATGCGAGGCGAACGGATGAACGATCGGGGTCACCTTACCACAGAACACGCCAACGAGGCTTCCGCACGCATCGACCGAATGTCGACGGGCGAGGCGTTTGACTTGATCAACCGCCAGGACGCCACGGTGACGATGGCCATAGCGGAAGCGCGCGAAGACATCTGCCGCGCGATTGAATTGGTGGTCGCGGCGTTGTCATCCGGTGGGCGGTTGATTTATGTCGGCGCGGGCACCAGCGGCCGTCTCGGCGTGCTCGACGCGGCCGAGTGTCCCCCGACGTTCCTGAGTGATCCCGCTACCGTATGCGGCATCATCGCCGGCGGGACTGAGGCGCTCACGCGGAGTATCGAGGGCGCGGAGGACTTCCCGGAAGACGGCGCGAGCGCGATCGACCGGTGTGAGGTGGATTCTCACGACGTAGTGTTCGGCATCACCACCGGCGGCACGACTCCGTTTGTGCATGGTGCGATCGACCGCGCGAAGGTGCGCGGCGCTCGGACGGTTTTTTTCGCCTGCGTGCCGAGGGACCAGGTGGCCGATGATGCCGATGTGTCGATCCGGGTGGTTACCGGGGCCGAGGTCATCACCGGCAGCACGCGCATGAAAGCGGGGACGGCCACCAAGATGGTACTCAACATGGTGACGACGATCAGCATGGTCCGGCTGGGGAAAGTATACGGCAACCTGATGGTGGACGTGAACACGGCCGCCAACGCCAAGCTGGTCGATCGCGGCACGCGCATCCTCCGGTCCCTCACCCGCCTTTCTCGTGATGAGGCCGGGGTGCTTCTCGCGCAGGCGCAGGGTCACGTCAAGGCGGCGCTCGTCATGCATACCCGGAAGGTAGACCTGGCCTCTGCCATCCGGCTGCTCACGGAGTCCGGTGGCCGGCTCAGTGCGATCATCGATCAAGTGACGGAAACAAGCGAGTCACCGCCGGATCAATCGGCCACGAGGTCTTGAGAGGAAAACCGCTTTGTCGCACACTCATGGAATCCGTCGTATCTCATGGGTCAGTGTCATTAGCGTGGCACTTCTCGCGCTCACGGTGATGAGCGGGTGCCAACCGGGCCAGCACCGCTCGGGTAGCCGCGCGTTTGGCAAGGAAGCCATTCGAGCGATCTGGGTGACGCGATGGGATTACAAAACCGCTCGTGACATCGAACACGTCATGGACAACTGCCGGCGTGCCGGCTTCAACACGGTGTTGTTTCAGGTGCGCGGGGCGGGTACCGTTTTTTACCGCTCTCGGTTGGAGCCTTGGGCCGACGAACTGGGCGGGCGCGACCCTGGTTTTGATCCGCTCTCCGTGGCGTGCGCAGCCGCCCATAGGCGCGGGTTAAAGATTCACGCCTGGGTCAATGTGGTTCCCGGCTTTCGGGGCAAGAAGCCGCCGAGCAACCCGAGGCAGCTCTACCGCGCGCGGGCGGATTGGTTCTGGCGGGACAAACTCGGGCGACGCCAGCCGCTCGGTTGGTACTGTAGCCTGAACGTCTGCTACCCGGAGGTGCGTCGTTATCTAAGCGATGTGATGCGCGAGATCGTCGCGGGCTATCCCGTGGACGGGCTGCACATGGACTACATCCGTTTCCCCAACGAGCACAATCCGTCCTATCCCGCGGGTGCAGTCGTGCCGGACTATCCCCGCGACGCGCGGACACTGGCGATGTTTCGCCGGGCCACCGGAAAGACGCCCGGTCAAGCACCGGCCGCGTGGAACGCTTGGCGCACGGCGCAGGTTACGCAGCTCGTGCGAGACATTCGGGATATGATGCGCCGGGTGCGGCCCGATGCCATGCTCACAGCGGCCGTCAGCGCAAACATGACCAAGGCGAAACGCTATCATTTTCAAGACGCGTCGACCTGGCTCGCACAAGGTCTGATCGACGCAGCCTTTCCGATGAACTACGCGAGTAGTACGGCCGTCTTTGAAAAGCAGCTTCGTTTGTGGCTTTCGCTGACGTCGCCTCAGCCTATCGTGACCGGAGTGATGTTCGACAAACGTGATCCGTCGCTCGTGGTGGATCAGGTGCAGCGGGCCAGCATTCGCGGCCATCACTTCGCCGCGTTCGCATACAACTCGCTGTTTGAGCGTTTGGACGAGCACGGACAACCCATGCGTGATGAACAGAGTGCGCTGCGTGCGGCGCTGCGACGACGAGTTATTCCGGTGGTGCGTCGCCTCGCGTCGGATCGGAACGGGGGCGGATCCGCACGAACGACGCTTGCCGCAGCGCCTCACTCTTTTCGAACATGAATCCACCCGCCCAACCCGATCGTGCCGTTGCAATCGGCATCGACATCGGCGCGACGACCACCCGCGTCGGACTCGTCGCGTTAAACGCCCTCGTACTTGAACACAGTCAGTCGCCGCGTCACGGCTTCGATAAGCTAACCGGGTTACGAGATGCCCCCGAGCCGCAGGCGGAACGTGTCCCGATTCCGTCGGGAGCCTGTGCGGTGCCCCGAAGGCCGACGCCTATGCGCTGTGCTTCGAGCCATGTCCTAGCGCGAACCACGATAGCAACTCCGGATTCTGAAGAGCCGATGCGGCGATGGCTAACGACCGCGATCGACGAGCTACGTGCAGCGCATGAAGCCAACCCCGTGATGACGATAGGCCTGGCTGTACCCGGTGTGGTAGAAGCCGATGAGAAAAGAATCACACGATGCGTCGGTCTCCCCTATCTCGAAGGCACGTGGCTCGCGAAGTCGATGGCCACTCACACACGACGGCCCGTCGTGCTCACCACCGATATTGATGCGGCCACCTGGTCGGAGCGGCTTGCGTTGGCTTCGGCCCCGGCGCGGTTCGCTCACCTTCGTCTCGGCACGGGGGTTGGTCTCGGCGTCATCGTGGAAGGAAAACCGCAGTCGATCGACCCGGATCGCACCACGCATGCGTCGGTACTTGTGGTGGATGAACAACCGAACGCGGCGCGGTGTGCGTGTGGCCTGCGAGGATGCCTGGAGATAATCGCCGGTGGCCGCGCGATAGCCAAGACCGCACGGTCACTCGGTTTCGATGGATTGCCGGCCTTGCAATGGGCCTACGATCGGAAAGAACCGGCGGCCCGGGCCGTCGTAGAGGCTGCGGCCAAGGCGATCACCCGTGCCGTGGTGAACATCCATCGGCGGTATCGGCCGGAGACGTTGGTGCTGGGTGGTGGAGTGATCGAACATCTGCCCGCGCTCTTTGAGCGTACCACCGAACTGTTGCCTGAGGCTGCCGTGTCCGACACGGCAACGAGTATCCGAACGCTTCGAGTTGATCGCGCACAACTCGGCGACGACGCAGGTATCATCGGTGCGGCAACACTCGCCTCAGTTCACCCCGACCGGCAGCACGGATACAACCAACGTCGTTCGCAGGAGCGCTCGCGCGGGTCCATGTCAACGGGTGAATGACGGGTGGTCATCGCCGCACGAATCCTCTACGGTTCATAGGCTGACACGATGAGCGTGTCGTTTTGACCACCAAATCCAAAGCTGTTGGACAGCGCGGTCCCCACCGGGAGCTTGCGGGCCTGGTTCGGCACGTAGTCGAGCGGACAGTTCGGATCGTTCTGTTCATGGTTGATCGTCGGCGGCACGACACCATCACGAATGGCCAACACGCAGGTGATTAACTCCACGGCACCGGCAGCCGCGATCAGGTGGCCAAGCATACTCTTGATACTGCTGATGGCCACCGCGCCGGCGCTATCGCCAAACACGTTTTGAATAGCCCGCGTTTCAATCTTGTCGTTCTCCTCCGTGCTCGTACCGTGAGCGGAGATATAGTCGATATCCGTCGGTGAGAGCTCGGCGTGGGCCAGGGCGGTTTGCATGGCCGCCGTCGCGCCCCTGCCGGTTTCGTGGATGTCGGTAATCCGAAACGCGTCGGCCGTGGAACCGAAGCCGACAATCTCCGCTAGAATCGGCGCGCCACGCTGCCGGGCGTGGGTCAGTTCTTCGAGAATCAACACACCGGCCCCCTCACCCAATACAAAACCGTCACGCGTACGGTTGAACGGGCGAGACGCGGTCAGGCAGCTATCGTTGCGTGTGGAAAGCGCCGTGAGCCGGTTGAACCCGGTCACGCCAAGCGGGTGGATCATGCTGTGCGTACCCCCGCTGATCATAATGTCGGCATCACCATAGCGTATAATGTTCGCGGCCTCGCCGAGCGCCTGCGTGCTCGCAGCACAGGCGGTGAGCGTGTTCAGGTTGGGACCTTCCGCTCCAAACTGAACAGCCAGGTGCGCACCGGAAAGATTCGGCTCCTGCTCCAACTCTTCCGTGCCGCTCAGCACGGTCATGGCTTTTTCGGCCCAACGAACCGTATCCAACGGGATGATATCTCCGGCATCATTATGACACCCCGCCAGCGCCGACTCCGCAAAGGGAAAGAAATCAATCGGTCCCTCACCACCACCGAGATACACCCCGATCCGCGTCGCATCCAACGCCAGGTCCTTATCAAGACAGGCAGACCTCCACGCCTGCATCGCGGCACCGAGCGCAAACTTAGCATTGAGACTCGCATGAGCATGGCGTTTCGCGTCGTCGCCGAGCGCGTCCGCGAGATCAAACCCCTTGACTTCACCGGAAAACCGGGTGGGAAAGGTGGTCGCGTCAAAGCGCGTGGTCATGGCCACCCCACTCTCACCGGCAAGCAGCCGCTTCCAGAGCGTCTCCACATCGTGACCGAGCGGCGTCACGCAACCCATTCCCGTAATGACGACACGTCGCGACAAGAGCGTTACTCCTCCAAACGTCGAATCACCAACGCGGCCGCCTGCCCGCCACCGAGCGTTTGCGCAGCACTGATCGCTTGATCGATCCGCGCGTCCACCGGACCATCCGCCGAAAACCGAAACCGGCACGCCGAATCGAGATCGTCGGCGTTTGCCGACGGCGGGACCATGCGCTGCCCCAACGCCTTGACCGCCACGGCGAAGTCAATCGCCCCCGAACCCGCACCGTTAACGCCGAGCGACCCGTGCGTCATGACGGCCGGCGTCTTGGTGAGCTTGTCACCAAACACGCTATTCCAAGCGGTCATCTCCGCCGCATCATGCGCGGTCACACCCGAGCCAAACGGAGCCACCAGGTCGATCGCCTCGGCTGTTGTCCCGGCGTCTTTCAACGCCTTCTCCATAGCCAACATCATGCCACGCCCGGAAGGAGCCGGCTCAGTCCAACCCTGAATGTCACTACCGGCACCAAACCCCACGAGCTCTGCGTAGATCCGCGCGCCACGTTGCTGCGCATGATCTAGTGACTCCATAATAACCAACCCGCCACCTTCCGCCGGCACAGTACCACAGCGGTGGGCACCGAACGGTCGGCAGGCGCGATCAGGGTGGTCGTTGCTATCGGTGTTGAGATAGCCCATCACCTGAAAACGGGCCGCCGCCATCGGATTCATCTTGCTCTCGGCACCGCCGCAAATGGCCACGTCGGCATCACCTCGGGCGATCGTGCGAAACGCCTCGCCGATGGCAAGATGGCTGGACGCCTCGCCGCACGTGATCGTGTTGGAAGGACCCTGCGCGTCATGAACGATGGTCACGTGACACGCAAGCATGTTCGGCAAAAACTTCAACAACCACAGCGGCGTAATGTTGGTCATGCCCTCACCGCCCCACAACTTCAGATCGAACGATCCGTCGTCCGCGGTGGCCGTGGCCAGCGCCCCGGCGAGTTCTTGCAGATCGGCACAGATCAACCCGGCACCGATGTTAGCCCCAAAGCGATCAGAAGAGACGTTCGTCTCACCGTGGACCTCGCCGCGATCAACCAAACACTTGGTCACCAAACCGGCATCCTTCACGGCCAGGTAGGCACAACAGACGGCGATCTGGATGTCGCGCGACATCACCTTCACACTCTTGCGGTAGGACTTGGGGATACAGTCCCCCGGCTTCCACGGCGGCAGCTCGCCGCCAAGCTGGCATGGCAGACCGGCCGGGTCGAAGGTTTCAATACGCCGAATGCCGCAGCGGCACTCGAGCATCGCCTCCCAGGTGGGCTCGATCCCAAGACCCAGCGGCGACGCCACGCCCAAACCAGTAATCACCACGCGACGCTTATCCGCCATGTCCGGCCTCGTCATCGGATCCGGCCTCTTGATCG
>JAJRSP010000099.1 GCA_024278775.1 Planctomycetota bacterium
CCTGGGTAAGAGCGAGCTCGAGGCGTTCCTGTTCGTGGCGTACGGTGTCCACCATAAAGGCTTGTCGTGCCACGCTCACCCGCTCCTTCATAAGCTTGTCCAGTCTTGCCTGCAACGCCTTGGCGGTGATCTCCGCTTCGTTGCGTTCCCGTTCGAGCTGACGGCGCACGTGTTCTTTGTACAGCTTGGGGAGTTCCGCTTCTCGCGCATCGAGAGCGGCCTGCAGCGATTTGATGTGTTCGATTCGATTTTTGATGGCCGGGTGGTTGGCACCACGTTCGAAACGTACGTCGGCCTCGGCGGAATCTTCGTATGATGTGATGCGATCTAGGATGCGTTGCCGTTCCGGATCTTGCTGCCGGAAATGTTCGTACCCATCCGGGATAAGTTCGAGCACGTTGTCGGTTTGCTGCTCCGAGTCGAGTGCCTTGAGCCTCGCAGTGGCGAGGGTGTTTTTCTGACGAATTTCCGTCAGCCGCTGATGAAGGTCCACGATACGCGCATTGATCGTCGCTTCAGGACCATCCGGTGATCCCATACCGTGGATCGCGGGAAGTTCTCGAAGCTCGGCATTTTTAGCTTCCAATTGAGATTCCAAGTCCACCTGCACACTGCGCAGCGAACCGAGAATCTTTTCGTCCCATTGTCGTTTCTTGGCTTCGCGCTGACGCAGGTAGACGTCCAGCAGGCTATTGATGATGACCGCCATCTCCTTGGGAGCCTCGCCGACCATGCTGACCGATAGCGTGTAGGTGTTGTTGACAAACTCTATTTCCAGTTGTTTTACCAACTCTTCTTCTGCATTGGGAGAGCGTACAATGGAAGGTAAGGAACGAACCTCCGGTCTGTTCAGGGTGGCCTGGATGACCGCCGGACTGACCATGGCCTGGGCTTCCGTCGACACATAGGCACGGTATTGGCGGGAGATGTCCGTTTCGGCATCGGCGAAGAGAATCGGACGAACCACCGGTGCGATGTGGACCAGCGCGCTGACTTCGTATTCCGGTGCCAGGTAGGTCCAGATTACCGACACCGATACCGACGCCACACCGAGCGTCGTGAGCAAGATCATCAACCACCGCCGCCGTAGAGCTCCGAGAATGAACGCGGGTACAGCATCCGATGAACCACCACCCATGTCGGTCGGTTGGTTCATCTGCGCTACATCGATGTCTACGCTGTCCGGCATGATTCCTCGCTGAGTACGTCCAAGCACCCCGGGATTATCGTCCCGCTACTACTGTGAGTCGAGCGGGACCCGGCCAGAATAGCAGCGTCCCCATATCCCTCACGGCGACCTCTGCTATCTACAGGCGATCAAAACCGGGCCGCACCTCTCTGGTTCCGATAATATCTGTGCGCTAGGTGAATAATGACGCATTTTCCATCTGACGAATCTGCTACCGCCATCGAGCATGATCACTCCGGTTGGCGTGGGGGCGTCAGTTTGGCGAGCAGCCAGAGTTCCAGCAGGATGAGGCCTATCGCCACCGGCATCATCACCATCCCCATCACATCGTGCATGTTGTCGTGCGCGAGCCATTCATATTTGGTCCCATACAGGAGGGCCGTGGCCACCACACGGACGATGTTGCAAGCGACGGCGATGGGTAGACTCGATAGCACGATCGTGACTTTCTGCCAGTTGGGACGCCGAACCAGGTAAGCCACGACGCCGGACACCATGAGAAAGGCGAGGGCCATTCGTAGTCCGCTGCAGGCTTCGGCCACCGCGATCTGCCGTCCGTTGATCTCCAGGATATGGCCCCAACGTACGACTGGGATCCCGAAAACTTCCAGGGTGATGGCCGAGAGGTAGGCGACGAATTTCTGCAACGGTAGCATGACGGCATTGTGTATGCGGCCGGGCAGTGGGACCGCCAATATCAGAAACACCATCGGGAACCAAAAATGCTTGTATCCCCGCCAACCCAACAGTGTCATGACCAGGCCGCTGGCGCAGACGACGAGGCCGAAGTTTTGTAGCGAAGCGTAGAAGTAGTAGTTTCCGAGTAGGTTTGCGATCACGCCGAGCATGAACACACCCACGCCGCGCCAGTCGAACGTCAGAGGGAACGTCGCCAGCGTGTGCCGTCGCACGGCGACCATGTACACGACGGCGGCGGGGACGAGCTGGCCCGCGCTGTAGTCGGGGTTGTGCTGCCAGACGCGCCGGAGGTCTGCGAGGCTGTGCCAAAAGGCCCAAATGAAGATGGCCCCCATGATGCCGACGAGGGACCACGCTTTGATTCCCCAGCCGGGCGGCAGGGCGTTTGTAACGCTTCGTGACTCGTGGTCATCCCATACGCACAACGCGGTCTGTGATCCGGACGCAGCGGTCCCCCTCTGGCGTGTCGGCGTGTTGTCGTCGTCACGGCTATCTGTCATACACCCACTCTGTCATGCGTCCGCTGTATTCGTTCCGAAACGCCGCGTGCGATTGTTTGTCGCGACGATCCCGTCGTCGCGTCTACAGGATCGACGCTTCGGTATGGATCGGCAATACGGCGGTGCCATCGTGCGGCGGTTCCTCAATTTCGGGCTTCGCCGAGTGGGCAATGGCCCCGTGAGGTGCCTTGCCTATTCGTGGATGATGGAAGCATCCCGGCGTGTCTTCAGGGGGATGTTTCAACCAGGCATGCGTGGATGCCGATAACATAGGCTCGGACTGCCGAATGTTTCGGGCGGTTTCTCACGCTTGATCCTGGCTGGTCTCGTTGGGGCATCGGCTGGCTGGAGTGTCTCTGAGCCATCTTTCCGAGATTGTTTGGATGAGGTGGGGCGCACCACAGGCTTGGAGGCTGGCCAGTTCGCTAGAATGGTTGTAAGTTATTTGTTTTCAATCGGATGCGTTCCGTTTTGGTGAGCACCCGACGGGGACGGAGTCTGCCCGGAACGAGTCACGGGTGCGCCGGCCCCCGGTGTTAAGGTCCCATATTTCCTGACTTCCGGACGACATGGGGATCATGGTCGGGGCGGGTGTTGGCCAGGGCATCAATGGGGTAACCTCTCCCTCTCCGTAGCGTTGTTTCGGGTCAAACGGAGTGTTGGGTTATTGCCAGGTGGTCTTGTCTGCGGCGTGGTCAGACGTGCGAATTCGGACCGTCGTGCGTGGGAAGATGGACTGTTGGACGATCGGGGCGTGAACGTACGTTGAGCGACTGTAGACGGTACGGAGGCACGCGGGTGAGCGTGGTGGCGTGCGGCCTGATGCTGCTTGGCGTCGGTGTCGTCAACCATTGGGCTCACCAGGTGTGGGTGGCGGCTTCGGACGTGGCGGTGGCGTTGGACCGACCGCTGTCAGCGATACCGCTTCGAATCGGCACGTGGGAAGGCGTGGATGTTCCCCTGGATGAGGGGGTAGCCCGAATTACCGGCGCGGATGACTATATCAACCGTAGCTATGTCGACAGGCGCTCGAACGGTTTGATTTCTCTTTACGTCGCGTATTCCGCTCGCCCGGTGAAGATGGCGGGACATCGACCTCAGGTTTGTTATCCCGCGAATGGGTGGCGCCTCAAGCGAACGGAGTCTGATACGCTGACGCTCAGCGACGGCGCGGAGTTGAAGTTTTTGGTTCATCAGTTTACGCGTCGTGCGGTTTGGGCTGAGGGTATTGCGGTTTTGAATTATTATGTGTTGGCCGGACAACATACGACCGACTGGACGGATTTTAGAGGTCTTAGCTGGCGGCGTCCCAACCTCACGCGTGATGTGAGCCACTATGTGGCGCAGGTACAGGTTGCGAGTGGTTGCGACGATACGGGGGACTGCGCCGAAGCGGAGCGCCGGGTCAGGCGTTTTGCGGGGGAGGTGGCACCAATCGTGGATGCGATGCTCCCCGGAGTGACGGCCTCCAGCGATCGTTGAGTATGGGTGACTGCGGGTAGGGTCTGATCACCGAGGAGTTTTTCGAGATGAAAGTTGCTATTTTGGCCGGAGGAAAAGGTTCCCGTCTCGCAGAAGAGACGGAGGTCAAACCCAAGCCGATGGTGGAGATTGGGGGACATCCGATCTTGTGGCATATCATGGCGCACTATGCCCACTACGGGTTCAACGATTTTGCGATTGCGCTGGGTTACAAGGGCGAAATCATCAAGCGGTTCATGGTGGATTACTGTGCGATCAGCGGTGATCTCAGTGTGGACCTGGGCGAAGGGCGTGTGTCGATCCACGAGGGCGATCGACCCCAATGGAAAGTGGATTTGATTGACACGGGTCAAGAAACGCTCACGGGTGGGCGGATCAAGCGGCTTCAACCCTACATTGGTAATCAGACATTCATGTTGACCTGGGGCGATGGTGTGTCGGATGTCGATCTGAAGGCGTTGCTGGCCTTTCATCGGGCGCACGGAAAACTGGCCACACTGACGGCTGTGCGTCCCCCGGCCCGGTACGGTCGACTCACGCTTGACGGCGACCGGATCACGCTCTTTGAAGAGAAGCCGCAGATCGGAGAAGGATGGATCAACGGGGCCTTTTTTGTTCTCGAACCAGAGGTGTTCGATTACATCGAAGGAGATGA
The DNA here is from genome assembly GCA_024278775.1 of Planctomycetota bacterium. The sequence continues at coordinate 4,526 of JAJRSP010000099.1, forward strand.
TACGCAGTGGGAGCATGAGCCGCTCGAACGGCTAGCGGCCGACAAGCAGTTGATGGCGTACAAACATAACGCCTTCTGGCAGTGCATGGATACACTGCGTGAGAAGCACATTTTGGAAACGCTGTGGGAATCAGGCCATGCCCCTTGGAAGGTGTGGAGTTGAGCTATGGGCATCCTCGGACGGGTGTCCGTTCCGTGTGGGTATCGGGGTGGGTCTCGGGCCAAGACCGGTTGGGTAACGGCTTCGAAGATAGCAAAAGGGAGTCTTCCGTATGAAAGTACTTGTGACCGGGCATGATGGCTATATCGGGACCGTGTTGGTTCCGATGTTCCTAGAGGCGGGGCATGAGGTGGTCGGACTGGACAGCTTCTTGTTTGAAGAATGTGTCTTTGGCGATGACGGGCCTCCGGTGCCGTCGTTGCGGAAGGATGTTCGTGATCTGGAGCCTGCGGATCTGGAATCCTTCGATGCGGTGGTGCATCTCGCCGGTATCTCGAATGACCCGCTCGGAGATCTGAATCCCGACTGCACCTACGACATCAACCACATTGGTTCGATGCATCTGGCCAAGCTGGCGAAGCAGGCGGGTGTGGGTCGGTTCCTGTTTTCCTCCTCATGCAGTACGTACGGTGCCGGCGGTATGGATGATATTCTTGATGAGCAGGCTCCGTTTCGACCCGTGACCCCGTATGGGGAGTCGAAGGTGTTGGTGGAGCGGGACCTTGCGGTTATGGCTGACGATACGTTTTGCCCGACCTACCTTCGCAACGCCACGGCGTATGGGGTGTCGCCGCGATTGCGGGGCGATCTGGTAGTGAACAATCTCGTGGGGTTCGCCTACACGACGGGCCGCGTGTTCCTAAAGAGTGACGGCACGCCCTGGCGTCCGGTGGTGCATATCGCGGATATTTCGCGGGCGTTCCTGGCGGTGTTGGAGGCGCCGCGCGAACTGGTTCACAATGAGGCGTTCAACGTGGGTCGGGACGAAGACAACTACCAGATTCGTGAGATTGCCGACATGGTCCAGGAGGTCGTGCCGGATAGTCGCGTGGAGTATGCCGAGGGAGCCGGTCCGGACAAGCGATGCTACCGTGGAGATTTCGGCAAGATCAAACGTGTCCTGCCGAAGTTTCAACCGGCCTGGACAGTCCGCACCGGGATCGAAGAGTTGTACGAAGTCTACCGGGCGAACAAGCTGACTATCGAGCAGTTGGAGGGGTCGCGATATCTTCGTATCAAACACATCCGAAAATTGATGGCCGCCGATCGCATTGACGATTCGCTGCGGTGGAAGAATCCGTGTTGTGGGGACGCGGCGGCCCCAGAGAAAGGTGTGGCGACGTGATGACTGCTTCTACGCTGAGTTGCCGATCGTGCGGTGATACCCAACTGGCTCCGGTTCTCCATTTGGGAGAGACGCCGTTGGCCGACCGTCTGCTGACGGAGTCCATGCTGACGGAGCCGGAACCGATGTTCCCGCTTACCTTGCATTATTGCGCCCGGTGTGGGCTCGTGCAGATTGCCGAGTGCGTCGCGCCGGAGCAGCTTTTTTGCGAGGACTATCCGTACTATTCCTCCTTTTCCGATGCATTGCTGAAGCACTCGCGGGACAACGTCGTGGAGCTGATCGAGCGGCGCAAACTAGGGGCGGATAGCCTGGCCGTTGAGTTGGCGAGCAATGACGGTTACCTCCTGAAGAACTTTGTCGAGCACGGCATTCCCGTATTGGGAATTGATCCGGCGGATGGTCCGGCCAAGGCCGCGCAGGACGCGGGCGTGGAGACGATGTGTACGTTCTTTACTGAGCCACTCGCCAGGGAGTTGGTGTCCGGCGGGCGGCGGGCGGATGTCATCATTGGCAACAATGTCTTGGCGCATGTGCCCGACCTCAATGGGTTTGTGGGCGGTATCAAGATTCTGCTGAAGGAAGACGGCGTGGCGGTGATCGAAGTGCCCTACGTCAAAGACCTTATCGATCATTGCGAATTCGACACGATATATCACGAACACCTGTGCTACTTTTCGGTCACGGCGTTGCGGCACTTGTTCGCACGGCATGACCTGTCGCTGAATGATGTCCGTCGCCTTCCGATTCATGGCGGGTCGCTCCGGCTTTTCGTGGGACACAAGAAGGAGGTCAGTCCGGCGGTGGAGGCGCTGTGGGACGAAGAGCGAGCCGCCGGAGTGAATGAGGTACGGTACTATGAAGACTTCGCGCAGCGGGTCGAGCAGATACGCGTGTCGTTGTGGGAACTGCTTCGGGGGTTGAAGGCCGACGGCCGGCGCATTGCGGCTTACGGGGCCGCCGCGAAAGGGGCGACGCTGATCAATTACGTGGGGATCGGCACGGAACTCATTGACTTTGTGGTGGACCGCAATACGCACAAACAGGGTCGGTTCATGCCGGGTCAACACCTCCCGATTCATTCGTGCGAGACGCTGCTCAGCGAACGACCGGATTATTGTCTGATGCTGGCATGGAACTTCGCGGACGAAATCATGAGTCAACAGGCGGCCTATCTCGATGGCGGCGGCAGGTTTATTGTCCCCGTGCCCACGCCGCGAATTATCGGTGACGGCATTTCGGGGAGCGATTGATGTCCACAATACACACCTGCCCCAATTGTCTTACGGCCGGCATGGACGTGTTCTATGAGTCGAAGCGAATCCCGGTGCATAGCTGCATGATGCTCGACCGTCGTGAGCAGGCGGAGGCGTTCCCCACGCGCGATCTCGCGTTGGGATTCTGCGGTGCCTGTGGGTTTGTGTCGAACGTGCAGTTTGACGCTTCGGTGCAGAAATACGCGGTGGGGTATGAGGAGCAGCAATCGTTCTCTCCGCGTTTTCGAGAGTTTCAGAGTGAGATGATCGCGGGTTTGATCGAGCGATACGACTTGCATGGCAAGGATGTGGTTGAGATTGGGTGTGGGAAGGGTGATTTTCTGGTCGAGCTGTGTGAGGCGGGCCGTAACCGCGGCGTGGGCATTGATCCGGCCTGTGACCCGGAACGCATGTCGGGGCGCGGCGGTGGTCTCGTCCGGTTCGAGGCGGAACTCTATTCGGATCAACATGCGGATTTGCCGTGCGATTTTCTCTGCTGCCGTCATACGCTCGAACACATTCACCCGACGAATGATTTTATACGCCGGATGCGTGAGGTGGTGGGCGACCGGAGTGAGATGGTCGTTTTTTTCGAGGTGCCGGCCGTCGAGCGGGTTCTCACCGAGGAAGCGTTCTGGGATATCTACTACGAGCACTGCTCCTATTTTAGTCTGGGTTCGTTGGCTCGTGTGTTTCGAGCGAACCGTTTCGACATCGTGGAGTTGGTCGCTGATTTTGATGACCAGTATCTGTTGATCGTTGCCCGGCCGACGGACGGTGTCACCGAGGCGACCCTCCCGCCCGAGGATGATCTGGCTACGTTGGCCGGAGACGTCGCGACATTTCGAGACGGCGTACGCAAGACCATCGACGGTTGGCGATCACGGCTGATGGACTTCCACGAAAAGGGGAAACGGGTTGTGGTGTGGGGTTCCAGTTCCAAGTGCGTGTCGTTTCTCTGTTCGATGGGGGCTGAGGTGAAGATCGACGCCGTGGTAGACATCAACCCCTTCCGGCAGGGCAAGTGGCTTGCGGGTGTCGGACAGCAAGTCGTCGCTCCGGAGACGCTGCGTGATCTGGCACCGGATGTCGTGGTGGCCATGAATCCGATCTATTGCGAAGAAATCAGACGAGATTTGGATACCCTGAACGTTTCCGCCGAGTTGCTGGCCGTTTAGTTGTGACCACCCACGCCGTCAAACCAGGGGAGACGCCACGAGGTTCGGACGCGGTGTGTCCGTTGTGTGGGTCGACGTCATCGTTGGCTTTTTGGGAGATGGGCGGTCTCCCCGTCAAATGTAATGTCTTGTGCGCCACCCGTTCCGAGGCGCTGGGTGTGCCTCGTGCGGACATCCATCTTTCCGTGTGCCGGTCGTGTGCGTTCATCTGGAATACGTTTTTTGATCCCGATCGGATGGATTACGACCCGACCTACGAAAATGCGCTTCATTTTTCACCCCGTTTTCGAACCTATGCCGAGGCGTTGGCACGCGGGCTTGTGGAAGACTACGACCTTCACGGAAAAGATGTGCTGGAGATTGCGTGCGGTGACGGATACTTTCTTCGGTTGCTCTGCGCGTACGGTTCCAATCGTGGCGTAGGGTTTGATCCCAGCTACACGGAGCGGCCCACCAGCGGCGATGGGCTGGATGTATCGATCGTGCCGGATTATTACGGTGAGACCTATGCCGACCGTGCGGCTGATTTTATTTGCTGTCGGCATGCGTTGGAGCACATTCCCGATCCGGTTGCATTTCTTCGTACGGTTCGCCGGACGATTGGCGAACGACGCGACACGGTGGTTTTTTTTGAGGTGCCCCACGCGATGTTTATCCTGCGTGATCTGAGCGTATGGGATATCATCTATGAACACTGCGGTTATTTCACCGCGCGATCACTCACCGTATGTTTCGAGGCGGCCGGGTTCAGGGTGGAGACCGTTCGCGAGGAGTATGACGGGCAGTTTCTGACGCTGGTGGCGCGGCCTGCCGAGGAAGAAGTTGAGTCGGTGGTGGCCGGTGATTGCGCCGCTGGTGAGGTGGTGGATGCGGCGACGGCTTTTACCGAGCGTTTTTCGCACAAGTTGGATTCCTGGGCGAAGCAGTTGGCGGACCTGGACGCGAGCGGTCGCCGGGCCGTCCTGTGGGGTGCGGGTTCTAAGGGGATCACGATTTTGAATATGTTGTCGTCCGAATGCGTGACGGAAAGCGTGGCGTATGTGGTTGATATTAATGAAAGAAAGCACGGGAAATTTGTGTCGGGTACGGGCCAGAAAATTGTTTCGCCGGAGTTCCTCAAGACGTGTCGGCCCGACGTGGTCATCGTGATGAACCCGGTGTATGAGGGCGAAATTCGTCGTCAGCTCACAGCACTCGATCTTTCCGTTGACTTGCTGATGGCGTAGGACATGAATGTGAACGCCATCGGCTCTCCATCGGGGGCGTGGGTGACGGGCTTCTCGTGGTTTCCATGACGGGCTCACTGTTGAAAGGGCTGCATGCCTCGCGTTAGTATTGGCATACCGGTGTATAACGCGGAGTCCTATTTGGAGCTTGCGTTACAGTCGCTGCTGGATCAGACGTTCGAAGATTTTGAGATTTTGATCTCTGATAATGCTTCGAACGATCGGACGGCGGCGATCTGCCGGGCGTTTGCCGCGCGCGATCGTCGGATACGGTATGAGCGGGCGGCGGAGAACATGGGTGCAGCTCGGAATTACAACCGTGTGTTTGAGATGTCGAGCGGTGCGTATTTCAAGTGGGCGGCGCATGATGATTATTGTGCCCCGACCTATCTCGAGCGGTGTGTGGAAGTGCTCGATGGGGCGCCGCCGGGAGTGGTGTTGAGTTATCCCAAAACGTTGGTTATCGATGCGGCGGGGGCAACGATTCCATGGAACGAGGAGGACCTTGACCTCCGGCAGGCGCGTCCGCGTGATCGACTGCGGCACTTGCTGCGGAATGAGGTGTTGTGCAATCCGATTTTTGGTGTGATTCGTTCGGCGGCACTGCGACAAACGCGTTTGATCGGCGGTTATAACAGCTCGGACAAAATCGCCCTGGCTGAGCTGGCGCTGCTGGGTGAGTTTTGGGAGGTACCCGAACGCTTGTTTTATCGAAGGGTGCATCCCGACGATTCCGTGACCGGCAAGCTCCACACGCCGGCCGTCATCGCGGAGTGGTTTGATCCGAACAATCGCAAGCGGATGCCCATGCCGCGTGGAAAGTTGTTACTCGAGCATCTGCGCGCCGTGGTGCGGACGCGCATCGGGGCCGCCGAGAAAATGGCATGCCTTCGGGTGGTTCTCAGTGAGTTGTTCAGGACGCCGAGGCAGTGGCGTGTGATCGGTGGCGAGGTGAAGCGTGTGCTGTGGTGGCGGTGGCGCAGGGGGTAGTTGATGGGGCTGGGTCGCCGCATGCGCGAGGTATCGTTAGTCGACCAGAGATGGAACGACCAGGGTTGTGAACAGGATCGTGGGTGAATCGCATGGCCACCTCAGGGATTAGCGTCGTTCTTGTCGAAACCCGATGATAGAGATCAGTAAGCGTTTGGTGCTCATCAACTCGGCGAGCGCCGCTGTGGCCCGTGTGGCCAACGTGGCGATCCTGTTTTGGATGCACCAGCATCTGGTCCGGCGTCTCAGCGCCGAGGAGTACAGCCTCTACCCGGTGATCATGGGGCTGACGGTATTTGTACCCCTGTTGAGTATCGTGCTTACAGGTGGTATGTCGCGCTATGTCGTCGAGGCCTATTCGCGTGAAGATCGTGGTAGTGTCGTGCAGATTGTCTCCACGATGTTTCCCCTCCTTCTCGCCGCGGGGATCGTTGTCCTGGTGGGTGGTGGGCTGTTCGCGTGGCATATCGACGCCATCGTAAAGGTGGCCCCGGAACGACTCTGGGACGCTCGGATCATGATGGGGCTGATGGTGCTGTTGGTGGCCGTGGGGTTGCCGCTTGCTCCGTTCCAGGTCGGTCTCTATGTCAAACAGAAGTTCATTTGGATCAGTCTCCTCGCGGTGGGTGCGCAGCTCATCCGTGTGACGGTTCTCGTGGTTTTGTTATTGGGCGTCAGCACGCGTATTATCTGGGTTCCGGTGGCTACGGTGAGTGCGGAGTTGACGCGGCACCTCGTGGTGTTGATTATCTCCCAACGTTTAATACCGATGTTGAAATTTCGTGTGGCATCCATCCGGTGGCGAACCGCCGGCAAGTTGATGTCGTTTGGCTGGTGGACTCTGGTGGCGAAACTGGCGGATACGTTGCGGACCGGAGTGAATCCCCTCATTCTCAAGAATCTGGCCGGGGCTTTTGATGTGGTGTGTTTTAATGTGGGTTGGATGTTTTTCTATCAAATTCAGCTCGCCACTACCACGCTGACTTCTCCCGTCCTGCCTGCCATGACAGCGATGTATGCCCACGGTGACAAAGATCGGTTGCGTCGTACGTATTTGCGCGGCGGTCGTTATGCGTTGTGGGCGGTGATGTTGGCGGCCACGCCGTTGATCGTTTTTCGTGAATCGCTGATCACGCTTTATGTGGGGTCGGAGTATCTCATGGCAGGTTCGGTGATGGCTCTGCTGCTCCTGCAATTTCCCATGTCGCATGCCAACATCATGCTTTATAACGTTGCCTATGCCGTGGACCGGATGCGTCCGTTGGCTTTGTGGTTGATTATCACCCAGGTCGCTACGCTGGCGTTGACACTTTGGCTCGTGGCCTCCTACGAGATGGGGGCGATGGGCGCTGCCGTGTCGAGTACGGTGGTGGCTGCGATCGCGTGTCCGTTGTTCCTTTACCCTCTCGGTTTGCGCATGGTCGATGCCCCGATATGGTCTCTGGTTCGTGAGACGATGATACCGGGATTTGCTCCTATGATGGCGGGCGGTGTGGTGTGGCTTGGTGTGGGGTTGGTGGTTTCCCCCTCAAGCTGGGTGGCGTTGGCGTTATGTTTCCTGGCAGGTGCTCTGGTTTACATAGTGGTGTTGTGGGCGTTTTGCCTCCAGGTGCAGGAACGGCGGGATTTGGTGGCCGCGTTGGGCCGGGCAAAAGCGCGGTTCTGGCCAGCGGCTGATACGGCGTGATCAGAGAAAGATACCTTGTGATGGGAACGTATGATGGTTTTACCACGCCACACCAAAGGGGGGATGCATGACCTCGAATAGCGTGTCGCATCCACCTGTCAGCGTGGTGATACCGAGCTACAACCGCGAGGGTGTCATCTGTCGTTGCGTTGACAGCGTATTGTCTCAGACGGTGGCACCAGATGAAATCATCGTAGTGGATGACGGCTCAAGCGACAACACGCGCGCCGTGCTGCGGGATCAATACGGTGATCGTATCCGCTACGTCTATCAGGATAACCGCGGTGTAGCCAGTGCAAGAAATACCGGTATTCACGAGGCTAACCATGAGTTGATTGCGTTTTTGGACAGCGATGACACATGGATGCCGCGCAAGTTGGAACTTCAGCTTCCGGCTATGTCGGATCCGCGTGTGGTGCTCTCGGCCACCAATTGGTGCTGGTTCGACCGACCGGACGAGTCCATTTTCGAACAGATCGGGTTGAGTTTCGAACATGAGCCGGAGATTCAGATCCATCCGTTACTCACGATGGCGCGCATGGGGCGTAACAGCATGCTGCTCCAAACATGTATCTGTCGAGCGCACCATCTGCGAAGGGTGGGCGGGTGTGACGAGCGGTTGCGTTTTGCGGATGATACGCGGTTGTTGTTTCGCATGGCTGCGGAGGGCGCGTTCGCGATTTTTTCGACCCCGCTACTTCTTCGTGACCCTCCGGATTCTGAAGGCAAACTCACCCAAACTTCCAGTCTGGCCTATCAACGCGAACATGTGGATGCCATTGTGGAAATACTCTTGGAATCCTACGGTCGTGCGGCCCACGCGCCTGCGATAGTCAGAAAGACAATCCGTCGTCTGACGGCGTTTCATCTGGCCAGGCAGGCTCGCCACCATGCCATAGACGGCGAATATGCTGCGGCCCGGCGCCGATTCCTTGAGTCCCTCGTTTTCTGTGTGATAGGTCAATCAACCGCCAAGAGTTTGGTCGGGCTTGTTTCCCCCCGGCTGTTTGCCGCATTTGCGAGAAGGGCGATCAAGTGACCCCATGAACGACACCACGCCGTATGTGATGCTCATCTCAGGGGTGGGAGTGTGGGGTTGGTTTGTTGATGTGCGCGGTGATGGTCATGAGTCAGTGGACGCCTTATCATGGGCGGATCCGAGTCACCACCATCGTTTGGGTATCTGCCCGGGGCGTGGCCATGGTACCGGAGGGAGTGTGCTCTCATGACACACCGCAGCGACAAGGACAGAATCCCCGACAGCTCCCACTATTCGATGGATTATGTCTGTGGCGATCGGATTCATAGCTTCGCGCACCAGCTTCTCCAGGTACTCCGACTCGAGCCGACAAGTGTGCTGGAGATTGGCGTGGGTGCGGGTATCGTGACCAGCGTGCTTCGACAGCTTGGTATTTCGGTGACGACGATGGATATCGAGCGAAGCGTCGAGCCCGACATTGTCGCCTCTGTTATGGACATGCCCATCGACGACGGCGGGTTTGACGTGGGATTGTGTTGCCAAGTGCTCGAACACATGCGTTTTGAAATGTTTGGAGACGCTCTAGCCGAGCTCCACCGTGTCGTCAGGCGAGCGTTGGTGCTGAGCCTTCCGGATGTGACGCGATATCTGGAACTCTCGTGTTATCTTCCGTTACTTGGTCGGCGTCAGCTGGCTTGTGGCTTACCGCGTATCCGTCGCCGGAAGATGCCGGCCAGCCGTTTGGAAGAAATGGGGCACTACTGGGAAATTGGATTTGACGGCTATCCCTTAAGAAAAGTGTTGGCCGAAGCGCAATCAGCGGGCTGGCGATGTCGGAACACGTGGCGTGTACCGGAGCTACCCTGGCACCGTTTTTTCCTTCTGTATGGCGAATAGGAACATCGCCGGCAGTGGAAAAGGTGGACGGTCTGGCGGGTGGTTCCTTGAGCTGCTTTCCGCTTGAGTGATCGGCTTGTTGCCGAGAGCCAGTCCGGGCTCGTGACACGCTGGTGGTCTTTCCCCTGCGTCGAGAAGAGTATCCAGGTCATCCCATGACTGACACCGCATACCATGTCGTGACTGTATCGGGCCATCCGCGGTCCTGGTTGCTTCGGATTGTGGCGGCGGTGTGTCGGAACATGCTCGCGATCATGTGGAGGCGCCGCCTGGCCAAGTTTGGACGCGGTTCGGAGATTGCGACTCCGGCGTATATTGCCGGCGGTCGGTCGATTGCCATCGGGGAATCGGTGCGCATCTGGCGGTCTGCGCGCATTGAGGCTGTCGGCGCGTGTGGCGCACACCCCAAGGTGTTCATTGGCGATCGCACTGTGATTCAGCCCCACGTTCATATTGGCGCGGCCGAGTCCGTCCGAATTGGTGAGGGTGCGTTGTTTGCTTCGTATGTGTATATCACCGATCACGATCACGACTACCTCGATCCTTCTGACCCGGTGGTCAGCAATGGCCGCGTACTCACGTCGCCGGTGTCGATCGGTGATTATGTCAGGCTTGGCGAGCAGGTGATGGTACTCAAAGGCGTGACGATTGGTGAGCGGAGCATTATCGGCGCGAGCAGTGTGGTCACTCGGGATGTGCCCCCCTACTCGATCGCCGTAGGTTCGCCGGCCCGCGTGGTCAAACGGTACGATCGGGATCGCGGTGAGTGGATCAAGGTGGATTCGAAGTGAAACACGTGTTGGTGCTTGCCTACTATTTCCCTCCTGACGGGGGAGCGGGCACGCAGCGTATGGTCAAGTTTGTGAAATACTTGCGCGGGTGTGGCTGGCGCGCGACGGTGGTCACGCGCAGGCCCCCCACGGAACGTGGGATGTGGAATCCTGAAGACGCGTCGCTTGGGGCCGAGATCGAAGGCGAAACGGAGATCGTTCGCGCGGCGATGCCGGAGGCGTCCGGCGAATGGGCTTCTTCTCTTCCCGCTCTCGATCCCTTGCAGCCCTGGATTGGACCGGCGTTCGACACTGCTCGCGAAGTGGCTCAAAGTCGCAAGGTTGATGCTGTGCTGGTGACTATGTCACCGTTTTCACTTTGCTACGTGGGACGACGCCTTCAGACCGAGGTGGGTGTGCCGGTGGTGTATGATCTTCGTGACCCGTGGGCGCTCGATGGTTGGCGTAGCCATGCCCATTGGTTTGTCTGGCGGCGTGATTTCAAGATCATGGCGGAGACCCTCACGGCCGCCGACGGCGTGATCGCCAATACACCGGAGGCCAAAAAGGCGATCGGCGAACGGATGCCGATCCACCCCGATGATCGAATGGTGGTCATCCCGAACGGGTATGATTTGGGTGATTTTTCCGGTGCGGCGGGGACGCGGCGTGATCGGGGGGGGGCGGACGAGCCGTTCTATCTCGTTCATACGGGTACGTTGCACAGCCGAATGTTGTACCACAAGACGCCCCTTCATCGATTCGTGGCGAACTGGATTCGATACCGAGCGGAGCCGATCAAGCCGGCCGGTCGGACGCCGTTTTATTTGCTTCGGGCGCTTGCCGTACTGCGCGATCGCCGACACCCGCTGATGTCACGCCTCAAGGTGGTTTTTGTGGGACAGGCGGATGAAGCTAGCCTTCGCTGCGTGCGCGAACAGGGCATGGAGGCGGTCGTCACGTTTACCGGATATCTGCCTCACGCGGACTCGATCGATTGGCTGTGCCGGGCCGATGCGCTGTTTCTTCCGCTGCACGGTTTACCGCCGGGACGCCGGAGTTTGATTGTGCCGGGCAAGACGTATGAATACCTCGCCGCGGGCCGACCGATCTTGGGGTGTCTTCCTGAGGGGGACGCGCGAGACCTTGTGGAGGCTTCAGGGGTCGGGTTTTGTGCCGATCCGTGTGACCACCTTGCGATTGCCGATGCGCTGGCAACGCTCTTTGAATCGCACGAGGATGGGCGGCATGGTTCGGCGACACCCGCTCCGTGGATCGAGCGGTATTCGCGTAAGCACCAAACTGAACAACTGGCCTCCTTTCTCGATCGTGTGGTCAGTGTGCGAAAGCTTGGTGCGGCGGACAACGTCAAGGTTGTCGTTTGACGAAAAAACCGATTCGTGACGAAAACGCTCCGGCTGAATGACGATGGATAGCTTCGCGGGATCCAATCTCGATTACACGAATCACACGACGCTACATCCGATCGGGTTTGTGGCGATGATGGTTCTTGGTGTGGCTCTACTTATGGTGCCGCGCCGTTTTGCCCTGCTGCCGATCATCATCATGGCTTGTTTTATCGCTCCCGCGCAGCGCGTGGTCGTGGGGGGGCTGGATTTCAACTTCTTACGAATCATGGTGCTGTTTGGTTGGGCTCGGATTCTGCTTTGGAGTGAGACTCGCGGTTTTATCTGGAAACCCCTTGATTCGGTATTGATCTGTTGGGCGGTGAGCGGCACGGTGGCCTATTCACTTCTTTACGGAACCACCAGCGCGCTGGTGAACCGGCTCGGAAGCGCCTTCGACGCTGTGGGGATGTATTTTCTTTTCAGGTGCCTGGTCAAGAACTGGGCCGACGCTCAGAGGATTGTTTTCAGTTTCGCGATGGTGAGCATTCCCGTGGCCGTGGCTTTTGCTATTGAGGCCATGACCCGACGGAACGCATTTGCCGTTTTTGGCGGCGTGCCGGCGGTGACGATGCTCCGTGAAGGTCGCTTGCGATGTCAGGGGGCGTTTGCTCATCCGATCATGGCCGGATGTTTTTGGGCGGCGCTGGTGCCTCTGTTTGGGGCCAGCTGGTGGGCTGATCGTCGAGCCAGGAACTGGGCTTCGATCGGTTTGGTCTGCGCGGGTTTGATCGTGGTGTTCTCCGCATCGAGTACCCCGGTGATGGCCGTTTTTGCCGGAATGGTTGGATGGCTCTGTTTTCGATGGCGGCACATGATGAGTGCGATTCGATGGGGCGCGGTGCTCACCTTAGTGGCACTACATCTTGTGATGAAAGCGCCGGTCTGGCACCTGATCGCGAGATTAGACATTGTGGGTGGGAGTACGGGGTGGCATCGTTACCACCTGATCGATCAATGTATCAACCATTTTTCCGAGTGGGCGCTGCTCGGCACCACGTCCACGGCCCATTGGGGTTGGGGATTGGCTGACGTCACAAACCAATATGTCTTGGAGGCCGTGCGTGGCGGTGCCATTACACTGGCCCTATTCCTGTTGATCATCGCGATGGCATTTCGCGATGTCGGGCGGACCTGGCATGCCATGTCACGCAACCGTCCGTTGCTTCTGATGTCGTGGGCGTTGGGCGTTTGCCTCTTCGTGCATTGCATGAGCTATATTGCGGTATCTTATTTTGGTCAAATCATCGTCGTGTGGTATTTGTTGTTGGCCATGATTGCGAGTTTGTCACCGGTGTCCGGTGTTCGGTTCAGGTCTCCGGCCGTGGTACCCAGCCGCCCACGCGACGACATGCCGGCGCCACGTTCCTCTTGGTCGAGGCCCCCACCCACGCACCCGGTGTGATGACTATGGTGTCGAAAGAAACCTCCTGAAACACATGTATGACCTCACGATTATTGTGGTTAGCTACAACACCCAGGCGTTGACGCTCGACTGTCTGCGCTCGGTCTATGCGCAGACGCGGGAGGTGTCGTTCGAGGTGATCGTGGTGGATAACGCCTCCACGGACGGAAGCGCCGCCGCCATCTCGGAGGCGTTTCCTTCGGTTAAGATGCTCGCACTGGACAAGAACATCGGCTTTGCTGCGGCGAACAATTTGGCTTCGGAGCGAGCGGCCGGAGCGTATCTTCTTCTTCTGAACCCCGATACGGTCGTGCAAGATCGCGCCATTGACCGTCTGGTGGCGTTTGCCAGAGATCATCCCCGTGCGGGTATTTACGGTGGCCGTACTGTGTTTGAAGATGGCACCCTCAACCCGACCTCCTGCTGGCGTCGGGTTACGTTGTGGAGCGAGTTTTGCCATGCCGTCGGGGTGAGTCGATTGTGTCGCCGGCACTGGTGGCTGGATCCGGAGTCATTAGGGACGTGGTGTCGAGATACGGTGCGCCAGGTGGATATTGTGACAGGGTGTTTTTTGTTGCTTCCCACGGCGCTCTGGAAGTCGCTCGGGGGTTTTTCGCCGCTTTTTTTCATGTACGGTGAGGAAACGGATCTTTGTCTTCGTGCGGGCGCCGAGGGCTATCGCCCCATGATTTGCCCGACCGCGCAAATCATTCACTACGGTGGCCGGTCGGCGCGAGTGCGCAGTTCCAAGCTTGTACACATGCTCAGGGCGCGGCGTCTCCTCATGCGTAGGCATTGGTCTCGTGTTGGCGCTGCGCTGGGATCGGCCATTCAAACGTGCGGCGTGGTGATCCGGCTTGTGGTCTACAACGTGTTAGACGTTTTGGGGGTGGCTATGGCGCGTGATCCGGCCGAGTGCTACCGGTCCGTCTGGCGACGACGAAAGGAGTGGGCGATGATTCCCCATGTCCCTTCCGAATCACCGGTCTGCCACAAACCGTTGGAATCGGCGGATGGATAAGCGCCGCAAGCGAATTCTCGCGGTGTCTTCCGGAGGGGGGCATTGGGTCCAGTTGTTACGGATTACGCCCGCTTTCGACGAGCACGAGCTGTTATTCGCGACGGTATCGCCGGACTATCGTAGCGAGGTGGCCCCACGTCGGTTGTACGTCATCAACGACGCCACACGGTGGAACAAACCGGGTTTGCTCGCCTTGGCACTGCGTCTGTGGGTTATCATGCTTCGAGTCCGCCCGCATGTGGTCGTTTCGACGGGGGCCGCCCCCGGGTACTTTGCGCTGCGGTTCGGAAAATGGTTGGGGGCCCGCACGATCTGGCTTGACAGTATTGCCAACGTGGAAAGGATGTCCCTCTCGGGGGAGCGCGTCCGGCCCTATGCGGATCTGTGGCTGACTCAGTGGCCCCATCTGGCCAAGGACGAGGGGCCGCACTTTTCGGGAGCGGTGCTGTGATCTTTGTGACCGTGGGGCATCAGATGCCGTTTGATCGTTTGGTGAGAACGGTCGATACATGGGCGGGAGAGCCTCATTCTGAGGAGGTGTTTGCTCAGATAGGCGAGACGAGGTTTCGTCCACGCTTTATTAAATACGTTGACTCGCTATCTCCGGCGGCGTATCGCGAGAAGGTGGAGGCCTGTTCCGTGATGGTGTCGCATGCGGGTATGGGGTCGATCATCACCGCACTGGAGTTTGGCAAGCCCATTCTTGTGATGCCGCGACGCGGTGACCTGGGCGAAACGCGGAATGATCATCAGGTGGCCACGGCCAAGCATTTTTCCGGACGTGGAGGCGTTTCCGTGGCGTTTGACGAATATGCACTGGGGAAAAAACTGGCGGCGGTGACAGGCTCGGTAGGCGGCGCAAGAGTGTCAAGGTGGGCGTCACGAGAGCTTTTGAGTGCCATTGAGAAGTTCGTATCCTGCGATGCGGACGGTGGAGTGTCGTTTTGACGGAGACTGGAAACGGCGACGGACAGGTCGGCGCACCTGAAACCGGGCATCGTACAAAGGATCCGCCGACGTATGTCGTCGTTACGCCCGCGTTTAACGAAGGCAAGTATCTACCGGTACTCATTGAAAGCATGGTGGCACAGGAGGCCAAGCCTGCTATCTGGGTCATTGTGGACGACGGTTCCACGGACGAAAGCTGGGACGTGATTCAGAAAGCGGCCTCCTCACATTCGTGGATTGTGGGGCACCATCGGTCGAAGTCGAAGGGTGTGGAAAACGACGGTCTTCTGGTCGCGTCGGAAGCGCAGGCTTTTCTGGAAGGCCTGAAGGTGGCACTCCTGCGGAACCCGAACCCCGGTTTTGTCGTCAAGTTGGACGCTGATTTGCAATTCGAAGCGGCGTACTTTCGTTCTCTGTTACTTGAGTTCGAACGAGATACTACGCTTGGCATCGCCGGTGGCACCGTATTCGAGTACAAGGGTGAGCGTCTCGTTCGAGACCTGGTGAGTCGGGTCCATGTCCGTGGAGCGACGAAGATTTACCGGGCGGATTGTTACGAAAGCATAGGTGGTGTCCGACCGGTTTTTGGATGGGACGTGATTGATGAAATCCTCGCTCGTGATGCCGGGTGGTCGGTGACGAGCTTCGATCATGCCCGTCTCATTCATTTGCGACGGACCGCATCACGTGGTGGTCGGTTGCGTGGCTGGTCTCGCAATGGGTATATGGCTTACTACGTCGGCATGTCGCCGGGCCGACTACTTGCACGGGCAGCGTACCGGTTGATTGTGGCGGGTGACATCACACAGGCGAGCGGACTCACTCACGGATATTTCCGAGGGTTTTTTTCCCGCGCGCCGCGTCTCCCGGATGAGGACATTCGTAGCATTGTCAAGAAACGCCAGTGGATGACCGTGATGGGACGTCGCACGGATCGGTCCCCGAAACGCATGTCCAGGGAGTGCTGTGATGGATCGACAGAATAGCCCCCGCGTAGGCATTGTCGGATGTGGCGTCGTTGCCAGGGACCATGTGGAAGCCGTTGGCTCCGTGACCCAGCCGTGCGAACTGCATCTGTGCGATACCAACCTGGATCAGGCCAGGCAGTTGGCGAAGCGCATCCGGTGCCGAACCGTGTTGCACGAAAATGCGGAAGACCGGTTGGCCGCTGGCGGACTGGATGTGGTTCACATTCTGACGCCACCGGACTCGCACTATCACCTGGCCGTGACGGCGTTGAGAGCCGGGGCGAATGTGCTGGTTGAAAAGCCTATGGCTTTATCCGTACGCGACACGGAGAGCCTGTTTGAGGTCGCTGCGTCGGCTGGCCGGAAGGTTTGCGTGGGGCATAGCCTGTTGCACATGCCGTGCGTACGCCGGGCTTTCGATCTTCTGGAGAGTGGGTCTCTCGGACGTGTGATTGGTGCCAGTTGCTTTTTTGGACATGCAGAGCGACGTCGGACGATTCCATACGGCCACCCGGGGCACTGGGCGTACCGTATTCCGGGTGGTGTATTGACCAATGTGGTTTCCCATCCCGCCAGTGTGATCGTTGAGCTTCTCGGCGAGCCTGAAACCATATTCTCCGACAGTTGCTCGCTGAATGTGATGCCCCACGATTTACCAGATCTCCTTCAGATGACGATCCGGACGAGTCTCGGGTATGGTTCGTTCATGATTAGCATGGGGCATGGGAACGCCTCTCGGCATGTCACGATCGAGTGCGAGCAGGGAGTTGTTTATATTGATCTGGCAAGGCAGTTGATGGTGAGCCAGAGGCACCGTGGACGCCTTGGCCCTGCTTCCAAAGTGTTCGGCGGAATCAATACGGGGCTTTCGTACATGACGGGAACGGCCTCGATTGCATGGAAAGTAGCGACGAGACAAATCAAGTCCAACCCCGGGACCCGTGCGTTGGTTGCGAGATTCTATGAATCCGTTTTTCAACGCGGTCCCATTCCAGTCAGCAGAGAGAACACACTCGCTGTGGCACGTATCATCGAACACATGATCGGTTCTTCTGACGTCCCCAACACTGAGTCTCAAAAAGACAGTAGTGTGTCCTTTCGTCACCCGGCGGTGACCTGACGGTTTACAAGGCGACTCGGAGTTTGTCACCCGGAGAGAAAAGGCGATGAAAGTGCTCCTAACCGGATTCTCCGGCCTTCTCGGCACGGACATTTCCAGAGAGCTGCTGCTTCGCGGACACAGCGTTCGAGCGCTGTTGCACGGTGCGGCCATTCGCCGGTGCGATCTCGATCGGCGCGTTGAGGTTTGTTGGGGCGGCTTGGCCGACGTTCAGGCATTTGATGAGTTAACGTGCGGTGTGGATGCCGTGATCCATTGTGCCTGGGATCCCCGTGCCGAGCGCGGACCTTCCGTTGAACAGCTCAACAGAGAGGCTACGTGTGGGCTTGCGGAAGCGGCCAACCGCGCCGGAGTCCGTACGTTTGTTCATATTTCGAGCATCGCCGTTTATGGTATGGATCATCACCTCGAGGGAAAAACGCTGGATGAGACGCAGCCACTGGCCAGTGAACTCGACGCGCTGAATGTGTATCCACGGGGCAAGATTCTCATCGAGCAGCAATTGGATCAATTGCGTGAGACGATGGAAATGAAAGTCGTGATTGTTCGACCCGGGTTGCTGTTTAGTGACACGAAAGCCCCCACCCGGAAATACCTTTCCGGAAAGAAAAGAGGGTTTGGTGTGGTTTTTGGCACCGGACGCAATCATCTGCCTTATGTACACGTGGCGGATGTATCCGATCTTGTCGTGACGATGATCGAGCAGCCGGTTCCTCATTCCGTGTACAATGCCGTAGCCGAGGAAAAGCTCGGAGCCGCCCGGTTCTTGAAGCAATGGGGTAAGGCCACCGGCAAGCGGATCACGGTCCTTCGTTTGCCACCGTCGATGTTCAGGTTAATGAATGGGGCGGCCCAGTTACTCAAACGTGTCCTCGGACGAAAAGCGGCGAAGCCGGATGTGGCCTATCAGATCCGGTCAGGGACTCGACATATCTACTACCATGCCGCAGAAGCCGGGCGTGATTTTGGTTGGCGGGCCACGGGTACGCAGGCCGTCGCTTCGGGCCGGCTTCGATCGGTCGACTAACGGGAACGTCCGCCACGTGCATGGGATCAGACCGTGAGTGGGGGGAGTGGGAGGTCTCGCCGGTGTTGGGATGCCAGAGACCATCTTGTGGTGCTCGCACGGAAGCAAAGTTTGTCGTGGGTATTCGGGCGATTTGTTGAGGACGATGACGATGCGCAGGCCCGCCATTGCGCTCGCCACGGGAACGCCCTTTGGGGCATCACAGATGAAGCTATCGCTTCGGTGTTGTCTGAACGTCGGCGTAGCGTATGAGTGGTATAAGGACACCTGTTATGGCTGACAAGGATCGTCGGGAACCGACAATGTTGTGGTCTATTTCGCGGCGTATGCGCGCGAAACGGTTCGCCAAGTTTGTGGAGTTAACCCGCCCGCTGCCCCGTCCGCTTCGCATCTTGGACGTCGGGGGAACGGTACCCTTCTGGGAAATGCATGGGTGGGCTGGTCTTCCCGATGTGCATATCACGACGGTCAATCTGACGGCCGGGCAATCGGGATATGAGAATATCGAATGCGTCAAAGGCGATGCCACAAATCTGAATCAGTACGCGGACGGCGATTTCGACGTCGCGTTCAGCAACTCCGTGATCGAGCATCTGTTCACGTTCGAATCCCAACGGGCGATGGCATCCGAGATGAGTCGCGTGGCACGTATGTACTGGGTTCAGACGCCGAACTATTGGTTTCCGATGGAACCGCACTTCTGCTTTCCCGGGTGGCAATGGCTGCCGGAACCGGTGCGTGTGGCCCTACTTCGGAGGCGTGGTTTTGGGTTTCGGGGTCGTTGCCCGGATCTCGAGGCGGCGCGCGAGTGTGTCCGTGAGGTGAGACTCATGACACGCCGCGAACTACGCCGCCTCTTTCCGGATTCGGTGATCATGCCGGAGCGACTTTTCGGTCTCGTGAAGTCATGGATCGCCATCCGCGGTTTCCCCGCTCAAATCAAGCAATCCGCCTGAGCTTCCGGCTCAATAGTCAGGGCGATACGTCAAATACATGTCACTCACAAACGAGGAGCCTACAGGCCACCCCACGCCGCCTTGAGGATTCCAGGATGCAAAGTACCAGTATTGTTGAATCGTCGCGAACAACGGTTCATCATTTTCGTACATCCAACGATCCATGTAATCGAAATAGGGTTGATAATTCCAGTAACCGCGTAAGCCCAAGATTCGCGCGGCGATCGTTTGGCCCACCTGCGATTGCGTGATAATGCGGCGGTAGGGCTCGTGCTTGTTGTCTGGGAATTGGTTTCCTGAGTTCGGGAAGGGAGCGTTTCGCCAGTATTGGGGATGAATGTGTTCATATCTCCAGGATTTTCCCAGACTGTCCGTGCTGTCGTAAGGGTTGAGGGTACACATCACATTGGCGGAGGTTGGAGGATTGGTGAAAGTCCACGGAGCCTGTCCGTTGTTCGCCCATCCCGTCCAGAGGGTCTCATTATATTGAGTTCCGTCGTAGGTGGAGGTGTCTTCTGAACTTTTGTAATTGGCGGTCAGCATTCCGTTGTGATTAAGCATCAATCCGGCAAACAGAATCGGGAATTTGCGTCCCATCATGTGGCCGCCGGACACACCCCACATATCGGCGTTAAGTAGTGCGGTGTGATAATTGTCGATTCCGATTTGCACCATGCCGATAAGCAAAGGTTCCTTTTCATTATTCGTGAAGTCAAGACACAATAGACAGGCCGCGTTACTGATTACGCCGGCAAGTTCGCGTCCATAATTCGGCATATTGTCGGACGGATGCATCATTCGGCTCGTCCAGTTCGGTTTGTGGTCGATCCACGGACGCTGGAGGTACCTGATATAGGTTGCCATACTCGGAGTCGACGAAGGTGCCGGTAGCGACGGCAGTTTCTGCCATTGCACGTCAGACAGGCGATAAAGCGTTTTTGTGGATCCAACGTATGGCGGGCGGAAAGCATCGCTCGGAGGCGCTACGGGCAAGCACGTTAAGATCGCAGCGGTCTTGGACACCGCATAGCCTGAGTTGGGTTGCGAGGTCCCGGTGATATCGAGATAGGGGTAGGATTGGATGCTGATTGTCGAGACCAGTGATTCATTGACCCCCAACGTGAGTGGGGCCGTCTTCAGAAGACCGGGCGTATAGTCGTAGTTGCGACTATCGTAGGCTTGGTCGTCTCCTGGAATGGGGTTGATCATCGATCCGTTCCGCCCTCCACTCGGCGCGGGGCTTATGCTGGTGATATTCACCGGGCCGACGACCCAATAGTCTCCGTTCACAAACTGGCCGAATTCGTACTGACCGTCGAAGGTCCAGGTAATACCCCACTGCGAAATGCGGTCGGTCGTCTGGGTTTCACATCCATCGGGGATGCCGTTGCCGTTCAAATCCTGGTCTGATCGGTTACAGCCGCACAAACCCGCCGCGATCTTGTTCGGATCGGTGGGGCAACCGTCGAGGCAGTCCGGCGTCCCATCGCTGTCACTGTCGACGTCGGAGATGCCACACCCGCAAACACCGGATACCGTTTTGTTGGGATCATTCGGGCAGCCATCGTCGCTGTTGCACACGCCGTCCCCGTCTGAGTCGTCGGGGTTGTCCAACGGGCAGAGATCGCAGGCATCGCCGCGCCCATCTCCGTCAGTATCCGTTTGACTCGGATCGGCAGTGTTCGGACAGACGTCCTGGCAGTCTGCGATTCCGTCTCTGTCGCTGTCCTGGCTGCAGTTCACCGGCTGCACCAAGAGATCGTCCCAATCCTTACGCCCGCTGGTCATGCTCCACACACCAATGGTGCCGTTGGTCAGGCGGGAGGCGCTGTCATCGTAGCAGTTGATTTGCCACACGCCGGGTTCGACGCTGCCGGCCGGCCAGACGTTGGCGCGGATTTCTGTTCGCGTGCCGGTGTCGGTCACGTCAATGTGGAATGCGTACCAGACGTTCGCTGTTGCGGACACGCCGGAATCTGTGACACCGCCTGTGATGTTGGTGGCATGGGGTGCGATGTGAAACGAGCCTCCCTGTTTCACACGCAGCCGGTAATACGCCTGTCGGCTGGGATACCCCGAGACAAAGGTGACCCCTACGCCCCCGCTGCTGCTGCCCAGGCGCATACGGCCCGTGAACGTCATAGAGCCCCACGAACTACCCGGTGCGACGTAGTGTGAGTGGATGTTGGTGAGGGTGGAAGAAGTCCCAAACGCGGCTGCGCCACCAATGGTAGAGGTCTTGAACAGGCTGTCGTCTTGGATCAGGCTGTTGTTGGCCCCCGTGTCGAACCAGTTGGTCGGGTCGGCACCGGGTGCATAGCTGTCGAAGGTCTCGGCGAGTTGCGTGGACCCTCCGGACTCGTTGCAATCGGCGGTACCGTTGTTGTTGGCATCGGTATCGAGCACGCCGCATCCACAAGCGCCCGGTGCGGTCTTGTTGGGATCGCTCGGGCATCCGTCGTTGCAGTTGGGCACACCGTCTCCGTCCGTGTCCTGTTGGCACCCCCCGACGACAAAATTGCAAACCCGTTGGGATCCCACACCGGACCACATGCTCCACACCCCCAAACTGGAGACCGTCGCCTGTTCCGTCCGGAATCCGTAGTTCAGTGCCAAGGTACGCTCCAGTCCGTCAGCCGGCGTGACATACACGCTGTAGCGATGGGATGGCACGTCGATGTCCAAACGGAAGTGGTAACTGGAACTGGGTGAGTAAGAGAGCGGCACATCCGACTGATACGATCCCCCGTTGCGGACCAGAATGGTGCCACCGACGCTGAAGTTGATGAGCACCGCAAAGTCCGACCAGGTGGATCCCGGGCTGGATCCCAGGGTTACGGTACCGTCCATGTTGGCATCGTTGGGGATGGCGTCGAACTCCACCTCGAACCTACCGGAGTGCGAATCAATCGCCGTGTTCTGCCACGTGGTCGCACTGGTGCTGCAGTTGGATGGCATGATGCAGGACCGATTGGTCTCGTTGCAGGTGTCGCCTGGTTGGCAGGGGCTAACGCCGCTCAGGCAGGTGCCATTCCGGCACGACTCCGCACCGTTGCAGTAGACGCCGTCATCGCACTCGCTGTCGAGCGCACAACCCACGTTGATGCACTGACCCAATGCCTCGTCGCATAGTGATTGTTCGCAAGGCGATGAACCGACCTGGCACAAGCCGTTGGCACAGGTCTCCGTGCCATTGCAGAACAGCCCGTCGTCACAGTCAGCATCGGTGACGCAGCTTGCATTGGCTGGTGGAACGGCCGGATCGGGACGCAGCGTTCCGACGAAGGTATCGGGCACGATATCCGACCTGAGACCCGAGTAGGTGTGGGCGTTCTGTGGGAAGTCATAGTCAGCGTGTTGAACCACCACCTGTCCGGACCAGTCGAATGGCACGGAGACTTTGTAGTAGCCTGAGTCGTCCGTGATGGCCGTTTGGCCTCGGCCATCGGCTGACACCACCGCACCCGAGACGCCTTTGCCCTGATCGTCGATCACTTGACCGTCGATCATTGGCCACACCACAACCTGCGCGTTGAAGTCTGAATCCTGAACACTGGTGCACCCGACCGATAGGCCGTTGACAATCAGAGACAGGGCAATTGTGTGAATTCCGGCAGTTGTGAAGGTATGCGTCATGCGCCCCCGGTTTCCCTCGTCACCTATCTGCTCAGCTTCATCGACCGACCAGAGAAAGCTGTCCCCCAGGCTCGAGTCCGCAGTCATCGTAGTAACGCTAGCTACTACGGTCAACGGACGGACGCCATCGATAAGCCGAGATGACAGACTTTCAGAACTTGCCGAAGCCGAAAACTCACAGCTCGTTGGTCCGTTGGTGGGTTCAATTCCTGCGGTAGATAGAAGCGGGTCTTCGTTGGTGATGGTGACGGTGCCGGGGTCGACGACCGTACTTTCCAGCGTGCCGCTGTTGCTTGTCGTGCCGTTGTTGCTGGTGTTTTCGTTGAGCACGGACCGACACCCGCCTAGGGCGGTAGCAGCCGCTAAGATCGTAAGTGCTGAGATCGTAAGTGATTGTCTGGGCCCAATGATGTTACGCGTAAAGCATTTGTCTTGCACGTCGGTTCCCCCCCTAGTGCAGACTCGCCGTGCTTCGGTAACGCCATCATCATGACGCGCGGACAAGCAAGTCTATCTTCCTTCGTAATAGGAACCCTGGATCCCCATCCTCCAAGCTAAAAGTTAAAATAGGTTGATTGAGTAGTCAGGTGGAAAAGTTCTGATTATGATCGTGTCTTGCCGTCCGATACATATCAGGCGGGTAGGGAGCGGTTATTTTGCGTCCGATCATTCGGGCGGGTTTCTCCCATGTTCTCGTTGCGAGGATGGTCAGGAGAGACATAGGTGGTGGTGGGCTAATAAGTTATGGCGTGATGAGGTTGTCGTGTGATTCCTCAGTAGAAAAGACGAGGGCGAGACCGTGGGAATGAGCGGTACCATATAAGACCATTTCGATAGATCGAATGGTTTTTTGATTGGCGTCCGGATAAAGGGGAGGTGTCTTGAGTTTTCAAGCCTGACAGGCAAAGAAGGTAGAACAGGCTGTTCCGTAGAACGCCAGCTCCCGTGTTCCGATCAACTTGGCTTGGAAGTGCCCGAAGTCTGTCCGGTTTCGAGAGGGGGCTGTTTGGCGGAACCTTCTGTTTCATCAAACCAGTAGCGCACTTCACGCTCGACCTCTGGTGCCAGACGGGAAACGCTGTTTTGGACGGTGTGGCCGGCGCTGCGGCAGCGATCGATGATGGCGTGTGACGTGACGCCGAGGTCGCGTGACAGCTCTTTGACTTTTACCCATTGTTTGGACATGTGGCAGCTCCTTCGGTTGCGTGTTGATTTCGATCGTGATGTATCAGGGCGATTCTGCCGCCGTGCGGCTCAACGAGTGTTGATCTTTGTCTCGCTTTTTTTTCGATCGGGACGCCAGTCATACCAGGCCTGGACGCAAAACAACACGAAGATCCAAACAAAAACGGCCACCACATAGGCGAAAGTGGGGTTGTCCGCCAACACCACGCGGGCGCGGTTGACGACGTCGGTCATGAACGGACCGGGGTGCCAGATCGCGTATTTCTTCGTTGGATCGGCGAAGCCGGCGTCCAACAATAACACTGTAAGCCTGATCACGATGGCCCCGTGTATCACGAGCATGCCCCAGAACATCAGCCAGAAACGTCTTTTGATTGCTACGGGTGTGGCTGCAATCAGTGCTATGAGCACGGCCATGGGGGTATAGCCAATAATACGGCTGGAGGTTCGTAAAAACCCGGGAAATGCCGGCGTGCGGGAGTTTTTGAGGATCATAAGCGTGTCGGTAACGCCCGAAGCGGCGGGTAATTTGAAACCAAGCGGTAGCTTGGCCGGCAGCTTGGCGTTGACCTTACGAAGAAGCGTTTCCGATTGGAGGTCGACGAAGTCAACGCGTGCGTGGGACCAGAACCAGAACTGGGAGAATGCGGCGTTGCCCACGGTTCGGAAATACGAGGCGTAAGCTCTTTCAAAGCTCGGGAAAGTCCAAGTGAGCGCGCCATATACCACGACAGCGATCAGCGAAAAGCGAATGACGGCTTTAGGTTCCAGCATGGGCCCGGGCCTTCAATTCTTTTTCCTGCTTCGTCGCCCACGATGCCCAATAGGCCCAAAGCATAATCGCCAGCAGGATAAACAACCCCTGCCAGATGTCGAGATGCATCACATCAAATGCACTCCTCCAGTGTACGCGCGTCAGGAAGAGCGTCATAATGCGGAGGATGTTGGCTGCCATCAAAATGAGCACGCCAAGAAGCAACCCACGCCATTTGAACCGAAACATGGCCGGTGATGCGAGCAAGGCCGAGACAAACAATGCGGTCGGCGCGATGGCATCACATCCGCGTTCAACGCTGATGGAGCCGTCCGGGCTTTTGAGTCGTTTGCCTTGGCGCTCGAGATCGTCGTTGCCAAAGGTTTTGAGGATGCCGGTCGATACGATGGCCGACGACTCCAGATACCAGGGGAAGAACTGGTTTTTCACCACGTTGAACGTGGTGCCTACGTAGTACACACCCATCAGCACACCGAACACTACCAGGAAGCGCAGATCGCGTCCGTGGGTTTCCCTCCAGGTGCGGGGTCGTTTCGCGGCGGGCGGTCGCGTACGGTGCGTAGAAGGGGTTTGTGGATCCCCCCGTTTTTTGTTTTTGTGTTTCTTGGCCACGATGAGTGGTTCGTTTACCTTGCCGTAATAATCAACTGCGCACATCACGCCGCAAGCGGGCCATTTTATCGTGAAAAGAGTTCCCTCGCCACTCGCATCATACTTTGCTACGGGGTTGAAAAGAGCATGTTTATCGGTTGAGGGCGATACGGTCGGACCTTGTCGCTTGGGAACGAGGGTCAGATCCACGGTGGCGTGCATCTGACCCTGTACCCCCATACCGATGGATATTGCCAATGGGGTGGTGGTTTGTTGCCGGCAGAAAAGCGTAGTTCTTTCTTGACGACGCCGTGTCAAAAAGCTACAAAGTCACAAGGTAAATGGCGCTGGTTCGGCAGTGACCGTCGGGTCGAAAAGAATGCCGTGGTGGCCAGTGCCGACAATCGAGAGTGTGCCAAGAGTGTGCCAAGAGTGTGGCAGGGTGTATCGTTATGACTGAACAGCCAGAGTCCGCGTCGCAGAAACCGCAGATACCTGAACGCGCGCAGCCCGCGTCTTCCTCGTCGCCGGCGTCAGACGTCTCCGCTCCTTCCGAAGGAGTTACGCCGGCCGGTGGGGTTACGCGTGATGAGTCCTCGGTGCGGGATGCGGGTGGCGCAACGAACGCGGATTCAGTGTCAAACGTGGATGTGTCAAGCGTCGATGTGTCAAACGTGGATGTGTCAAACGTGGATGATAGTGCGTCCGCGTCTTCGTCGCCCGGTTCGTCAATGAGTGAAATCGACCGGGAAGTAGCGGAGGCCATGAGTGGCATGGCTGCCGAAGATTTGGCTGCGATGACCGGTGGACCGGCCGTCCCATCCGCTTCTGATCTTGAAACACTCTCTCCGGGTTCTGAGTTGACGGGTACGGTCGTGGGCGTGTCCGGTGATGACGTGTTTTTGGAGTTCGGCGCGAAAGAGCAGGGCGTGGTTCCTCGCTCTCAGTTTGGTAAGAAAGAGCCCCTTGAGGCCGGTCGGCGGGTGGACGTGACCGTGGAGCGGTACGATGCTGAGACGGGGTTGCTCGTCGTGAACCGCAAGGGTTCGGTTCAGCGAGCCACCTGGGCGAACCTGAGCGTTGGTATGTTGGTGAAGGGTCGGGTGACGGGATTGATTCGGGGGGGGCTTGAGCTGGATATGAAGGGTATTCGTGCGTTCATGCCGGCTTCACAGGCTGATATTGTTCAGATGAAGGACGTGTCAACACTGCTCAATGAGATGGTGACGTGTGAAGTGGTTGAGCTCGATCGGCGTGGAAAAAATGTGATTGTCAGTCGCCGAAAAGCGATGGAGAAAGAGCTCGCAGAGAACCGTGAAAAGCTCCAGGCGGAGTTGGCGGTCGGACAAACGCGCATGGGCGTGGTCCGTCGCATTGCTGATTTCGGCGCTTTCGTTGACCTTGGTGGTATTGATGGGCTGCTTCACATTCGCGAGCTGAGCTGGGGCACTGTCGACAAGGTGACCGACGTCGTAAAAGAGGGCGACACGGTCGAGGTGAAGGTGCTCAAGCTGGACAAAAAACGCGGTCGGATTTCGCTCGGGCTTAGACAAACATTGCCTGATCCCTGGGTTGGCGTTTCTGATCGATATGCGGAGGGTACCACGGCCAAGGTCAAAGTTGTCCGGCTGGCTGACTTCGGCGCGTTCGCCGAGTTGGAGCCGGGCGTAGAGGCTCTGATCCCCATCAGCGAGATGGGATGGTCCCGCGTGAAGAGTGCGGCTGAGGTCGTTTCCGTGGGCGATATGGTCGATTGCAAAATTATCCGAATCGAAAGCGACAAGCGTCGGATTGCCGTGAGCATGAAGCAGGCGTTAGCCGATCCGTGGGGCGGTGTGCTTGAGAGCTTCGAGGCCAATTCCATCGTGAAGGGCAAGGTGACCCGATTGGCCGATTTTGGTGCTTTTGTTGAGCTGACACCCGGGGTCGAGGGTTTGGTTCACATCTCAGAGCTGTCGGACCAACGGGTCAAGACTTGCGGCGACGTCGTTCAGGTGGGTCAGGAAGTCGAGACGCGCGTTCTCGGTGTGGATTCGGAAAAACGACGTATTTCGCTCTCCATCAGGCAGGTCGCCGCTCCGGATGAGGGTGGGGGCGAAGTGGCTGCGGTTGCCGAAGAGCCTCGAAAGCCCAAAAAACGAAAAAAACCACTCCGGGGTGGTCTGACGTTCGACTGGTAAGAGGTTACCGAGCGGATCGATAGTCTTGCGCTGTGGTCGAGGTGGCCGGTGGCATATCTTCGTGTAGAGTACTACGATTCGCTACGCCTCCGCAGGTCGCTGTGAATTCAGAATTGAATGTGGATGGTCTATGAAGTTCGGGCTCGTGGACACTATTGTGGAACTGACCCGCGGGGAGCGGATCGTCACGGTGAAGGCCGTTTCGCTGGGTGAGGAGTACCTGGCCGATCACTTCCCGACGTTTCCGGTGCTGCCGGGTGTGCTGATGTTGGAGGCACTTGTGGAGTCCGGAGCCTGGCTTGTTCGGGATGCGTTGGAGTTCTCTCCGGGTGTGATCTTGCTCCGTCAGGCGAAAAACGTAACATATAAGAGCTTTGTCAAGCCGGGTCATCTGCTCCGGCTGGAGGTGAAGTGCCGGCGGCTCGCTGAAAATGAGAGTGATTTTGAGGGGGTCGGTCGTTGTGGAGATACTGAGGTCGTGCGGGCGCGGTTTGGTTTGCGGCACTTCAGTAGTGGATCGCAACGTGTGGATGCGGCGTTGGCTGCATCGGCGCGGCGGGCTTTCGTGTTGCTTTGCGGTACCGAGGTGGCGTAGCCAGTAAGCCTCGCGGAGCGCGATAACGGTGGTGCTTCCGGATGAACACCGGTGGATGACGATAAGACGAACGATCGAGGATGGAGGCCTGGAGCCCTATGGTAGCGAGTCGAGACGAAGTTTTTTCCAAGATTCGAGAAGTGCTGACGGATGCGCTGGGTGTGGACGACGATGAAGTCGTCGCAGAGGCGACGCTTCAGGATGATCTCGGAGCCGAGAGTATCGACTTTCTCGATATTGTCTTCCGTTTGGAGAAAGAGTTTTCCATTAAGATTCCCAAGGGGGAATTGTTTCCCGATGATCTTCTGAACAACCCCGAATATGTAGACGGCGATAAGATTACGTCCGAGGGGCTTACGCGGCTGAAAGCGGCCATGCCTCATGCGGACTTCGGCATGTTCGAGCAGAATCCTCTCATCTCCGAAATGCCCAAGCTGTTCACTGTGAATACGATTGTCAACTACGTTGAGAACAAGTTGTCGGCCGCCGCCTAGTGGTGGGCTTCGTCGGGGACGGAAAGTGATACGCGTGCCATGCGTTGGATTTGGATCGACACGTTCGTTTCGTTTGAATCCGGCGTGAGCGCGTCGGCCGTGAAGAATGTGACGTTGGCTGAAGATCACATGCACGATCATTTTCCGGGGTATCCGGTTATGCCGCCGAGTTTGATGATCGAGGGGATGGCGCAAACGGCCGGTATTCTGGTGGGGGAGTCACGGGGTTTCAAGGAAAATGTCATTCTCGCCAAGGTGCGCCGTGCCGAGTTTGACGACTACGCCTTTCCCGGCGATCAGCTTCGCTACGATGCCGTGATCGACTCGCTGGATGATCGGGCCGGGGTGACCAGCGGCACCGTCTCCAAAGACAGCAAGCCGATCGGGCGCATCGATCTCATTTTTTCCCATGTGAATCAGGCAGACAAAACGCTCGATCTTCCCGACCATAATTTCGTATTCACCGATCAGTTTATGTGGCTGCTTTCGAGTTTTCGCGATGCGGCGTCCAACGATCAAGAGGCCGGATCCGATGACGAGGCCGGACATGGCGGATAAGCGTCGCGTGGTGATTACTGGTTTGGGCGTGGCGTCGCCGCTGGGTCTTGGGATCGAGCCCACGTGGGAGGCGATGCTTGAGTGCCGTAGTGGCATTCGACGTATCGAAACCTTCGACCCAGCCGGTTTGCCGTGCCAACTCGGCGGTGAGCTGCCGCCGTGGAAGCCGGGGGACTGTATCCCCAAGTCCTACCGCAAGAGCGTGAAGGTGATGTCACGCGACATCCAGATTGCCGTCTGTTGTGCGTATCTGGCCGTGAAGGACGCCGGTTTGGTGACCAAATGTCTGGTCGATCGCGGAGAGGCCACTGGTGAGACGAACGTCTCCTCTGATCGCTTCGGGGCCAACATCGGGGCCGGGTTGATTTGTGCCGATCTGCAAGAACTCGCAGGGGCGCTCGCCACGGCTACCGCGGATGACGGATCGTTTGATTTGAAGTTGTGGGGTGGTGAGGGCATGACCAACATCACGCCGCTGTGGTTGCTGAAGTTTTTGCCGAATATGCTTGCGTGTCACGTGACGATCGTCCATGACGCGCAGGGTCCGTCCAACACGATTACTTGTGGTGAAGCATCCAGCCATCTCGCCATCGGCGAGGCGTTTCGTACGATTGCCCGAGGTGATGCCGACGTGGCTATCTGCGGGGGGGCCGAAAGCAAGATGAATCCCATGGCGGCGGCCCGATTTCAGGTGATGGGGTATCTCAATAGCGACAGCAATGATCACCCCGATCGTGCGTGCCGACCGTTTGGTGCCCATCGCGGCGGTACCGTTCCGGCGGAGGGCGGCGGGCTGGTCATCATGGAATCGCTCGATCATGCGCAGCAGCGTGACGCGCGGATCTACGCGGAACTCGTGGGGTTTGGTGCTGGTAGTGATATTCAAGGCTGGACGCAACCGGCTCCGTCGGGGCGTGGCATCATGTTGGCTATGGAAAAGGCGTTGAAAGACGCGGGGACGACGCCCGAGGCAATCGATCTGGTGGCACCTTTTGGTTCGGGTTTGGCCGCGCATGATGCGGCTGAGATGGCCGCTTGGGGTAGCGTGTTTGGCGATAAGCTCACCGAGACTCCGGCTGTCATGACGCACGGGTCTCTCGGCGTTAACGGCGCGGGTTCCGGAGCGATTGATTTCGCTGTGGCGGTCAAGGCGATGGGTCAGCGCATGGTCCCGCCGTCTGCAAACGCAGACGATCTTGATTCGGCGTGCAAGTTTCAGTTTTCGGAGGCCGGTCCGGTCGACGCGCGGATAGATCAGGCGATCAGCGCCGCGCACACGCTCGGCGGTGGACAGGCGGCCGCGTTGGTGATTCGACGTTTGGAGGAGTAACGCTCTTGTCGCGACGTGTCGTCATTACGGGAATGGGTTGCGTGACGCCGCTCGGTCACGATGTGGAGACGCTCTGGAAGCGGCTGCTTGCCGGTGAGAG
>JAJRSP010000100.1 GCA_024278775.1 Planctomycetota bacterium
GGGTGGTGGCGGCCTGGCCAACAAAATGCCCGATACGTGTGTTTGTGGGGCTGTTGTTGTCGATGATAGCGGCGGTGACCTTATTCTTTGTGTTGGGGCGTTATCGACTGCCTCTGGTGCCGGTGTTGGTGCCGTTGGCGGCGTATGGCGTGGTGCGTGGTGTCGATTGGGTTCGGACTGGGGAATGGCGAAAGGCGTGCCGCGGTGCGGCGGTTGCAGTGCCCCTGGCCTTGCTTTCTAACTTGCCCGTGCATGGCGAGGGACGGTTGAACGCGTTGGCAGCGATGAACGCGGGGGTGGCGTTGGCGCAGATGGGCGAGGTGGCCGAGGCGGTAACACTTTTTGAGCAGGCGGTTGCGGCGCATCCGGAGTCTATCGAGGCGCACTATAACCTGGCTATGGCGTTGGCCGAAACGGGACGATACGAGGAGGCGATACCGCATTACCGGAGGACGTTGGCCGGGGCACCGACGCTGCCCGGTGCGGAGTTCAATCTGGGGGTGGCATTGGAACACGCGCGGGAGACAGCGGAAGCGTTAACACATTACGAAGCTGCGGTTGCGCAAGACTCGGAGGATGCAGCCGCTCGCCAAGCGGTAGTACGTCTACGCCGTCTACGGTAGTGGGTAATGGGTTTGAATGGTCGCAGCGAGTTGTCACGTGCGACCTGTGTGGTTAGGTTGATCTGCTTTCGCCTTACCAGGAGTTGAGATAGACGTTGAATTCAAGCGAGGCATCATCCAGCGGCGGTCAGGGGCTTAGGGTTCGTTTCATCCGAATGTTGCAACGATCGGGATTGAAGGAAGAGTATTTCCTCATTCTCCTTTCGATTCTGATTGGTGCGACGACGGGCATTTTCGCGCACCTGTTTTTTCGTCTTATTGAGTACGCTCGGGCGGTGGCTTTCGGGAACGGTAGTGCGCACGATCCTTTTGGTCCTCTCGGTTTGTACGGGCATCGTTGGTGGATGCTTGTGGTGCTGCCGGCGGTCGGGGCGCTGCTGGTTGGCTATATCACGCGTTTCTTTGCGCGTGAGGCCAAAGGGCACGGCGTGCCCGAGGTGATGGACGCGATTTATCGTCAGGGTTCGCTCATTCGCCCACGTGTGGCCGGTGCCAAGGCCGTAGCGAGTGCGTTGACGATTGGTTCGGGTGGATCCGCCGGTACTGAGGGTCCCATTATCCAAATCGGAGCCGCGATCGGGAGTAGTCTCGGACAGTTTTTCCACATTCCGCGTCAACAGATGAGTGTGGTTGTGGCGTGTGGCGTGTCGGCCGGTATCGGTGCCATTTTTAATGCGCCGATTGCGGGCGTCATGTTTGCGTTGGAGATTTTTCTCAAAGATTTTTCATTTCGTACGTTCTCACCGGTGGTGTTTTCCAGCGTGATTAGTTGTTCGATTATGCATGCCATGCTCGGAGAGGATGTGGCGTTGTTTGAAGTCGGTGCGCTTCGTGAGGGTGGTTACCTTTTTGTTGCGAGTGAGTTGCCGTTTTTTTCCGCGCTCGGCGTGTTGTGTGCGGTGGCGGCCGTCGCGTTTACAAAGACTTTGTACTACACGGAGGATCTGGCCGACCGTTTGCGGTGTCCGGAGCCCTTCAAACCGGTGATCGGTGCCATCGGTCTTGGCGTGTGCGGCGTGTTGTACATGTTATGGGGCAGTTCACGAGAGATGCCGATGTTTTTTGGCAACGGGTATCCTGCTATTGAAGCCACCTTAAGCCATGAACTGTTATCGATGAGCGTGGGATTTCTATTGGCGTTGTATGCGCTGAAAATGTTAGCGACATGCTTCACGCTCGGCTCCGGTGGATCGGGTGGCGTGTTTGCCCCGTCATTGTTAATGGGGGCGGCGATGGGTGGTGCCTTTGGGCTTGCGCTTCATGCGGTGGGTCTTACGGCCGAGAGCAGCATCACGGCGTATGCGCTGGTGGGGATGGCCGCGCTCGTCGCCGGTACGACGCATGCCCCGCTCACGTCGATCGTCATTTTGTATGAAATCACGCGCGAGCCGAAAGTGATACTGCCGGTCATGTTTGCCGCGATTATTGCGACAGCCGGCGCGCGTCTGCTGATGCCGGACAGTATCTACACGCTGAAACTCAGGCGGCGTGGAGTGCGCGTCGGCTCGATGAGTGACATGACCATCCTGCGACGGATCAGCGTCGATGATGTGGAGCATCAGGCGGTGTTGTTCTTTCAATCCGACGATCCCCTACAGAAGCTGATCGATCAGGCCAGTGCGAGCGAAGCCGTTGATTTTGTGGTGGTT
The DNA here is from genome assembly GCA_024278775.1 of Planctomycetota bacterium. The sequence continues at coordinate 2,273 of JAJRSP010000100.1, forward strand.
GACGAACATGGAGCCTATCAGGGGTTGGTGACGGGTAAGGATGTGCGTACGGCCTTGTTGGAACCCGAGGCGGTTTCACTGCTATTGGTCGGGGAGTTGTTGCGGCCGGGCGTACCCACGGTGACGGTACACGAGACGTTGGATGTGGTGTTGGATCGTCTCGCTCATCACGATGTCGCATCTCTACCGGTCGTGTCGCCGGATGATGCGACGCGCGTCATTGGGTTACTAAGCCGTCAAGCCGTGATCCAGCGTTACCAGGAAGAGCTTGAACGACAGGTCTGATGATGGTCGGTAGACTAGCTGTTCAATGACATGGAATAGGAGTTTTGGGTTGGATATGCGATGGTTTGAGCGGTAGTTCAGGGCGTCTACCTACCTTAACATACAATGAGACCGCGTAATAAGGTCATTTGTTATAAAGACGAGCGCCCAAACGTGACGTGGTTTTCGTGACGCAGTTGCAAACATAAGAGGTTAAGAAAACACAAGATGGTGGGCGACAAGCCAATGGTACCAGGTGTCGCTTTCCGGTTGGTCTGTGGTGGGTGTTGATGTACCATTTCTAACGAAGATCGAAGCTGCGCTGGCTATGTGAACAACTTTCAGAAAGGTAAACTTTTGGTGCGAATGCACTAAAGATATAGAGTCTTGGCAACTAGAAATACTTATATTTGATAATGTGGGAAGGTTTTTCGTTGACACCGAGCGTAACGTCGAGGTAATATGCGTTTTGACGCTGAGGCCATCGAAGATGAGGTTAGCTCTTCGACGGTGTTTGCCGCGCGTTGAGTCGACGGCGTGTTCTATTGCTAGGCGCGCAGTGCTGCGGAGGTAGCGATCGAACGCCTGCGACGAAAAGAGAGGAATTCCTGGGAGGGGACGAAAACGTCCGGCGTCGAGCCATTATGGCTACGGCGCCGGGCGTTTCTCTTTTAGACGGCTTTTTGTTTTCGATGACATTCTGTTTTCGATGGCATTCTGGGTGATTCGTCGTTTCGGTCATTGGTTGTTTTGTGGATGTCCTTTGATGTGCGTGTCACCGATGAAGATGAAAAACCGATCTTGTTCTATTCGTCGCAGCTGGATAACCGTTCGAGTGTTTTGACTAACGCCTGCGTTCCCTGACGTCCTTCACCGGCGGCTTGATTGACCGCGAGAAGCTGCGTGACGAGACCGGTTCCCGGAAGGGGGACGTGTTGTTGGGCGGCCGTGTGCAACGCAATGCGCAAATCTTTTTGTTGCAGATCAATCATAAACATAGGATCGAAATCGCGTTGGATCATCCGTGTGCCGAGGTTGTCGAGCGCCCACGAGCCGGCCGCCCCGACGGAAACGGCTTGAAGCATGACCGCCGGATCAAGACCCACTTTTTTGGCAAACACGATCGCTTCGCTGACCCCGAGCAGGTTCATGCCGCAGAGAATCTGATTGCAAATCTTGGTGAGCTGGCCGGTTCCGACGGGTCCGCAGTGAACGACAGATGCTCCGACCACATCGAAGATGCACCGGGCGCGTTCGACGTGCTCCGTATCTCCACCGACCATGATGGCCAGCGTGCCCGCTTTGGCGCCGTTGCCGCCACCGGATACCGGTGCGTCGAGAAACGCGCCGCCACGTTCGATCACGGATTGGTTGACGCGGCGTGCCGTTTCCGGAGCGACGGTTGACATGTCGATGCAAAGTGTTCCCGGTTTGAGTTGTTGGCATACGCCGGCGTCGCCCCAATAGATTTCTTCGACATCGGGTGAGTCACTTACGATGGATAGTACAACGTCAACTTCCTTCGCAAGGGTGGCTGGCGATTCGCACAGTGAGGCACCCCGGCGCACCAGCGCGTCGGCTTTGGACATCGTGCGCGCGTACACACTAAGCTGGAATCCGGCGTTGAGCAGGTGGTGCGCCATGGGTTCTCCCATGATGCCGGTACCGATGAATCCGATTCGTTGTGTTACCATGATGATCTCAACCGTTTGTGGTGTTTGCGCAGGGGCGGGCCAGGCTGCCGATACCGTGCGGAAGGCAGACCCGGAAGAAGAGGGAGCGCGCCGGGTGGCGTACCGCTACCGTTGTTCGACAGGCAGATAGGGTTGGTTGTGTACACCGACATACTTTTGAGTGGGTCGGAAGATACGGTTGCCCTGCACCTGTTCGAGCCAATGGGCGAGCCAGCCCGCGACGCGCGACATGCCGAATATCGGCGTGAAGCAATCACGCGGGATACCCAACTCGCTGTAGACGATGCCGGAGAAGAAATCGACATTGGGCCAGATGCCTTTTTCGGCGTAGTGTTCGGCCACCACTTTCTCAATCTCGAGTGCGATCTGGAAATGTGGTTTGTCGGTTCGCTTGATGAGCGCTTCGGCGTATTTTTTGAGTATGGTTGCGCGCGGGTCCATCGTTTTGTACACCCGGTGACCAAAGCCGGGAATCTTGATTTTCTTGGCGATCATCTCTTCGATGTACGGGCGTGCTTTTTCAACCGTGCCGATGGTGTCGAGGAGGGCCATGACGTCTTCGTTGGCACCGCCATGCAGCGGTCCGGAGAGCGCGCCTAAGGCCGAGCTGACCACGGTGTAGGGATCCGCCCCGGTGGAAGCCACCACGCGTCCCGAGAACGTCGAGGCGTTCATCGTGTGGTCTGCGTGTAGGATCAGGCAGACGCCCAAGATACGTTCATGGTCCGGGTCCGGGTCTTCTCCGTTAATCATATAGAGGAAGTTGCCGACGAAGCTCAGGTCTTTGCGCGGCGGGATGTATTCGTCACCACAACGTAACCTCTGGAACGCGGCCACGACGCTGGCGGTCTTGGAAATCAGACGGCGACAAGCGGTGTCGCGGGCGGCCGCGTTGAGGTCGTGCCGGTTGGGGTAAAACATGCCGATGGCGGCTACGGCCGCCTGCAGGGCGTCCATCGGGTGGCCGTGCTCCGGAAGGCATTTCATCAGGTCGACAATACGGAACTTGAGCGGGTGGGCCTCTGTCAGGTCGGCACTGAACGACGCCAGTTGGTCCGCGGTCGGCAGCTTTCCGTAGAGGAGGAGGTAGGCTGTCTCCTCAAAGGTGCTGTGCTCGGCCAGGAGTGCGACATCAATCCCTCGATATTCGAGTTTACCGGCTTGGCCATCGACAAAACTGACTCCAGACTCAGCAATGGGGATACCTTCTAGCCCTGGAACCACATCAACACTCATCACACACACTCCTTCATCAGGTTTTGAGGCTACAGCGGTGGTTGATTCCTCATACAACTCACAGGATACCATCCTGGCACGAGGCGGTCCAGTTTTGGCACCGCCTGTGGATAACTGTCGTGGAAACTGGTGGCGTGTTCGCCTAGACGTGGGGAGAACGAGGCGAAGCCGAAGACGCGACGAGTGATCCGGAATACGTCGATCGTGTCGGGGAGTGGGCTGTTTTTGAATCAAGCCACTGCTGAATGTCGAACACGATCATCAGGGCGGAGGGTACGACCACCAGTGTGAAGATAGTGGAAATAAGCAGCCCGCCCAAGACGACGCTACCGAGTCCGCGGTAGAGCTCGCTACCCGCCCCGGGCATGACGACGAGTGGGAACATTCCGAACACGGAGGTCATCGCGCTCATGATGATCGGACGGGTTCTGGTTTCGACACTACGTCGGACCGCTTCTTTTGCGGCCAGGTGATCCAGACGCATGTAAGTGAGGGACTGGTGTACGATCAGAATGGCATTGTTCACGACGATACCGATGAGGATCACGAAGCCCAGCATGGTTAAGACGTCGAGCTGCTGGATGGGAGCGCTGACGTTGTAGAAGCTGAACTCGTGGACGATTCGTAGTGCGAGAAAGCCGCCGACCGCGGCCAGCGGCACGGAAAACATGATGACGAACGGATACAAGAACGACTCAAACAGGGCGGCCATCAGGAGATAGGTGACCAACAGCGCCAGAATCGCACGTGACTGAAACAGCATCACGGCGAAGTCCACATTGAAGGCGAGCGCGTACAGCACGAGCACGATAATCGCCAGCATGGAAATCCTAAGACTGGTGGGTGCCCCTACGGCTATGCTGAGCGCCACGCCACCGGCGATGATGATGCCGAGCCAGATCAACAGGGAGAGTGGGGTTGAGAGTCCGAAGAGGCTTGGGTGATTGAGCAGGCCGGAAAAATCTCCGAGCAGTGCCCGTTGCGTTTGGGTGAGCTTGTCGGCCGACCCGGCGAGCGAGGTGATGACGGTGTCGGCTATCTGCCCCGAGCCTCGTAGCGGGGCAATCACATCATCTTCGAGTTCTCGCATGGTGGCCTGAAGGGGCACGCCCGGTTTGGGGTGTACCGTCAGCGTGACGGCGCTCATTTGCTCGATCCGACTGATCTGCTGCGGGGCGGTGGTCTGCTGGAAGCGGACGGCCGCGGATAGGGGTACGATGTGGCCGGAAGGCGTGAAGATCGGGGTTTGTTCGATATCTCGGGTTGAGGCGTTTTTTGCCCGCGCGACTTTGATCACCATATCAATTTTGTCGCCGCGGTCGTTAAATTCTCCGACGAAGGCCCCGTCGATACAGGCACGCACGACAAAGCCAATGTCGCTCACGTCGAGTTGCAGGTCAGCGGCCTTGTCAGGGTCGGGGACGAGTTGGATCTCCGGTCGGCCGAGGTCAAAGCTGGGGGGTGACGATCGTGGTCGTTGGTAACCGGCTTGTTGGATTTTTCGGCGTATGGCTTGGGCGGCCACCACCACATCGGCGAGGCTGTCGCTACGCACCTGGACATCGACGGAGTTGCCGCCGCCGGAATCTCCGGAGCTGAACAATGATGACTGACTGAACATGGCGAAGACGCCGGGGAGGCGTGAGCCGGCGCGGTTCATCACATATTCGAGCGCTCGCACGTTGTTGGGGTCTTTCGAGGTGCCGCCCATGAAAGCGCCACCATCAAAGGAAACGAAGAAGAAGTTTTCGATGGGTGGTGCCGGGACGACCCGGATGTCGTCACCTTTTTTCCCGAATCCGATGCGGACCGGTTTCAGTTGTGCGGCCGCTTCGGACCCGAGTTCGGCTTCCCAATAGGGTCGCAGGCCATCGTGCGGGTCATCGGGGTCGCCGTCTTCCACGATGTGGGCCATGCGTTGGAACTCATCGATGGAATAACCCGGTGGTGGCGCAAGAAAACCGAAGACCAGGTTTTTGTTGCCGGCCGGCATGTATTCCGTGTCGGGCATGAGCAGGTAGCTTCCGGCGATCGCCAACAGCGAGATGCCGCCTACGGTAACCAACCGCCGACCCACCCCCCGGTTGATCATGCCGACGAAAGCGCCGACTTGTTGTGCCAACCGCCAGGGTTTTTCTTCTCCGGAGGTTGCGCGGGAGGCGCGAAAATATTTGGCGGCCAGGGGGGGGATCACCAGAACGGACACGATGAGTGATAGGCCGACGGCTGATGATACGGCGATCGCGATATCTTTGAACAATTGACCGGCTTCGTCTTGGATTGTGATCACCGGGAGGAAAACGGCCATGGTGGTCAGGGTGCTGGCCAGAATGGCACCCCAGACTTCTTTGGTGCCGTCGAGCGCGGCCTGGGTTCGGGTTTTACCCATAGCACTGTGGCGGTAGATGTTCTCCAGGACGACGATGGCGTTATCGACGACCATGCCGACGGCGAAGGCGGTGCCGGCCAGGAGCACCACGTTGAGGCTTCGATCCGCTGCTATCACCACGAGCATCGTACCGATCACTGAAATCGGAATGGCCGCAGCGATGATGCCCGTGGCGCTGGTGCTTCGGAGAAAAAGAAGCAGCACGCCGACGGCCAACACCCCGCCGACTAAGATGTTCGTCAGGACGAGGTTGATGGCACTCCAGATATAATCAGTCTCATCGTAGACCTGGGTCATTTCGAGTTTTAATCCCTTGCGGGTGAGGATTTCCCGATTGACCAGATCGACTTGAATCTTGAGGTTTTCCATCGCCTTGATGACATTGGCACCGGTTTCACGACGAGCCGGCATCGCGATGACGGGGCGGCCTTTGCTGCGTACGAAGCTGAACCGTTTTTTGAATCCGTCGGTGACCTTGGCTACATCGCCGATTTTGATCGCGCCGCCCGCGCGATAGGCGATCACGGTTTGTTCGATCGTTTGGATCGAGTTGAATTCACCCAGGGTGCGGTAGGCGTAGTCGCGTTTTCCTGCGGCAATGGTGCCCGCAGAAATGTTGGTGTTTTGTCGGCGAACTGCGCTCTCCACTTCGCGAAGCGTCAGGCCGCGGGCAGCCAACTTGTACGGATCGATTTCGATTTGGACTTCGCGATCGCGGCCGCCATAGACCGACACTTCGCTGATGCCGTCGGCGCGCTCCAAGATGGGTTTGACGTTATCTTCGATGTAGGTCTTCAGCTCGGAGATGTCCTTGCCCTCTTTGGAATAGAGCATCATCCAGGCGATGGTTTTGGCCATCGTGCTGTCCGTCGCCAGCATCGTGGGCTCGTCGATTTCTTCAGGATAGCCGGTGACCTGGCGGAGTTTGTCCGACACGTCTCGAAACGCGGTGTCTTTGTCTACGCCGACGGGAAACTCGAGTTTCACTTCGGCCTGGTTGTTCCGGCAGGTAGAGGTCATCTTGCGAAGACCGGTGACGTTTTTGAGCTTGTCTTCCTGGCGCTGGACGATTTCGGTTTCGATTTCCTGGGGGCTGGCACCGGTCCAGTTGGTTTTCACGACGATCACGGGTCGGTCCACATCGGGGATGAGTTGCACGCGCATGTTCAGCGTGCTGAGCAAGCCGAACAACACGAGCAAGATCACACCTACCGCGATCTTGACCGGGTTCTCAATGGCAAACCGGATGACACCCATAGAAGCAAGTCCCCGTAACGGTTAGTGCGAGCCGCTCGCGCCGGCTTTTCGGTGTTCGTGTGGGTTGGCGGCCGACGCCCCGTGACCGCCCGCCGGCTTCGCGGGCGAAGCGACCGGCGTGCCCGATGAATCCACAATCACGACGTCCCGGGGAAAGGGAAGAATGCGCTCGGTCCCCCGTGTGACGACCTGGGTGCCCGGGCGGAGGTTGTCGGAACTGATCGCGACCCATTCACCTACGTCTGCGCCGACCGTCACAGGTTGGAGTACGGCCGACATGCCTCCCTCGTGACCGGGCATAATCACACCGACGTAGGTCACGCCGCTACGCTCGACAATGGCGTCCTTGGGCACGGTGACCGTGGGTTCGCTCTTTCCGGCGGGTAGGTTGACTCGGGCGAATTGACCACTCGCCAGTAGGCTGTCCTGGTTTTCGACTTCGATTTCGATGGGAAAGGTCCGTGCGCTGAGGTCGGCGCTGCGGATGATATGTTTGATCGATCCGTGGAAGCTTCGGCCGAGGGCGTCGATCCAGACGCGCGCGGGCGAGCCAACGGTGAGAAAGGGTAAGAGGGCTTCCGGTGCGTCCACGCGAACGAGTACCCGGCTCAGGTCGACCAACTCAACCACGGTGCCGCCGGTGGTGACCCACTCCCCTTGCTCGGTGAGTCGCTTGGTGATGTACCCGGTGTAGGGCGCGAGGATGGTCGTTTTCGCCAGATCGCTTTCAAACCGGTGGACCACCGCTTGCTGCGCGGCCACCTCGTAACGGGCTCGCGAAATGGTTTCCTTTCGAGGTCCGGATACGGCCTGATGGTATACGGCTTCGGCCGCAATCTTCCGGCGCTCAGCGGCCAGGAATTCCGCCCGCGTATCTTTTAGCTCTTTTTCGTTTGCGTCGTGCCCCTCGAAGAGTCGGCGCACCCGATTCATTTCAAATGTCCACCGATCGTAGTTGGACTCCGCTTCGTCGAGCAGGGCTTTGAGGCGTGTGAGTTCTTCGACACGTGTGCCCGCGATAAGCTCTTCGTATTGGGCGCGGCGCGATTCGAGCAGGCTTTTCTCCTCGGCAACACGAAACGAAAGCGCTTCGTCATTGAGTTTGCAGAGCAGCCCCCCCGCCTCCACGCGATCACCCTGGCGAACGGGCATGGACGCGACGATGCCCTCAATCTCCGAGGCGACGTTACTGACACGTGAGGCGTAGACCGTACCGACTAGCGTGGTGATTGTCGGTGCGTCCATGAGCTTGGCCTGATCGATGACGACGCGAGCCACGGGCATCTGCGCGATAGCAGAGCCGGTAGCCAGAGCAATCGCAAGACACAAGGTCGACGTGGATTTTCCGAGAACACTCATAGGGTCTGTCTTTTCTCTGAACGCCGGACCGCACAAACGGGACCATCTCGTGGCCGTTCCAGGCAGATAACTATACACTATCTGCAACTATTTTCCAACGGTATGATATTGTCTGGCGTTCCTCAGAGGGTCGGTGTGTTCCTGCGTCCTGGGCCGCGGTATGGTGTTGGGATCATGTCGGGTTGGTTCCAGGCGATCGTAGATGTCGCGTGCCCGCCGCGTTGCCGAGGATGCGGCGTCTGGGGGCCGGTTGGGGCTGATGATTTGTGCGCACCGTGTGCCGCACGGATATGGGCGCTGATCGCGGCACCTTGTTGCCCGTGTTGTGGGGCCGAGGTGGCGTCCTTCGAACTGATTGATGGGCGGTGCCACGAGTGCCGTGACCGGCCCGCGTCGGTATTGCAGACCGCGCGTGTCGCGCGCTACGACGGATCGGTGCGACGGATGCTGCTTGACTTCAAGTTTCACGGGCGGGAGGCGTTGGCACCCGTACTGTCGCAATGGCTCGCGATGGCGGTTCAGGCGCATGGCCGGCCCGAGCGGTTTGACGCGGTGACGTTTGTGCCCTCTCATTGGCGGCACCGGCTGATGAAGCCGCTCTATCCGGCTCGTTTGCTTGCCGAACGGGCGGCGGTGCATCTTGATCGGCCGTTTGTCCCGCTCCTGCGGCGGGTTCACGCCCGTTCCAGCCAGATCGGCTTGAGCTACGATGCCCGACGGGAGAACGTGCGCGGGGCGTTTGCGATGGCACGCGGAGCACAGCTCGCGGGGGCGCGGTTGTTGTTGATCGATGATGTGCGTACGACCGGGGCGACGCTGGAGGAGTGCGCACGGGTGCTGCACGGTGCTGGTGCGTCGGAAGTGTTTGCGGCCGTGGTTTGCAAGGCAGATTGGCGGCAACAAGCGCACGGCGATCCGACCGCCCCACTCGCGGACGGATACTGAGATTCACGTGTTTCGAACTGGTGGACCGAGCGGATTACGCTTCTTCGGGTTCGCGCCGAGATGGATCCCCATATCGCATCAGGGAGATTTGCTCGAACCAATCGGTACCCCAGGCGTGTCGTCCGTGAAGCAGCAGCGCCGCCTCGGCCACCGGCGCGATCGGAGCGATACGTTCGAGAAATCCTTGCGCCGCATCCGGTTCGTCGGCCAGAAATTCGATGGCGACGTGTTCGCCGTGGCCCTGCTCGGGCGAGAAAAGACTTTCCAACTCCGCCCGGGCGAGTGTGATGGTGACGTCGAAGAGCATCTCTGGTTGTTGCAGGGCGAGATCGCGAACGAATCCGACGTGTCGTACGCCGGAGAGTTGGGCGGGCCGCAGACCCAACTCCTCACACACCTCGCGTTTGATGCAGCCGAACAGGTTGAAACTTCCGTCATCTTGACGGTCGTTGTCTTCCACCATGCCGCCGAACGTATGCACAAAGCCGGCGTGATAGGCGACGCGGTGGCTTCGTCGGCCGTAGGCGAGGTGGCCGTCGCGCGTGATGACGGTGGCGCTGACGCCCAGAGCGTTGGCGAGAAAGTTGCCACCCGCCCGAAACGCCGGAGCGGCACCGCACAGGTTCGTGCCGAGAAAATCGCGGTAGTTCGTCGGTCCCAACGAAAGCATGAGGGTCGACTCACCCGCGCGAAGTGACCGTACCCGCACCAGGTTTCCGTTGTAGAGATTCCCTCCCCATTCCTGCGCGAGGGCCAGTTCCGCTTCCCACGTTCGGGCGATGTCGGCTTCGATGGCCGGTGTGGTCGGACGCGGCTCGTCGGTCCATTTCTGGGATATTTGCGGCTCGCGATAGGATGCTAATACCTCAATGACATAAGGCGCCCCATGTCGCGCGGCGGCCTTGTTATAGTAAGTCGGTCTGCGCTGGTGCGGGGCGTGGCTCGCTTTGTGTTCAAAAGCAAGCAAGGTCATGGTGAGCAGTGTCCAGCCGGGTGCCGTGAAGAAGACGGCCCCCAAGGTGAATTCAAACACGCTGGTGGCCGCGAATCCTTGGATCACGCGTACCCGCAATAGCAACGTGGCGCCGATCACACCCAGCACAATCGAAAGCCAGCCGACGAAGCGCAGGGATTTGGCCGCATCTTGATGGCGCAGCGGCCAGCGTTTGTGACCGAGGATCAGCATGGCGGCCAGCGTGAGGTGTCCCGTACCGGCGATGCTCACGCCGATGACCACAAGACCATCGCGCAAGGAGAGTGTGGAGAGCGTCGGTCCTGCGAGGGATATCAGTGCGAGCCATGATCCAGCTCCGAGCACCACGCAGGTGAGGGCAGCGCCGATTCGTTGCGCGGCCATACCGGGTGAGTCGTTGGCGAGCCGCCGGGTGTCGATGGCCCATCCGCACCAGGGGCATCGCCCGGAGGGAACCCCCGTGAGGTTGTAATCACATTCGGGACAGTGGCGGTGGGAGTCGGCCGGTTGGTCCCCGCGTGTACTCACTTACTCAACCTCAGTTCATAGGGATGGGCCGGCGTTTCTTGTTCTAGAGAAACAGAATCAGTGATAAGACCAGCGCGACAACAAGCAGAATCCACCACATCGGTCGTACGCCGGCACTCGGATAGACCGGTGTGATCCAATCGCCGCAATGTGGGCATTGTTGCGTGTCCTCGTGAACGGCCGCGCGACATGACGGACACTGCATGAGGTCGTCGTCGGAGTCACCCTCTGCTTCCTCAACCCATTCCTCATCCGGGTGGTCATCCCATCTCATTGGTGTGTCGTCCCTGCTCGGTTGGCTTCTTTCGGTGGTTACTCGTTCCTTGGTGGTACCGATTTGATGACATCGAGCAGCCCCTTGAAGGGTGGTGTGTCGCACCGGTGGCATAACTCAAACAGCACGCTTTCCACTGTGGTCACGTGCGCACCGGCGAGGCTCATCCGGCGGATGGCGGTATCGTAGTCGAGCCGGCCACGCGACCCGACAGCATCGGCACAGAGATAGACGTCGTAGTCCCGTGATAACAGGTCGAGCACCGTTTGCTGCACGCACACATGCGTTTCGATCCCGGTGACGATCACCTGCGGTCGATCGATCGAAAGCATCGCCTCTCGGACGGGTTCGTGTGCCCACGCGCTGAAGGTCGGCTTTTCGATCATCCGCGCTGCGCACCTGTCCAACGCGGCGGTTACTTCATGCGTGGTCGGGCCGATGCCTTGGGGGTATTGCTCCGTGGCAATGACGGGGATGTGGAAAACGTGAGCCCCGTCGAGCAATTGTATACAAGAGGCTACCGCTTGAGCGCCCCGGTCAATCGCAGACAGAAGTTTTTCTTGCATGTCGACCACGAGCACGCAGGCACGAGAGATGTCCAGCTTGTCCGGTCGCATGAGTCATGGCCTCGGTAGTGCTTGTCACGAAGGCGCAGTGTACGAGTGTATGTGGGCGCGGTCAAACGGCGCGGTATGCGCATGTCCCGTCGGAAGGGTCAAGGTGCGTCGCGTCGGCGTTGGTTGTCTCGCAACAATTTTTGGAACTGAGAGGCCAGCGCCGGACCGCCCAACTCAGGGAAGAGAAACGATTGTTGTTCGATCACCCGGATGATTCCGTTCGGATCGTGATGTAAGGCGTCTCGACATTGGAGGTCACGAAGGAGGCTACGCCAGCGAATCGGATCACTCGGTCGCAGCCCGCCGGCGAGTGTATTGAACAACGGGAGCGCGTCTTCATATTGTTGGAGCCGGAACAGCGCCTCGGCGCGACCCCACAAGATGCGCTGGTCCTGGTTGTCGTTGACCCGGGCATCCAATGCGTCGAACCTTTTTTTCGCCTGCTCGTAATGTCCCGCCCACAGATGGGCTTCGGCCAGTTGAATGCGGACCGCGCGACGCATGGCCGGTGCGATGGGTGTGGGCGCGTGTTCGGTCCAGGTGTCTATTTGCTGCGCTAACAGTAACGCCAGCGCCGCTTTCTGACTGGTGTTCTGGTCGGCTGCGTCAAAGGAGGCATAGCGGAGTTCGTCCGCGAGGGAGGTAAACAACGCTTGCAGCGTCGGACCGGCGTTCGCCGGCTCGGCCGCCAGGTACGCGGGGATGGCCTGCGCCGCTTGTTCGAGTTGTCCGAGCTGTTGGTATGTCCTGAGCCGCACGCGCCAGACCCGCGCCTCCAGCGCAGGTTCATGGGGAAAGGTCGTTTCGAATCCGGCGATTGTGTCGATGGCCGCATGGAGCCGGTCGATCGACGGAAGCACCTGCGCCTCGGCCGTCAACACGCGCGCCCGGGCTAACAGGTGGTGCCACGTCTTCTTCTGCGAATCGTCACGGGCGGAGCCTATGGCCCGTGTCGCGATCACCACGAAAGACCGATAGACTTCGAACACATCATCCATGCGGCGGTGTGCTTCGAGCTCGTTGATTGCGCCGTGATCCGAAAGTGCCGTGAGAGAGAGCGTCATTGCGCGGAGCTGAAGAAACCGACTCTCGATATAGTGTTCGTGCGTTTCGGCCACACGCTCGTATTGGGCGGCGGCGTCATCGAACCGCCCCGCCTGATCCAACTGTTGCGCGTAAAAAAACCGCCAGTAGATACCCGCGTCGCTTTGGGGATATTGGGTCACCAGATGCGTGAGCGCGTCCAGATAGAGCGTGTCCGGTTTCGCGGGGTCGGGCGCATCACTTTCCTTATTGAGCTTGGCGGCCAGCTCCACGGCCAGTCGGGCGGCTCGCGGTGCCGCGTCGCTGAGTGGTAGCCGCACGGAGAGCGAAAGAAACCGCTTGGCTGCCTGCCGCGTGAGGCCAAGATGATATTCCGCGATGGCGATGTGGAACCACATTTCGGCCGCCAGTACCGGTGATTCCTCCCGGGTCAGTGCGAGGTACGACTCACCCCGTTCGATCACGCGTCGTAGCCGTTCGGTATGGTCTGGTGTGGCCGCCGCCTCGGAGAGCAAGCCGGCCAGCACGGCGCTACGCTCGAACGGGTCCAACATGTCCGCCGGTGTGGCCGGGTCAAGTCGTTGATACACGATGCCGTAGATCTCGTCGCGACGTTTCGGAAACGTGCGCGTCAACTCCAACAGCGCCCTCCAGCTTGCCTTTCGATGGGCGGCGGCATCGACGGTTTCTCCGCGGTTTTCCTTGTATATTGACCAGTCGCGCTGCACGTCGCGCGTTTCCATGGCGGCCACCAACCACAGCCCGAAGTTCGCCTCACCCGGTGTGAGTGATTGTTTTAGTTGATCGACGGCGTCCATCGCGGCACTGAAGCGACCGGCGCGGCGTTCGTTTCGTATGAGCTCGATGCGCGCAAGCTGAATCGCCCAAGCCACCCGGGTGCGTTCTGTGGGGTCGGCCATTCGCGCGCCGATCAACACCGCTTGTCGTAGTGCTCCCCGGGCGAGTCGATGTTGGTTCAGGCGTCGATAGGTCATACCCAACAGCGTGTGCGCCTGTACCTGTACGCCGGTTTGCTCGTGCGGCGTCGTCAAGAGTGATCGCATCTCGGACATGCCGGAGCGCACCTTGGCGAGGCGCTCCGCCGCTCGGGGATCATTGTCTCCGTAACTTAGCGAATCATAGAACCACGCCCACAACTGCACGTAGCGGATCTGCGGCTCCAGTTGATCCAGGCGTTCGACGTATCCCTTCTTTTCGAGCCGCTCGAATGCCGAAACGGACATCGCATCGATCCGTTTGTACTCGGCATGCAGATGTTCGATCAACGCGGCACTGGTCGCCACCGCCTGCTCGGTGAGCGGTCGCAGGGCCTTCCGTTCATCCTCTCGACCGCCGCGATAAAGGATGCTGGTGATGAGCGGCTCCGCTTCTTGATACAGGATCGAACGCACCAGCGCGAACCGCCACTCGGTCTGTCGAAGATCGTCGCCGTGTTCGGCAATAAGACGGCGCAGGATGGTGTTGGCTTCCGCAATGGCGGCTTGACGGTGTTCGGGCGTGCGTGAGCGGTCGGCGAACTCCGCAAGCTTGATGTCGCGCGCGAGCCGTAGCGCATCGACTTCGTTGGTCGGTGGAAAATCAGCCCGGTGTAAATTGAGCAGTTCCGTAAGCCCGCGTTTCTTGAGCGCGGCACGGAAAATACCCGTGTTGAGCCGATCCTCTTCCGCGGCTCGTTTGGGCCGGGTCTGATTCGGCTGCCCACCCGCACGAACCGACACCCCGAGCATCGCGACCACCGTCAGCAGCCACAGTGTCAGCGGTGGTCGCCGGGTGAAGTTCGGCGTGGGCAGTGGGGTGTGCATGGTGGCTATGGCTCGGCAAAGGCGATTTTTTTGCTGCCGGCACGCACGGCCGCATTCCAACAAGCGACCACGTGATCCCAGGGCACGTCGTTTCCCGCGACGATCACGACGGGCGTCTCCTCGTCGAAGCCGGGTGTTGCGAAGATACCGACAAGAAACTCGGGCAGTGCGTCAAAAGTCTGGGGCGCTCCGTCGAAGCGGTCGATCTTGATCGTGAAATCGTTGTGTTGTGCGCCGGTTTTTTGGATGCGCACGACGATGGGGCTGATCGGCAGCGCAATCGTCGCCCGCGAACCTTGGTCGGTCGGCATGCTCGAAGAGAGGATCCCTTCGGCGCGCTCAAACGTGGTCGTGACCAAAAAGAAGATCAGCAGCAGAAAACTCACATCGATCATCGGGGCGATGTTCATGGTGGTGGGCAGTCCGCGGCGCTGATGCCGTTTGAGGTTCCGCTTGGCACGCTTTGCGCGTATGTCCTCTCGGCTGAGGCGAATGGGTGATGCGTGTTTCGGTGCGGTACTCATCTTATTTCCCCTCGGCCACATGGGCCACGACGTTCAGCAATTCAATGTCATACTTTGCGATAACACGCATGAGCGCGCGAACCTCCGAATAGGGCAACCGCCGATCGGCCCGCACGATCACCTTAATATGAGGACGCAAGGCCTTGATCTGGGCGAGATGATCGGAGATGGCACCGAGGGATTCACGTTGGTTGGCTCCGATAGCATACCGCACTCCGCCCGCGGGTCCGACCGCCGGATCCGCCAACGTACAGTTGACGATCACGCGGTCCGTCATTTTGACGATCTCGGCCATGCTGTTGTCGGGCTGGGGCAGTTCCATCGGCGTCTGCTCGGCCGACGAAAACCGCGTGACGAGCATGAAAAAAATGGTGAGCAAAAAGATCACGTCGACGAGCGGCGTCGCGTTGAACGCCATCGGCGGCGGTGTGTGTCGATCGTTACGCGTGTAAACCATGATCTTCCGATCGCCTGAGCCCCTGGGGATTCTCGTGCCCTATGACGAAGAGGGTTTGGATTCACCGGTCTGCGGCGGGGTAGCGGCTGAGGCCGGTGTCTGGGTCGTTGTCGCAAGGTCCGGGGAGGTTCGCGTTTGGTCATTGCCCGGTTTGAATACCGCGAGTAGTTGCTCGGCCGTAAGCGCGCACTCGGCCGTTAAGACATCAATACGATTTCTGAAAATACCGTAGATGCTCAGGGAAGGGATGGCCACCGCCAGCCCCCAGAATGTCGTGATGAGCGCCACGGCGATTTTGTCGGCGACGATCCGCGCGCCGGGAAAGGCGTCGGCCGCATGAATCGAGGCGAATAGTAAGATCATGCCCGTCACCGTGCCCAACAGCCCGATCATCGGTGCGACGTTGCCGATGATGTTAAGGTATTCGATCTTGCGAAACATTCGCGCGGAGCGCTCATCGAGGGTTTCTTCGATCGCGCGTTCCATGGACACGAAGCCGTTGGGCGCTTCCAGCAATCCGGCATGGACCACATACCCGATCATGGTCGTTTCGTCCCCGGAATATTGTATCGCTTCCAGGTAGGCTCGTTTGTCGATCAGCTCTTTCATTCGCGCGACCGCCTCCGGAGGGGTGATCGTGCCGCGACGTATCGACACCCCATGCTCGATCGTGAGTGCGAGCGTTACGACGGAGAGCGCGATCAGCCCAAAGGCGATATAGCCCCCTTTCACGACGAAGAAGTCAAAATAATTGACGCTCGGCGCGGCGACCGATTCCGACTGCGTGGGCGATGGCTGTGCCGCGGCGGGCAACGCCGCCACCAATACAATCAGCAACACGGCGAAGCCTGAAAGGCAAATAATTCGCAACAAGGCTCGTCCTCCCGGAAGAACAGTACCAGCTTTTGTCTCTTGGCGCTCTTGTCAGGCTAGCGCTTGCCGTGCGGCTGGACACGCGCCAGCGCCGCCTCCGCACGAGCACGGGTCGTGTCATCCACATCCCGTCGTGCCAAACACTCCGTCAGCAGCGCCGCCGCCTGAGGAAACGATTTCATGCGCTCCAGCGCGGCCGCCGCCCCCACCAGCCCCAACGCCGCACGGGCGTCGTCAGGCTGATGCGCCACCACCCGCAGATAGGGCCAACTCGCCCGAATGATATCTTCTCGCGTCTGCGCCGTCGAAAGCAACGCATCACCCTTGAGGAGTAGAAAATCGGGCAGCAGCGCGTCCGGCGCATAGCGTATCGCCCGATCCAGGTCGGTGAAATGGTTGAACGGTGTGTCCTGCGACAACACGGAACGCAACGCATGCCGCACCATGTCATAGACACGCTCCGTACCGATCGATTCGTCCACCGTGAGTCCCGCCACGCGTGAAGCCAACTGCGCCGCGCGGCGATCCCCCACGCGCTGGAGTAGTTCGTAACGATAGATGGTCAACAGCGATCGGGCCGGGCCGGCCGGTAGCTGAGAACTCACCGCGAGCAGTTGGCTGATGGCGCGGGCCGTTTTGCCGTCTCGCCGATCCGGGATCGATTTCGGCATCAACCACACGGCCGTCGCCGGACCGGAAAAGGTCCCCTGGGCGACGCGGATAAAATATCCCGTGGCCCGATCGATCCGACCGGCCCGGTCTGTGGCACGGGCCAGACGCGCGTAGAGAAGATCAGACCAGAACGATTCCGACATATGAACCATTCGCTGGTAGCGAGAGATCGCCTTGGCCGGCTCGCCGCTCGCCACAAGTCGTTCCGCCTGATTGAAATCCGCGAACGAGGCACCGCGCGCAATCTCGATCAAATCCAACGTGTCGATTCGGGCACTCTGCGAGGCACCGGCGGCCGTGCGAAACACCAGATAACCGTCCGCTAGCCCGGTGATGCGTACGGCGTGGTAGTCCCGTCCACCAACGACGAGGCTGTCCGCCATCGTGGGCACGCTCGCCACGCCCACTACAATCCACATCGCCAACGACATGCGGCGACGAAGCAACGGGTGTGATTGCGGATCGTTTGTGTGTGGCACGGGTCAGTTCTCAGGGGAAGTCGTCTTCGGATACAAACGTGAACTCGCCGTCATTATCTCGCGCGATCCGCTCGAGTATTTTTCGACCGGAACGATCGACATACGCGATCGTAAAAATCTTAGCGTGGACTTTCGCGTTCCACGTCGCAATTTTCCGAAGCAGTTCCGGATCGAAATCAATGCCATCGGAGAGAAGGTAGACCAGATCGGGCTCCAGCGAAAGTGCGCGGAAGATCGCCGAAGAGGGTTCCGTTCCGCCGCTCGGGCGTACCCGCCCCAGAAACTCAAAGAACGCCTCTTTGCGTTTGTCGATCGCACTAACGAGTTGTCGGGGCGGTGACTCCAACGGGCGATCGTTGTTAAAAAAGATGACATGAAACTTCTGGCTGCGCCGAAGTTCGCTGATGGACCGATGCAACTCGGTCTGCACGAACTGGAACGTGTCCAGCATCGAGCCGCTACGATCCACCACATACACGATCCGCTTGGCCTCCCGTGCCGACGCCCCCAAACCGAAAAACTTTGGACCGCTCGATCCACCGATCGAAAGCCCCAAACGGGAAAAATCACCTCCGCCCGCTCCGATCCCGACGATTGAGAGATCGGGCTTTCGGCTCGGGGCCAGGTCTATCGGGGTGACCGGCGGTTTCGGCGTAAACTCCAACGTGTCGGACGGCGTCACCGTGGTCGTCTCCGTGAGGTCGGGTGTCGACGACATCGAAAACGACGCCGATTCCAGCGAGCCGACGATTTCCGTCTTGGCGATCGGCAGGTCGGAGTCTTCGTCGTTGGGGCCGTAGGGAAACACGAGGGCAAACATGATCGCGAGCAACAGCAAGTGCAGCCCGATCGACAAGAGCCACACAAGGACCAAACCGGAACCGGTGAGCGTCATCGAGTGCGAGTGCCGCCCCTCTTCATCAGCCCGAACGGGGAGCGTGGTCTGTACGGATGACTGCGGCGCTGTCATCGAAGTCGCTCCTGGTGACCCAAGCGGATGCACGCCCGTGGCCGCTTGGATTCTGAGGCGGGGGTGTTTCGTCAACCGGCACGCGTCCCTCGACCATTACGCACGACACCTTACAGAAAGTCTAGGCAGCGCCCTGCCGGGCGTCAAACCGTGATCCCACGAACCAAGCACGACGAGTCCATACCGCTAGGGCGGCATGGAACGGGGTACCGTAAAAAGAATGCCCCACCCGGCACCATTTGGAACCGGCATCCGGTCGAGGTGCCAACCGAGCGGTCCGTAACACCCTCGCAGTGTGCGTCAACTTTCGTAATCGGCGCGCTACCGCTAAGCTACGCGGAGATTTGGAACCGGTGCCGTGGAGCGAATGACAGATGCAGCAACTAGTGTCCTCTAAATGGCCGGTGTGGCTATGCGGTGTGGGGGCCGTACTTCTCCAGGCCTCCCTGCTATGTGCCAACGATGTGCCGGAGCGCTTTCCTACCATACCTCCGGTTTCGTTCGGCGATAAGACCGACCTTGCCGATGGACAGATCGTCCTCCGTGAAAGGGTACGGCGGCTCAGTGCGCTGGCCGAAAAAACGGATGATGCACTGCTGCGCGCCGAGCTACGGATGGCCGCCGCCAATATCATTCTCGCCCAGCAGTTGGAACTTCCCTGTACGCGTGTCTTTTGGGGGGTGGCCGAACCGGACGGGGACCACCCTGCCTCAGAAGAACACCGTCAAAGCCTTGCCGCTGCTGAAAAGCTGCTAACCCATGCCAAAGACGATCTCGACACCGCCCGACAAGCGCTGGTCAATCATCCGCCCGTGGTATCGGAGGAGGATGAGGGCGGGCCGGTCGAGGCTGAAAAAAACAGCGACCGGGACGATCTACGGAAGCGTTTTTCCAAGGACAGCGGTCACCGGCGAACGCTCATGGCGTTTCACCGGGCGTTACATACCGCCCTCCTACCGCCGACCGGGGAGGGGGCGGCCCGAGAATCACGACGTGCCGCTTCGGAGTTGTCCGCGCTCATGGAAAACGACAACCCGCGCGTGGCGATGGCCGCCAACTTTTGGCAAGCGTATCTTCGTAAGGCCGAACCCGACGCCAAGGCGACGCTCTCTCGTCTCAGCTATGCGCTTGATGAGGTCGCTGCGGCCGATCAACCGTATGCTTTTTTCTCGCGGGTACTCCGAGGCATGGTGCTGGCTGACCACGGGCGACACTTCGCAGCCATTACGCTTTTCGCGCAAATGGAAGAGCGGGCCTTGATCTGGTTTGGTGACGATGAGGCGCGTGACCGGGCCGTGCGGGCGATCGTGTGGGTCCGCGTTCGACTGCTCCAGCAATGGCACGAGAGACTCAACCCGGACACACAGCGCGAGGAACGCGAATGGTGTCGCGAACGGGCGTCGCAACTCATCCAGCGGAGCCTCTCTGAGCCGAACCTCCTTCCGCGACTCTCACCGGCCATCCCCATGCTGTTCGATCCGGACGGCCTGGAAAACGCCGCCGCCGATAGCCCATAGACGTTTGATCCCGACATACCGATGTGATCCCGACATACCGATGCTGACATCGTTGGGTATTATTCCCCACATTGGGTGCGATGAGGACCTGATTTCCGCTCATTGTCACCGGAATGTTCCCTTCTTTCTGGGGAATAGTACGGTTGTAACCGTCTGTATATAAACGGGTTACGGTTATTTCGTGTCGTTGGCTATGGGTGGTGGTTTTTTGGAATGCGGTATGCCGTATGGTGACCCGGACGAGAACGGGCTGAAGCTCGCGACCCGAAGCCGAATCAATCTCAACCCATCCGGTTGATGCGTTTGACATAGATGCGAAAGGCTGGGGACTGAAGGCGGGTGGTGTTCTCTTGTCCCATGGAACACAACTTCCTCTGCTCGTGGCCCGTGTGCCTCGCAGCCTGAAACGTTTTCTGGGGAGATAGACGTTTCAGGACGTGAGGTTTCGCGGGCCGCATGTGTCTCCGCGCGGTCCGATTACCGTGTCACATTCTAAGTTGCTCGATTTGTTCTCTGATGGCCGGCGGCAGAAATTGTTCTTCCACCTCCGGCATTTGGGCCAGCGCCTCCAGGCATCGCGATATCTGAGTGGCCACGTCCGCATCGAGGTCTACAAACACCACAGCTTTCCCACGAAGCCGGCAAAGTCCGCCGCCACTGCCGCCGAGGTGCTCGCGGCGCGTTTCCACATGAAGTTTGGTCAGCAACTCCAGGATCGTGTCAAACTGGGTTAGCGCGTCCATGTTGGTTCGCCAGCGTATCAAGTGTTGCATTTGACCCGGCCGATACGAATCAGACCGGCGTTGTGACGCCGGGAAGTGTACCAAAGCCGAGAATGAATCCCAATGATGAAAACTACGCCGGTTCGGACGCGTTCCCCGATGACGGATCATCCAGCCGGTACGGTGGAGGATCGTCTCGGGGGGCTTCAGGAGCAATTCGCCACACTCAAGGCCCAGGTGCGTCAGGCGCAGCAGCTTTCCACGCTGGGGACGGCCGCCGCCACCATGGCGCACGAGGTCAATAATCTGCTCACGCCCATTCTTGCCTACGCCGACTATGCCGTCACGACGGATGACACGGAGCTGCACAAAAAGGCGCTTCGCCGGACGGCCAAGAACGTGCGAGTGCTGATCGCCATGTCGGAGCGCATCCTGCGGCTTGGTTCGGCGAAGACGGCCAGGGTGGAACGTGTCAACGTGCGTGCGCTGGTCGAAGAGTCACTGGCGAGCCTGTGTCGAGACCCGCGCAAGGATGGTATCACGGTACACACGGAGGTGTCGGAGACACTCACGGCGCGGTGTGACCCGCTCCAGCTTCATCAGGTGCTGTTCAATCTGCTGCTCAATGCGCGAGAGGCGATGGTCAAGCACCACGGTGGCCGCCTGTCAGTGACAGCCCATGGCACTGTAGATCGCGTGATACTGGAAGTAAAAAACACCGGAGACGCAATCCCACTGGAGGTGTTGCCGACGATCTTTGACTCGTTCAGCACCTCGAAACCAGTGGTTCGTAATGGCAAAGAACGCGCCGGCGGACTGGGGCTAGCGCTCTGCCGAGACCTGATGGAAGAAAACGAAGGCACCATCACCGTCACGAGCAGCGCCGACACCGGCACCCTGTTCACGCTTACCCTACCTGCCGCTGATGCGTAAGGTAGGTGGTGCGCCGGACGTAGCCCGAAGGGGCTCTACAGCGGTGATAACCGTGGCACGGTCTCCCGTCATTCGCCTAAAGGCCTCGGGCCAGGCTTGTTGCAGCCGGAACAGCTTCGCCATCTCCTCCTCCGTGACGGCTAGAGATTCACTATCGACCACAATCCATGCCTGACGGATCTCGGAAGCGCTGAACCCCACGAGCGGGTCTCGCAGGCCTTCCGCTTCGATGATCTGTTCAATCGGCACGTCAAGAACCTCGGCCCGAACTTCAAGCGGGTTTGTCACGCGGTCCCCCCACGCGCTGAATCCTCCTGGTACAGTCTCATCACTGCTCCGGACATTAACCAACAATCGCAGCGGCGGCACCTGATCGGCCGGTAGCAATCCCATCAGGTAAAGATCAATGGGGCTGAACGTCACTTCACCGGTCGGCGCTGCGCGGAAAATGTGATTCTCCAATTCACTCCAATGGTTGCCGCCCAGCGGAGACCCGCCGGTATCCAGGAAAAAGCTCCAATGAAAGGGCGTACCCAACAGATCGGACGCGGGCGATTTCATGCCGGGACTCTGAAAGTGGATGGTGGTTCCCCAACGGTGAGCGGTTTCCTGTGCCAGGATTCCGAGCACGGAACGCGGTCCCGTCGCCTCTGGGTTGTTCATCCACGCCGTCCCCATCCATATCACGCCCTGCAATCGATCGCTCCCGAACGTGGCGCTGTCGTCGAAAAACTCCGGGCCGACGTGTTGATAGCCGATCCCCGGCACATCATTTTTTACCGGAAGATAAAATGCGTGTCCTGGTGCGAACTCGTGCGTGCCCCAGATGACAAGCATATCAACTAGATCGTCATGTTGCTGATAATAGGTTTTCGCGAGTTCCTCCAGCATGGCCCTGTCGGCGAGATGCGCCGGCGCGTCGAGCCGGGTGATGGGGCTGGTGTTGGCCGGGTCAAACGCAACGGACGTGGGTGTTGTCAACGGTAGCCGGCCGCAGCCGAGCGGGAACAGCAGTAACCCGAAGGACAACGAAACGCTGAGGTTGTGACGGTAGTGGGTTTTCACGCGGCCACTTCGTTCGTTGAGAGGCTTGTTGGGCGTTTACCGGAAGGGTCGATTGCAGATTCGAGATCGACCCGACGCACGTGTACCGAGATCGACATCACCCCGGTCGGCAGATTTCCCCATCACCGCACACCTCACCCAATCCACAACAGCAACAATCGCCGGGGCAGTCGGTCGGCGTTTCCGAAGGGCAATTGTTGTTCTCCATACAGCAGACATTGACGCCCAGACCCGTTGCGCAATCGCTGGCGCAGTTGTCCGCGGTTTCAGTCAGATCGCAGCTTCCGTTTCCGCAGGTGGATGGTGTGTCGGTGCAAGGACTGGGGCAGGCGAAGCAATCGAACTCATTCGGCGATGGGCAGGTGTAGCTCTTACCGCATGAAGCATCGAAGCAGACATCCGAAGCCGGGTCTCCTTCGGTGCCGAAAGCGCACGCTCTTGTGATGCAGGAGGCCGCGACGTGGTTACAGTTCTTACATGCCTCTGATCCGACGAATGGAAGCCAGGAGGTGAAGGAGCAATTGTTGGCCGCAAAGCAGCGGTCGTGGTCGGCGCAACATCGCAGCGTGCAACGCGTATCGGGAAACATGTCGCAGCCGGGGTTGTCCGGTCGAAGCCCGCCCCCCACGCCGAATAGTTGGCCGGCGACCAGCGTGGCCAGTCGGTTCGACGCAAACTCTGACGGCAAAGCATCCAACGGTGAATTAAAGACGATCGTCGTTGAATCGCCGCCTTCGCTCGGGAACGAAAAAGTAATCTTTTCGAGTGTGGTTTCCATGTCCACCAGCGTCTGTCCCGCTTCGTTTATGGTAGTGTGACTAAGGCTTGCAGACTGTACGGTACGGGCGCTGATTTCAAATCCGCCATGGGAGAATGTAATCGGTTCACCCGCGCCGCCGGTTGACGGAGTGGTCGTGTTGTTGTCATTGGATGGTGTCGTGCCGGCGGAGCAGCCACCAACCAGCGCCTCACTGCTCATCATGATGACCAAGAACGCAAACCACACGTGCGTTCCGTGATCAGTGGATGTCAGTCGTTTCAACATGTCAGCTCTTTCTCGCACCAGACCCGACACCGATCCATCGGCAGTCTTCGGGAGGGAGTGGAGAACTATTCTGCCGGAAAATGATGAATGCTGAATGAACACACGGGATGCCACAAAGCGGAGGCAAGTCAGAGACCGTTTTTTGTGTCGACGCCGACCAAACATTATCTATCGCGGGCCCGGCGAGCCATCCTTGTCTCGTAGACACCCATATCCACGCTGAGCCCTTCTGTCCGGGGGCGGCCGTCCAGGTCAACCGGTATGGGCTCTGTGAGATCGTCGTCCCAGTCGAGGTCGGCGACATCCATGGGCAGCCAATCCTTCTCCCCCGAGTTCCTGCCAGGTGACATCACCCGGAGGTGATACTGGTTGCTAAGAAACAGCGGGTTCGCATCAATGTTATCGAGGCCTGGGTAGCCACCAGCGATAAGGGTGTTGGACAACTCCGAAAACCTACCGCTGTAATTTGACAAATTCGGATCGCCCCAAACAGAAGTATTGCCCCAAAAGATACAGTTCTTGACTGCCGCCAGCCCCAGGGGATCAGCCACACCGCCAGCCCCGCCGACGACTGCGTCGTTATCGACAAACGTACAATTGATAAATGTGGGTGTACCATTAGCGATGGCGACTGCGCCACCCTCCATGGCCGTGTTGTGGGAGAATAAACAATTGGTGAATTGTGGCGTGCCGCTGTTGACGAGTAGGACACCACCGGCGAGCGTAAGCGCCACCCCACTTTCAAATTCCACTTCGCCGTTATCATGGAAGCTACAGTTGATAAACTCCGGCGCACCCCCATCTATCTCTATGGCACCGCCCCACCAGTCGGAGGCGGTTTGGTCGATCACGCATTGGGCGAACATGGCATCGCTGTTTTTTAGGTTTATGCCGCCCCCACCGTTTGCTATTTCAATGATGGAGGCTTCGTTGTATCCGTTGGTAATCCGAAACCCCCGAAGCATCGTTGCGGCCGAGTCATCTTGACCCGTCACAATGGGGCCGATTCCATTGCCGTTTAACGTGGTCTGGTTCGCGATGGGGTCGCTTTGTGATGCGGATGTTTCCATACCGGAAAAGCCTCCGATAATGCTAACCCCATCCACCAGTGCGATCGAACCATAGTAGGTGCCGGCTGCCACCCACACTTCGTTGACCTGGGCGTCTTTTGTGGCGATGGCTAAGGCGGAGGGAAGAGTACAAGCGTTATGCCAGCTTGAGCAATCCCGACTGCCACTGCCAGTGACTGTCACATAAAGAGTGTCTGCCCTTGCTGTTGAGAAAGAGAGGCACGTCACACCCAAACCAAAGGCTAAGGATTGTAACCATTTCATCGCGCACAACTCCTTCTTTGACCTGATCGTTCGAATCTTGTCCTGTATCCTCTGCGGCCGCGATCTGCACGGTAGCCCGCGCGACTGCAGTCGTCAAGTAGTTGTTCTGTGAGTTGCCGACGCCCTGGTAACCGTTCTATTGACTCAAGCTTAGACCTGCGGCGTGAAAACACGGATTGAAACGATGAAAAAAGTGATTGAGCATTTACATCACTGATTTCAGGCCAGTTATCCGGGGTTCGTGGTTCGGAAGCGCTTGCCCGAGCGACACACTCAGAAACGGTCGTATAATGTAGCAGTAACCTGCCCCGTGATCCTTGGTGACTGCACGTAGGTATTCTTTTTCATGTTTTCTTGGGGGCCCTTTTCTTCGTAGCGGGTTTGCGTGGTTTGGCCAGCACCGCTTCCGTGCGCACTCGGGAACATCCCAAGAAGCGGGGAGGTGGGCTCACGACCATGAGGAGGTTGCAGTCTGCGCGTTGTCAACGATGGATGGCTTCTCTCGCGCAGTCGTCGGTTTTTTATTTCAGGAACGAAGCACAATTCTTGAGCGAGCGTAAGCGACCCGCTACGCATCGAATGAGGAGACGTAAACCACGCTAAATCAGAATCGTAATGAGCGCCAGACTGGCGGCGGCGAGAAGGGTGCTGGTGATGAACCCGGCCGTGATCGCCTTCGCACCGACACCGGCCAACTGACGTACGTTAATCTCAAGACCAATCGCGGCCATCGCCAGCGTTAGTAGGATTTTGCCGGTGAGCTTCAGCGCCGCAGCCAGTGAGACACTCGTGGGAAAGGTCTCACCCGATAGTCCGGTCAACGCGAAATCCAGCGTGGGGATCATGCCGAACGTATTCAGAAACGCCAGCGCGCCGAACCCCCACACAAACCACGGCACAAACCGGGCATAATGAATGGCCAGCTCTTGCGTACCCCGGCTCTCCGGCGGTGCCTGCTTCGCATGCATGATCGCCAGCACAAACACCAGCGGTGCCAACAGCGTGACACGCACGAGTTTCACCAGCGTCGCCGTCGCACCGGCCGCCGGACTGAACGCGAAGCCGGCCGCCACCACCTGTGGCACCGCGTGGATCGACGTGCCCGACCAGATGCCGAAGGCCTCATCCCCCATCGCCAACAGACCGCCGATCGCCGGAAGCGCCAACATCGAAACCAGCCCGAACAGGTTCACCGCACCCACCGACAGCGCCACATCATCATCGGCCGCGTCAATCAGCGGAGCCACCGCCACGATCGCACTATTCCCGCAAATACCGGTACCCGCCCCAAGCAGCAGCGACGTTTTCGAGCTGAGCCCGATCAGGCGGCCCACATAAAACGAACCGGTGATGGCAATGACAATGCAGATGATCGTGATGAAAAACGCCGGCACGCCAATGGCCGCCAACGCCTTGAGGTTCATCCCCGCACCGGTACACACAATCGCAATCGGGATCATCTTCCGCACGACGCGTTTACACCCCGCGCGGATGGAATCCGGCAATCGCATCGTGTTTCGCAGTGCCAGGCCCAACAGAATGGCAATGATGGCTGCGCTCACGGGATGCCTGACCGATCCGGCACCGCTGGTCACCGTAAACGGCGCGAGCGGCAGGTAGTGAACCAGATACGCCAGGCCCGCCACCAC
>JAJRSP010000101.1 GCA_024278775.1 Planctomycetota bacterium
CTTGCGTAAAAGTGCCATGACGTTGACACCGTACTTTTACCGCATAACCGAAGGCATTTCGAGTATTTTTTTGGACAAAAGCGATCAAACTACGCTGGTCTTGGGACTAGGGGCGACAGGACTTGAACCTGTGACCAGCGGCTTAAAAGGCCGATGCTCTACCGACTGAGCTACGCCCCCCTTGAATCGTAACATCATTATCTGACAGGCGGTTCGGGTCAAGACGGGCACCGGGGCGGCCATCCCAATCGAACGCTTCTTGCTCTATGATGTCGCTATCGACCGTCCATCCGAGATCGGGAGACGCGATGAGCGTTGAAATTGACTTCATCAATTGGCTGACGAAGCAGCAACCGCCGCGAGCGTCCGCTGACAGCCTGACCGCAGGCATCGGCGACGACATGGCTGGCGTGCGGCTGGGCACGGACACCGTGTGGGTGACCAGCGATATGCTTCTTGACGGCGTTCATTTCGAGTCCGCCCGACACGGATTCCGCGCGATCGGTCGCAAAGCGGCGGCTTGCAGCCTCAGCGATTGTGCAGCCATGGCGGTCGAGCCGGTTGGTCTGACCGCTTCCATCGCCTTGCCGAAAGGGGCGACCACGGAAGATGCGAAGGCGCTCTATCTCGGCCTGCGCGACGCCGCCGATGCGCTTGACTGCCCTGTCGTGGGCGGCGACACGACGGTTTGGCCTCATCCGCTGGCGATCGACGTGACCGTGTTGGGCCGACCGTTTCCGGGTATCGCACCGGTTCGTCGAAACGGGGCTTGCGTCGGCGACACGCTTTACGTGACCGGCCCGCTCGGCGGCAGCTTGCTGGGTCGTCATATGACGTTCAGCCCCCGCGTCCGCGAGGCTCGGCTGCTGGCGGAGTCGCTTGGAAAACACTTGCACGCCATGATGGACATCAGCGACGGGCTGTCGCTGGACCTGCATCGCATGTGCGTTGCCTCTGGTGTTGGGGCCGAGTTGGAGGAGCGTCTTTTGGAGCGTGTCTTGAGCGAGGCGGCTACAACGGCGTCCGAGCGAGACGGTCGCAGCGCGCTCGATCACGCGCTTTCGGACGGTGAGGATTTCGAATTGTTGATTTCCTGCTCGCAAACAGACGCGAGCGTTCCGGGCGTGACGCTCTTTCCGGTCGGCCTCATTACCAAGCGCGGGTACACGTTGGTCAAACAGGATGGCGAAACCGTTACATTGGAATCCAAAGGCTTCGAGCACGACGCATGATCGAGCACACTTTCGTGACCAACTCCCTCGAAGAGACAGCCGACCTTGGCCGGCGCATCGGCCGATCGCTGCAAGCCGGCGCGTGCGTCGCGTTGAACGGCCCGCTCGGCGCGGGCAAGACGCACTTGGTCAAGGGCATCGCCGCCAGCCTCGACGTGCCGAGCGATGTCATGGTCAACAGCCCCACATTCGTCATCATCAACGAATACCCCGGTCGCTTGCACGTGTACCACATCGATGCTTATCGCCTCAGCGGCCCTGACGAATTGTCGGCGATGGGTTTCGACGAGATGTTGGCATCCGGTGGCGTGATCCTGATCGAGTGGGCGGAGCGCGTCGCAGACCTGCTGCCGACTGATCGGCTCGACGTAAGGATCGAACACACGGGCGACCACTCCCGGCGATTTGCGTTGCGAGCGACGGAAGATTCGTGGCCTGCGCACGTGGACCAACCATCCGATTGTGCTTGACACTCCCATGATGCATCCATACGGTTCACGCGCCGTGTGAATTTCGCCCAAACCAAAACGCAATCGGAAAAACCAAACATGCCACGCACCCCCCAGCGATCCTACAACCGCCGCGCGAACGAGCTTAGGCCTGTGGAACTTGTGCGCGGGTTTACGCGCTTCGCCGCCGGGTCGGTGCTCGTACGCTGGGGCGATACGCACGTTCTGTGTACCGCCACCTTCGAGGAAGGCGTGCCCAAGTGGAAAAAGGGACAGGGCACGGGATGGGTGACAGCCGAGTACGACATGCTGCCGTCGAGCACCTCCACGCGGAAGAGGCGCACACGCGAACGTCTCGATGGCAGAACGCAGGAAATTCAGCGGCTCATAGGCAGATCGCTGCGGGCGGTTGTCGATTTCGAAAAGCTCGGCGAGAACACGATCCAGCTCGATTGCGACGTGTTACAGGCTGACGGTGGCACGCGAACCGCTTCGGTAACCGCCGCGTACGTCGCGCTCTGTGACGCCGTGCGCTGGGCCAAGCGCGAGAACATCATCAAAGAATCGCCAATCACGCGCTCCGTGGCAGCCGTCAGCGTTGGCGTGGTCGGCGGCAGAGCACTGCTGGACCTGGACTACGCGGAAGACTCGACGGCTGATGTCGATTTGAACGTTGTCATGACCGGCGGCGAATTCGTGGAGGTTCAGGGCACGGGCGAGAACGCGACGTTTTCCCGTGCGGACCTCGATCGTATGCTGAAGCTCGCTTCCACCGGCATCGACAAACTGACCGAACTACAGAACAAGGCGCTTCGCAAGCGTCTGCCGAAATGATGGCTGATCGATACCCAAGACAACTGAAAGCGATTCTCGCCACGGCAGTCGTGGCCTGTTTCCTTTGCGTCGCCAGCGGTTGCAAGACAGGCGGCCAACCCTGGACCATCGAATGCCTCGAACTGCACGGTGAGGAACGCACGCAGAATGCCGAGGCTGTGGCTGAAGCTTTGCGCGGCGCGGGCGGCTTGAATGCCGATCGGGTCTCGGTCACGCACGATGACGAGCGATCGGTCATCTATTACGGTCGATATGATCGTCGAATTGACCGGGCGCGCGGGGAGCGGAAAATTCCCGAGCAACTGCGTGAGGATTTGGAACACATTAAGGAGTTGATGGACGATCGCGGCCGGCGGTTGTTCCTGGGTGCCCGCATGGTGCCGGTCCCCTGGCCAGACGTCGGTCGGGAAGCGTGGAATCTCGAAAACGCTGACGGTGTGTATTCGCTGCAGGTCGGAGCGTTCGAATCGACCCCGGAACTGCCCAATTTCAAGGAGGCGGCGCTGGCGTTCACGACGGCCCTACGCGACATGGGGTATGAAGCCTACTACTACCACAGCGAAGCGGTCAGCATCGTGACGATCGGCTCATTCGGGGCCGACGCCGTGACGGACGCAAACGGCATAACCGGTTACAGCCGCGAGGTTTACGAACTTCAGGAGAAGGAATCTTTCCAATACAACCTGACCAACGGCAGCATTTGGCATGTAAACGTGGGCGGAGCGCGTGCCCCGGTTCGGTCCTTGCTGGTTCCGATCCCCAAGAAAGATGAGTTCGGACGTTGAAATCGCGTGAAATCGTGATTGCCACGCGGAATTTGGGCAAACTGCGCGAATTGCAACACTTGACGCGGTCGCTGCCGGTAGAGTTTCGCTCGCTCGCCGATTTCCCCCAGACTACCGAGGCCGAGGAAACCGGAAATTCGTTCATGGCCAACGCGGTCGCCAAGGCGGTTCATTACAGCCTGGAGACCGGGCAATGGACGCTGGCCGACGACAGCGGGTTGGAGGTCGACGCGCTCGGGGGGGAGCCGGGGTTGTATTCCGCACGATTCGCTGGTGAACCTCGAAGCGACGATGCCAACAATGCCAAGCTGATTCGATTGCTCCAAAACACACCGCCGGAGAAACGAACCGCTCGTTTTCGCTGTGTCATCGCCCTTGTCGATGGCCGACACACTCTGGCGACGGCGGAAGGGGTGATTGAGGGGGTCATCGTAGATGAACCACGCGGCGACAACGGTTTTGGATACGATCCGCACTTTTGGGTGCCCGAGAACGACATGACCACGGCTGAGATGCAGCCCGAGGTCAAGAACCGTGTGAGCCATCGCGGCAGAGCGCTGGCGGCGATTCTTCCGGAGATCGAGCGTCTGGTCTCGAAAAGTTAGCCGGAATGCGTATTGAGTATCTTGGCTGGATACCTATAATTCGCCGTTTCAATGGCCAAGAAAAGCGAATCAAGACAAAGCGTTCCTTCCCGTGCCAACCTTCGGCAGCTCGTGCCGCAGCATATGTTCTTTACGAAGGGCATGGGCAAGCACAAACACAGCCTGCAATCGTTCGAGGAGGCGTTACGCGACGCGGGTATCGCGCCGTACAACCTCGTCCGCGTGAGCAGCATTTTTCCGCCGCGATGCAAGATTATTTCGCGATCGGCTGGTGCGAAGAAACTCATGGTCGGTGCGGTCGTGCCCTGCGTTATCGCGGAGTGTCGGACCAACGAGCCGAACCGCCTAGCGGGCGCGGGCGTCGGCTTGGCTGTCCCGGCCAACAGCGATGATTATGGGTACATTTCGGAGCATCATGGCTTCGGATTGACGCATCGCAAATGCGGCGATTTCGTGGAGGACATGGCTGCCACCATGCTGGCGACGACGCACGGAATCGACCTGGACCCGGAAAAGGCCTACGATGAACGCCGTGAGACGTACAAAGCCAAGGGCTTGATCGTCAATACGCGCGCGATTGTGCAAACGGCTGAGGGCGACAAGAACGGCCTGTGGACCACGGTGGTGGCTGCGGCTGTTTTTTGCTTTTAGGCTCTGTCACGTGTGAATCGATGGGTAATCTGGACCGCCACGGGTGAAAGCGGGGATTGGGTAAAAGACGATTTTCGTGGTCCACCGCTTCCTTAGGGGCGCGGCTCAGTTCGTCTCTTCACGTTGAACGGTGGTTGACAAAGCACTCGTTCGGGCGTTTTTCCAGCACGGCGATCCCCACTCCCGGATACGCTTCGGAGATTTTCCATGCATGCACAAAATCCGTCCGATTGCCCCAAAGTACGCGAAATGCTCAGCGGGCAGACGATCGAACCGCTCAAACTCAGCGGTAACGAAAACGTGGCGGACATGATCGACAACGTCTTCGCCCGAAGCGGTTTCAACGGGCGCAGGATGGCCGAGGGGGCACAGCTTTACAATCGCATGTTGAACGACAACACGACCGTTGCGTTGACGATCGCCGGGGCGATGACGCCGATCGGCATGAGCGGCGTGTTTACGGATTTGATCGAGCGCGGTTTCGTCGATTTCATCATCTCGACCGGTGCCAATATCTACCACGACCTGCATCGCGCCTTCGACATGCCGATGGTTCAGGGGTCGCCCCATGTGGACGACAACGAGCTGGCGGACCTGGGCGTCGCGCGCATCTACGACGTCTTCATTCAGGACGACCAAACGCTGATGGCGACGGACAAAGCCGTCGTCAATGCGCTGCGCGATTTCGATCAGTCGGAACCGTTCTCGACGGCTACCCTGCACAAAGCGCTGGGCGATCGCGTGGCAGCCAACGCGCCGAATCCGGAAAAGTCGTTCGTCGCGACGGCGGCTAAGTTCGACGTGCCGATTTACACCTCCTCGCCGGGCGATTCATCCATCGGAATGGGGCTTATCATTCCGCACATGTTCAAGAAACCACTGCAACTCAACCCGCTCTGCGATGTCATCGAGACCGCAGCCATCGTGCGCGATGCGGAGACGAACGGAGTGGTTGAAATCGGCGGCGGGTCGCCCAAGAATTTCTACCTTCAAACGCAGCCGACGCTTCATCAGATTCTCAACGACACGTCCAAAGGCGGGCATGACTATTTCCTGCAACTCACCACGGACTCGCCGCAATGGGGCGGACTGAGCGGTGCGACGCCCGCGGAAGCGCGAAGCTGGGGCAAACTCAAAGACGCCCACAAGAACAATGTCGTCGTCTATTCCTGTGCCTCGCTGACCTTTCCGCTGATCGCTCAATACGCGATGATTCGCAACAAGCCGCGTACGCACAAGCGGTTGTATCTCCGCCTGGACGAGATGGTCACGACGCTCAAGGATGTGGCGCGCGGGAACGACGTGCTGAAAAAAGATTACGAAGGCATTGTGGATATTCATTGAATATGCACTGACTAATGACTGCACAACGCATCCATCACAATTTTCTCGATCTGGAACCGAAGTATTCGGACTATAAGTCCGCGCGCTACGCTGTGCTCCCCATTCCCTACGACAGCGCTGCCAGCTTTCAGGCCGGTGCGCGCAATGGGCCTGAAGCGATCATTCGTGCGTCGCAACATGTCGAGACTTTTGACGAGGAACTGCTGGCGGAGTTTCACAGTGTGGGGATCGCCACGCTGGATGCGGTCGCGCCCAACATGGCTGGCCAGGCTGCGATGCACGCGGATATCTTCCAGTGCGCCAAGCGCGTGTTTCGGGACGGCAAAATTCTCATCGGGCTGGGCGGCGACCACAGTGTCACGAGCGGGCTGGTGCGGGCGGCGATGGTAAAGCACAAGAAGCTGTCCGTGCTTCAGATCGATGCCCATGCGGATATGCGTCCTGAATTCGAGCAGACGCCTTATTCGCACGCTTCGGTCATGAGGCGATGCATGGACCTGGGCGCGAATGTGGTGGGTGTCGGCATACGGGCCTACTCCGTTGAAGAGCATCGGTTTATGAAGCGTCAGGGGATCAAGCCGATCTTCGCGCGCGACTGTCATTCGGAGGAGGACTGGATTGATCGCGCTATCGAAGACTTGTGCGACGACGTGTATATCACCATCGATATCGACGGTTTTGACCCTGCATTCGCGCCGGGAACGGGTACGCCCGAGCCGGGCGGTCTGGACTGGTATCAGGTTGCAACGCTCCTGCGACTGGTGGCGGCTGAGCGAAACATTGTCGGCGTGGATTGTGTCGAAGTGATGCCCATTCCGGGGCAGGCGGTTACGGAGTTTCTGGCTGCCAGATTGCTGTACAAGCTGATTGGTTACATCGAATCCGTGCGGTGAAGTCTGATGCGTAGTTATGCGTCGCCCTGCAGGTGTCGTTCGCTTTCTCCGAACCGCGACGCTGAGTGCGACCAAGGCGGCATGGCTGGGCGCGGTGCGGTCGTGATTACGCTGCCGGCGCAACATGCCCACCTTCGCGGCGGGCATTCCGCCCGCCGCGGCTCGTTGTCGTTTCGCTGACATTGCCTCTTTGGCTGAATCGAATAGTGCATCGTATGAGTCTTCGCTGGTTGTTACTGGAGAGTCGGTTTACGCTGGCGGCGGTTCTGGTCGTTGTCTGCTTCGTCGTCATCTGGATATGGCAGCGCCGGCGGACACGGATGACGGGGCGGCTGGCGGGGGCGTGCGTGGTGTTGTCGCCGTTGCTCCTGCTGCTTTCAGTGGCGATCGTTACAGATCGGGAGCGGATCGCAGCCGTCTGTCGGGAGATGGCTGTCGCGGTGGGAAGCAGCAAGATCGATCAGGTCGGCCAACACATTTCTCGTTCATTTCAAACTGAGTCGCGCAACGGCATGCTGGATCGCGATGATTTTCTGGATGTTGTACGGTCCGCGTTGAAGCGATGGGACGTGGAGGAGGAGCGGCTGTCCGATTTCGAGATCGAGACGCGCGGGGATCGGGCGACGGTTTCGTTTCGGGCGACCTGCCGGCTTGTGGGGCCTGAGTTGATGCTGCCGCGTCATGTGTCCGTTTGGGACGTGCAGTTTTCGCGCGAGGGTGCGGGTTGGAAAGTCGTTGACGTTCAGCCTCGGCGTACGGCGATGATGCCGGTGGATTCGCTGAGGGATCTGTTGCGGTGAGGGGCGTGCGCTGGGGGAAGCTGCGAAAATCGGACGCTACTTTAAGAGCAGAACCTCCCCCGGCCCCTCCTTTGTAAGGAGGGGAGGAAGATGGCGATAGCCATGATTACGCTGCAGCGCAACATGCCTGCCTTCGAGGCGTTGCATGCCACCCGTCAAATGATGCGTGTCAACGCACTAAAACTGCATGCCTTTTAGTTTCGTGGTGATGATGGTGGTGAGCTTGTCGACGCGTCTGGGGTCGATGCGCAGGAAATCCAGCGCGTGTTCGAGGTGCGGCATGTCTGTGTCGCCATCGACCGCCGCGACGCCGGACTTACGGACGAGTTGCATCGTGACGTGGGTGATGCAGGCGATGTGCTTGTGCCTGGTATCGGCGGCGAGCGGGTCGTGGTGGAATCCGATTCCCTGCGCCAACTCTTCGGGGAGAGACCAGTGCTCGGCCAAACGCATGCCGATTTCGGCGTGGTCGATGCCGATCAGGCGACGCTCGTGCTGGATGAGGGGGACGCCGGAATTGATCGAAGCGGTGACGGCTTGGCTGAATTCGCTGTTGGCGAGTTTGGCTTGCACGAGTACGCCAATGTCGTGAATCAGTCCGACGACGAAGGAATCGGCTGCGAGTTTACGTTGGGCGACGGAGGCGAGATTCGGACACTCGTTGACGATCGTCTCGGCGGCGAATGCTACGGAGGCGCTGAATATCCAAGGCGTTTGCGGGGTGAGATTCGGAGCGTCGATCTTTATTTTGGCGAATGCGTTTTCGATCGAGGCGGAGGCTGCGAGCTTGGCGATGGTGGCGCGCCCCAACATGGTGATCGCCCGATCGATGCGTGCGATGCGGTTGGCCATTCCGTAGAAAGATGAGTTCGCGAGTTTCAACGTCCGCATAGCCATGCTGGGGTCCGCATCGACGACCTTTTCCATGTCTTCGTTTGTTGTGGCTTCGTCGTGCGACATGCGCATGAGGTTGACTGCGGTTTCCGGACGCACGCCGACGGCTTGTTCGGCGGCTTCGATGTTGAACGGTTTGGCGGATGTTGTTGCGGGTGCCGGCACGATGGTTGGGTTCCGATAATGGTTGCCTGTGCGGCGTGTGCTGATCGGCACAACGCAGGGCGCCGCGATCTACGGTGTGTATCGGCCAATCGGGCTTGCGGTTTCGGTTCGCAGGCGGTTGAAAAAGTGTGGCGCGGGTTTCCAACCCATGCCTTCACCGGTCAAGAAACCGGTGTCAAACAGAGCACCATCGTCTGCACCGGTTGGAAACCGGTGCCACACGGAAAGCCCATATCGTTCAACAGGTTGCTACAGCAGTGGTGCGATTTTCATGAGGTAGAGGGCGACGGTCGTGGAGA
Source organism: Planctomycetota bacterium (assembly GCA_024278775.1). The sequence goes on from JAJRSP010000101.1 coordinate 8,952, forward strand.
GGGCGACGGTGGTGCCGAGGACGATGCTCAACGCTGCGGTGACCCATCCGTGGGGGACTTTCAGGTATTTCGTGTAGGCGATGCTGAGGTGGACGAATGTTACCGGAATCGCGAGCAGCAGGATGGCACCCTGGATGCCGTTGTAAACGGACATGGGGATGCGATTCACGCTGGGCATGAACAGGATCGTCGAGTCGGCGATCATTTCGGCGATGAGTGAGATGAGAAACAACGTCGAAGCGAACGCGGTCGAATAAACGTAGGCGCGGAAAATCTTGCGCCAATTGAGGTTGAACCTGCGATTGGTCTGAATGAAAAGCAGCAGCGTCACCAGAGTCGCGAACCAGCCTATGAGTATGCATTGCATGAAGTCGGGGCTGAAGCGGAACTGGTAAATGAACCGGGTTTGTGTTCTTACGCGACTTTCGAAACCGTTCATGATGAATTCCGCGAGGGGGCCGAACCATTCCCACGACTTCGCGAAAAGGAATCCCTGGAGCAGGAGGAACAGGCACAGCGGTGTGAGTTGGGGCCTGTCGTGGAAGTCGAATTCCGACCACAGCTTTCGCGGTTGCAACGCGGCGAGACGCCATGTTCGCAGCAGCGCGGGCAGCGGATTGCCCCACCAGTTTTGTTCGAACTGTCGCGAGGTTTGCGCGCGGGCTACGTCGAGAACCTTTCGCCAATCGAAGGTGTCGCCGCATTCCGGGCAGCGTTGTTCTGATAGGCCGAAGACGTTGTAGGCGCACTTTGGGCAATGCAGGGCATCGATGGGCAGCATGTGTCGCCACTCGAACTCGAGGCCGCAGTGCGGGCAGGATGGTTCGATTCTGCCGTTGAGATTGTCGCCGCATTGGCTGCAATGGACCGGGAAATTGATTCGTATCCAATCGGGCGCGTTGGGGATCGAATCGGAATCTTGCATGGAATCTTTGGGTGGCGTTTCTGAGTTAGGGTGAAACCCAGACGGCTTCCCAATCGACGACGGCGGAACCTCCGCAGTTGGTGTTGGGCACAGCCGCTGCGGTTCCGACGGCTGATTCAAAGGGCGGGTCGCCGCGATCGACACAATTGGCGGACAGGCCGAAAGTGCCGTTGGACTGCCAGGCTGCGTCGAGCAGGCAGCGATCAATGGTGGCGTCGCAGGTTCCGCATTCAAGATTGGCTTGAGCGTAGAAGCACGGTGTGTTGTTCAGGATGTTTTGTCCCGCGAACTCGGCCCCGAAGCGCACGCCGCTGAGTGATTGGTCCGCTCCGACGACGAATGCAACTTCGTAGCCTTGCGTGGTGAGGCCTCGCCATTGGCCCTCGCGGAAGCCGGGGCGGATGATTCTGATATCGTCAAAGCCTTTGACGCCGTCGTTGTCGGTGACGACGAGTGTGACGCGGGTGACGCCGTACTGCGGATTGACGATTGTGGCGGATGGGCCTACCTCGACGGTTTGCCCGTCGATACGCCACTCGTAGAGCGTGATTTCACCGTCGGGGTCGAACGATTCGGAGGCGTCGAGGAAAGCTGATTCGCCGCGTCGCCCGTCGAGCCGGAGTTCGCCGGGCCTGATTCCGCCGGCGCCGGCTGGTTTTGCGACTGCTCTGGGCGGTTCGTTTTCGGGTTCGGCGGGGACGTCGCCGTCATCGCCGGTCAGCTCGCTGTTGTCGTTGGCGTTCATCGCGTCGTCGGTATTTTGATTATCGTTGTCGTTTTCGTTGCCTGGGACGGGCTGACCGCTGCCGCTGCCGTCGTCGCCACCGCCACCGTCTGAGGTGATGCCGGGCAGGATGTCGCAGCCTGCCATGGTGACAGTCAATGCAATGATCCAAATCCATCGAACGCGAAACATCTATCGTCTCCTGGGGTTCTCGGGCAGGTGTATGGTATCGGCAGACCAAGTGTACCCGCAAGGCTGTGTGTTGAAGCGGTTTGGCTTGGGTCCGAGATAGCATAGGCGGAATTTGAATCTCTTGTTAGAACGGCTGGTACGGGCGAAGAAGCGTGTAACATATTCGCGGCTTGGCCGCTCCCTTCACGCTTCCGCATTGGGCGCGTTCAGTGTCGCGGTTCTGATGGGCTGCAATCGCCCCGCCAAAAGTGTCATGCACCCTTTGGTTTCGTCAGAGGGAACCGGTGAAGAGAGTCTGGAACGTGCCGAAGTCGGACCAGTTTATTTGGCTGTCGCCGTTGAAATCGAATGCACAGCAGAGTTCGTTGTCGGGGTTTTCCATGCAGGCGTTGAAGTCCGAGAAGTCGAAAGTGTCCACATCGCCGTCGGTGTCTGCGTCGCCGGTTGGTGCGGGGGACAATGCGGTGACGTAGGTTCCGGTGGTTGTTGCGAGGTATAGATTGGGACACATGCCGGCGGCGAATTCGAGATCGACGGCACTGCCGGCAACCTGCAAGCCCGTGTTGAAGGGTGCGAACGTGTTGCCGCCGTCGAATGAGGCTTGAACGCGAACGGCGTCCCTTTGCAGGATGAAGATCGGGTCGGCGTCCTGAGGGTCGGTGACGACGTCGGCGATGCGACCGGTGAACGCGGTGGCCTGGAAAGTCAGACCTGTGTTGTTGGTCTTGAAGAGTCCGCCGGCGTTGAATCCACTGTCAGCCAGGTAGAAGGAGCCTGGAGCTTCGGTAACTCGGGCGAGAGCGTCCGCCTGCGTGCCCATGATGAGGTTGTTGCCGGCGGGGTTCCAGGTCAAGCCGGTGTTGGTGGAACGCAACACGCCACCGTTCTGTGGGTCGGCGAAACCGACGAAGGTGGCGACGACGGTGGATTCGACGGCATCGCGGACGAACTTGATGTCCGTGACGTCCTCGAAATTAATATCGCCTTCATATTCTTTGTTCCACGTTTGGCCTGCGTCGGGCGATCGCCAGATGGTGGCTTCGTTTCCGGCGACGCCGAAATCCGAGCCGCCAGCCAGGATGATGTTGGGATCGGCTGTGCGGAATTCTATTGTCTGCAATTCGGACTCGAACAACGGGCCTTGATCGGGGCCTAAGTTTTCCCAGAGGCCGTTCGCGTCGCGGCGATAGACGCCTTCGGGTGCGACGGAAGTGGGGCCGTCGGAGATGGTGTGCAGGACTCCGAGCGGTGAAAAGGTTACGAAGTTGAAGCGTGTGCCGGGCAGGGCTTGACGGGACCAGCTTGTGCCCGCGTCGGTGGATGTGAAAACGCCGCCGTCGTTCAAGCCTGAGAACGCGATGGCGAGTTCGCGGGTGTCGAGCGGATTGACGGCGATGGACTCGACGTTGAGGGCGCCGATACCGATTGAGGCTTGGGTGAAATCGTCGCCGCCGTTTGTGCTTCTCAGGATGCCGATGGAGCTGGCCCCCGCGAAGAGTCGTGCGTTTTCGCCGGGGGCGTGGCGGACGGAGTTGACGCTCGTGCCGCCGGAATTTCCGACGCCGAATTCCCAGGATTTCCCGTTGTCGGTCGATCGGAACAAGCCCGCGCCCGGACTGGCGACGTGGAGCGTGGTGCCGTCCGGTGACAGTGCTACGTCGTTGATGACGAGCATGGGCCAACTCGCGTTGTGAAGCGGCGTCCAATTAACGCCGAGTTTGTCGCTGGCGTATAGGCCAAAGTTTTGCGTGCCGAACAGCAAGCCGCCGCCGGCGAGCAGGCGGGCGTTGTCAAAAACGAGGTCGTTGATGGGCGTGGCGGGCAGGCCGGCGGAACGGTTGACCCATGTTTCCGCGTCGTCGGTGGAGACCCAGATTTGGCCTCCTCCGAAGCTTCCGCCGAAGCCCGCGACAATTGTGCCGGAATCGCCGGGATCGACGGCAATGGCTCGACATGTGAGCGGAGCGGAGAGCGGCGGCGTGATGTTGGACCAGGTTTGGCCCGCGTTGAGAGAACGAATGAGGTTAATCGGTTGACCGCCAAGCCCGTCGGCGATTCCCGCGTAGATTCTGTCGGTGTTTCCTGGGTCGATGGCTACTTCGAAAACGATCTGGAAGTTGCCGATGCTGAGGTTGAGCTGCGTCCAACTCGCACCGTTCGTGGTGCTCTTGCGCACTCCGTTGCCGGTGGCGAGGTAGGCGATTCCGTCGGGTGCGAATTCGATGTCGTGGACATTGGTGTTGACGAAGCCGGCGACGGTGGACCATGTGTTGCCGCCGTCGGTGGAGCGGTAGAGCGTGCCCCCAATTCCGGTCGACGGCACGTGGCCTGCGAGGACGATCATGGGGTTCACGGGGGAGACAGCCACGTCTGCAATGTCGCCGCCGAACGGGCCTAGCGAGCGCCAGTCGGAGGTGTCGCCGCCTTCGGTTGGTTGGGGATCGGCTTGTGGCAGGATGACGGAACTGTCGATCGCACGATGACCTTGGTGATCTGTTCTTGCGTCGGGCCGATCAGACGCTTGGGCCGCGGACGCCAGGGCGGCGAGCATGATTAGGGTGATTCCGCTGACGGTCATTGTGCTTTTCTCCTCCGAGATTGAGTCGCTTTCCGGCTGGGTGGTATTGTAGCAGGTTCGGGGTTGGGTTTCAGGGATTGTGAGGTCCGGGAAACGGTGAATTGGTGGATTGGGTCCGCGCGGACTGAAGTCCGCGGCTCGTTTGGCTGGGGACTGCGTTAATGTGTGGCGTCGGTGCGGGCGACGATGGTGATGTTGGCTTTGCGGGCTGCGGTTTTGAGCGCTTCGCGGTCGATGATGACCGTTTTGTGGGCCTCGATCACGAGCGCCCGTGCGCCGCTTCGTTTCAGGTTGGCGAGTGTGTCCGGGCCTACTGTGGGCACGTCGAAGCGCATGTCCTGATTGGGCTTGGCCACTTTGACGAGCGTCCAGCCACCGCGTTTGCAGAGTTGCCCCGCGCGTTCGATCATGCGGTCGGTGCCTTCGATGGCTTCGACGGCGATGACTTCGGTCTCCTTGACCGCGACTGCTTGGCCTATGTCGAGTCGGCCTAGCTCTTTCGCGATGCGCCATCCGAACTCGATATCGTTGTTGAGGTCGTCGGCGGGATTGGGGCCTGCGATGTGACCTTCGGGTGCCATCGCTTCGGCACAATACTGTACACAGCTTTCCATGTTGATTCCATTGGCGGCGAACACGTCGGCAACAGCCCCGAGCACCGCATTGTTACGCTTGTCCTGCAGACGGAAGAACCACAGGCGGATGCTCGTCCAGTCGGGCAGGAGTTTCAGCAGGCGAAAGCGGCCGTACATGACTTGCTTATGGACATAGCCGGCCAAGATGACACGTTGTACGCCGCGCGCGCGAAGAATCCTGATCCACTGTCCCAGCCGCGCGAGACCTGACCATCGGAATGCGTCGGCGTGGTCGCTCAGTCCTGCATCCGCCAAGCCTCTCAAGCCGACGACGGTGACACTGCATCCGGCGCGTTTGGCACCGCTGACCACCATCTCGGGGAAGCGCCCCGCGCCGGCAATGACACCGATCGCATTGGGGTTAGTCGGCGGCTGTGTCATCGAGATTTTCTTTCAACCGTGCGACCTCTTTTTCGAGATCGCGCAGCCGCTGTTTGAGTTTGGGCAGGCGGCGCACGAGGTAGGCCTGTCGTTTGAATTCGCCGGAATCGATAGCTGGGCTGCCGAGGTAAACCGCGTCGTTTTCGATGTTTGAATGTACGCCGCTCTTGGCACCGATGCGGACGTTGTCGCCAATCGTGAGATGCCCGCAGATGCCGACTTGGCCGGCCATGGTTACGTGGTGGCCGACTTTGGTGGAGCCGGCGATGCCGACCTGAGCGACGAACATGCAATGCGGACCGATCTTCGTTCCGTGGCCTATGACGACCGCGTCGCTGAATTTGGTACCTTGGCCTATGCGGGTCTCGCCGAGCGTGGCGCGATCAATGGCGCAGCCGGCCCCGATTTCGACATCGTCCTCAAGAACGGCGCGGCCGGCTTGGGGAATCTTGACCCACGCTCCGCCGACGGGTGCGTAGCCCAAACCGTCGTGCCCGATAACACTGCCGGAATGAATGGTCACGCGATGGCCTAGCACGCAGTTGTTGTAGATGACAACATTGGGAAAGAGGGTGACGTCATCGCCGATTTTCACGTCGTCGCCGATGTAGCAGCCGGGGTAAATAACGGCGTTACGCCCAACGGTGACACGCGCGGCGATGGTGACGTTGGGGCCTATGTTTGCGTTTTCCCCGATTTCGGCGGAGTCGGCGATGACCGCACGGGCATCCTGTCCCCATTGGGGATGGTTGCGGTGGCCGTGGACGCGAATGATGGCGGCGGTGATCGCGCCGTAGGGGTCGTCGCACCGAACGACGGTCAGTTCTTTCGGGGTCGGCTCACCGTTTTTGACGATGACGGCGGACGCTCTGGTTTCGCCCAAAAGGTTCGTGTAACGCGGGTTGGCCAAAAAGCTGATATCGCCTTCGCGGGCGTCTTCGAGGGTGTTGGCGGCGCGAATGTCCACATCGGCTTGGCCGTCGATGGTGTTGGCGAAACCGTTTTCTGCGAGGAATTTTGAGAGTTCGAGTAATTGCATGGGCGAATCCGCACACCGAGCGCCTATGTCCTTCGACAGGCTGTTAGCCGTGTTTTCCCGCGTGGGAACAGAGGGCAGTTTAGCGGTCCGCTTCGGTCAGCGTCAAACCTGGTGGCCGTTGTTTACCAGAGCGGGTGCGTAATCGTGTGATGCATTCCCGGCTTGGTCGCGCTCAGTGTCGCGGTTCTGATCGGTCACTCGCTCAGCCGACAACGCCTATGGGCCCTGCCAGAACTTCCACCAAGGCTTTGGGCGCTGATCGCGGGTGATGGCGTTTTGCATTGTTGTTGTCTTGGGGAGTTTGGAGCGCAGATCGAGTAGGCGTTCGCGGGCGAACAGCTCGGGATGGTCGCGCAGCCGGTCGCGTGATTCGGGTGTGAAGGCGGCGGATTCGGGCGGCAGCTCGTTGTCGGTGTAGAATTTGAGCGCTTCGTCGAGGCATTGTGCGGCTTCGTAACCCAGGCGGCGGGCTTCGATCTTTTTTTCCTCCTTGTCGGCGGCTTCGAGGATGACTCGGAATAATGTGATCCACTGGCCGACGTCGATCATGTGCGATGGCTCTTCGGTGGGGTTCAGGACGGGATAAAGGTCGTCTCGATCTTGTGGGGCGTCGTTGATGGGCAGCGTGAAGACAAACTCAAAGCGGTTCGCACATTGGGCGCATTGGCCTTGCATGGTGATCGAGCGGCCGTTGTCTGCGGGTGTTTTTTGATCGCAGGTCAGCGGGCCTTTGCTACATCTGGCGCAGGGTGTGACGCCAAGGTACATGAACGCTTCGGCGAGGCTGTGGGCGTGGAGGGGTGCGTCGTCCATGACGGGTTAATCGTGTCGGGTCGGCGTCCGTCGTTAGAGTGCGGTCGATTTTGACAGTGCGGGTTCTCGCCGTCCGCTCCCTTACGGTCGCGGCTCTGAAAGAGCGAAACCCGAGAAACCACGAGTCACGATGTTCTAGTTCGTGCTGCCGGCGGCGAGCATGTCGGCTCCGAATTTCTGAAACAGGGCGAACACTTTGGCGTCGCGTTCCGTTGCGTTGATCGAGTCGTCGGCGAGCACGTCGCTGATGCCTTGCAGGGAATCGACCACGGTCGTCAGCATTTTCGTTTGCTGCTCCGTCGTTTCGGGGACGGTCGGTGTGGCCATGTACCAGCGGCCGTCGACTTTTTCGAAACCGACGGCGGCCATCGCCAACGGTGCCGACGCTTTGGTTTCGGACTCGAAAGTGATGGCCTCCGGTGCGATGGTGAGGTGGAGACCCATTTCGAGGGCCGGCACGATCATGGCTGCATACGCAGGCTGGGGATCGAGTGCTTTGAGCGATTCGATCAGCTTCAGCGCCGTTTCGTGGGCCTGTCGCTGAAGGTCGGCGGTGTCGCGGAGTACCGATCGCTGTCGCTCGACATGGTGGTCGGCGACGGTTTCGAAATCGCTCTCGCTCATGGCGTCGTTGATGGAAGCGATGAGTTCGATGATTTCCGCGCGATCGTCACCGCCGTGGTCGTCGTCATGGTCTGCGTCTTCGTCGTGCGGGCCGAGGTCGGCCAACGGTTCGATCACGTCGGCACGCTGGTTTAGGACGCTTTCGTCCATGTCGGAGATCGGGGTTGGCAGCAGAGGCCGACTCCCGTCGCCGAGGTTGGTATTGAATGCCTCAGCCTCAAACCGGTCACGACAGCCGACGGTGAGGAGAATGGCTGACAGCACGAACGTTTTGGAGATTTTCCACCTGATCATGTTTGTAACGTAGCAACTTTGGTTGACGGTGCCAACGGCCTGCGGCGGCGATCACTCAATTGTTAGCGCGTCTGCTTCATTTCACCCGAATCGAGGCGGCGGAAGTAGTCGTTGGCCGCCCGCAAGAGTCGGGGCAGCAGAATCAGGACAGCCGGCAGGTTGCACAGAACCATCATGCCGGTTGTGGCGTCGGAGAAGTCGTAGACGGTGGAAAACTTGTTCAGGACCATCCCGAGAAACACGAAGACCACGAACACAAATTTGTAGATCAGGATGGCGCCGGGTCCGAAAAGGTACTCCGCCGCCTTTTCGCCGTAGTAGGACCAGCTCAACATCGTGCTGAAACCGAACAGGCAGACGCCGATGGTAATGACCCATTTGCCCAGACCGGCGTATCCGGTGTCGAAGGCGAAGCGCATCATCTCCGCGCCGTCCAACGGCAGATGAGCGGGCATGCCGGGGGTGACTTTGGCGAGATTTTCAAGATCGGCTTCGTCGATTTTCGTAGCATCGAGCGTGATGGAATCGATCCCGGTCCAGTGGTCCGAGCTTGCGTCGCCGGTGATCGGAAGCGTGATTTCCGTCGGTTCTTTTCCCGGTTCGGCGGCGATGTGTACCGACAGTCTTGATGACTGCTGAATCTCGGATAGATAGCTCTCCTGGAATTCTTCATCGATATCGTGTGCGATGTTGATGACGATGCGCTGACCATCGACGGCTGACACGGTTCCGACGGCCGGTCGACACCACACGCCGGTCATGAGCAGGACGAGGGCGCTCATGGTGCAGATGATCAGCGTGTCAATGTAAGGGCCCAATCCCGCGACGATGCCTTCGCGAATGGGTTCGTCTGTCTTGGCGGCTGCGTGGGCGATTGCGGCTGACCCTTCACCGGCTTCGTTGCTGAAACACGCACGGCGAAGTCCCCAGGTGAACGCGACCCAGAATCCCACGCCAACGAACGTGCCTTCGCTGTTTGTGGAGGTGAAAGCGCTCTTGCAGATCAACGCGAGGTAATGAGGAATTTCCGAAGCGTGCGAGCCGATGATGTACAACGCGCCGACGAAGTACACGAGGCACATGGTGGGCACGAGCTTGGAAGCGACGCCGCCAATGCGCTTGATGCCGCCGATGATGACCAACGCTACGAGCACGGAGACGACTGAGGCGGATAGCCATTTTTCGACGTGAAAATTCTGCCACAGGACGTTGCTGACATTCCAGCCCTGGAACATATTGCCGCCGCCGAAGCTGTTGAGCATCGTCGCGACGGCGAAAAGAACCGCGAGTATTTTGAAAAACGCCCACCCGCCGTTGCCCTTGGCCCGGAGCGGATCGACGAGCGCTTTTTGGATGTACCACATCGGCCCGCCGCGGACTTCACCACGGGCGGATTCGATCGCACCCTCTTCGGGTGGCGCTTCACCCTTGTATTCCAGCGTGCGCGATTCGGTGTCGGCTTCCATGAGTGCAGGCGCACTGGGATCGGGCACGTCGCGTACGTCTCGGTACATGACCGCCAGCGAGCATTCCGCGAATTTGAGCGCCATGCCAAACAGGCCGACCACCCACATCCAGAACACCGCGCCCGGTCCGCCCAGCGAAATCGCGACGGCGACTCCGGCGATGTTGCCCAGCCCGATGGTGGCGGACAGCGCTGAACAGAGTGCCTGAAAATGCGAGATGGCACCCGGATCGGAATCGTCGTCGTACTTGCCGCGAACGCAGCTAAGCCCGTGTGTCAGCACGCGCCATTGAGGGAACTTGGCTGCGATGGAGATGAGCAACCCGCAGCCGAGCAACAGGACGAAGAGCGGCATGCTCCAGACGTATTTCGATAGCCCCGCCGCGATCGTGCCGAGATCAAACTCTGCTAACATAAGAAATCCACGGGTAAATGGTAGCCATACACGCGGGGGAGGATTCTAGTGCATGATCGTTTCAGTGCAACATGCCGCGTTGTTTGGTGGAGGCGTGCTTTCCTCTTGCATAATCGTTTGATGGTCGAGTATGGTTTCGCGTCGGAGTGGTGCTCCGACACGCACCGTTTGACGGGTGGTACGGCTGGGCGTTGCGATGAGTACGCTTTGGGCGCAACATGCCCGCCTTGGAGACGGGCATGCCACCCACCGCGTACTGGATGACGTGTGTCAGCGGAGCAGTTGAATTTCGCGCAAACGTGCGGCGGACGCACGCCTACGGGATGAACCATGACCGAAACACCCGCCCTGGACAAAGCGGCGACGCGCGAACACTGGGGATCGCGGTTCGGTGTCATTCTTGCTGTGGCTGGTTCCGCCGTCGGTCTGGGGAACTTTTTGCGATTCCCGGGAACGGCTGTCAACAACGGCGGCGGTGCATTTCTGGTTCCGTATTTCATCAGCTTCGTGGTTCTTGGGATTCCGATTGCCTGGTGCGAATGGACGATAGGCCGACTGGGCGGTCGCTTCGGCCAGAACAACGGTCCGGGGATCATGTACGCGTTGTCGCGCAACGCGCTGGGGCGGTTCACGGGAGCGCTCACGCTGGCGATTCCGGTTCTCGTGTACATGTACTACGTCATACTGGAGGCGCTCTGCCTGCGCTATTCCATCCACTTTTTCTCCGGCGGGTTCGCGGAACTGTTCGCCACGGCAACCGAAGCCGGCACGAGCATCGTCGGCGCTTCGAGCAAATTCACGAAGGAAACCGTCGGGATGAATGAGAACGGCGGCATGTATGGCAATGCCATGCTGTGGCTGATCCTGCTGTGCTTTTTGGTCAATTTCGTCATCATCTATCGCGGCGTGACGAAGGGCATCGAGAAGTTCTGCATCGCCGCCATGCCGCTTCTGATACTTTGTGCAGTCATCGTTCTGGTGCGCGTGCTGACGTTGGGCAATGAAGTCGACGGGCGGACGATCGGCAGTGGGCTTGGGTTTATGTGGAATCCGGACTGGGGGGCGCTGCGCAACCCAGAGGTATGGCTTCGTGCTGCGGGGCAAATCTTTTTCAGTCTGAGCGTTGGGTTCGGGTTGATCCTTTGCTATTCAAGCTATCTCAAGAAAGACGACGACGTTGTTCTCACATCGTTGAGCGCGTCGAGCACGAACGAATTTTGCGAAGTCATTCTCGGCGGCATGATTGTGGTGCCGGCAGCGTTTCTGTTTCTCGGGCCTGGAAACACGCCGGCGGGCACGTTCGCGTTGGGCTTTTTTACGGTGCCCGCGATCATGTACCATATGCCCGGCGGTTCGTTCTTTGGAGGTATGTGGTTCGGGTTGCTGTTCCTGGCTGCGGTGACGAGTTCGATCAGTATGCTTCAACCGGCGATCGCGTTTCTTGAGGACGGCTTCGGCCTGAAGCGCCGGGCGAGCGTGACGATTTTGGGCGTTTTCACGACGGGCGGCGCCGCGATCATCATGTACTTCAGCAAGAACCTCCAGGCGCTTAGTTTCACCGATTTCTGGTGCGAGTTCATGATGATCCTGGCTGGTCTGGGGCAGGTGATTATTTTCGGCTGGATTATTGGCGCGAAACGCGGTGTCGAGGAAATGAATCGCGGTTCCGTGCTGCGCACACCGAGGCTGCTGCCCTTTTTCATTCGGTTTGTTACGCCGACGTTTCTCATCGTGGTGTTGTCGCTTTGGTGTTACTACAACGCGCCGTCGCGGCTGGAAGCCATGAGCCCGACGATTAAGGGGCAGGCGGCTGCTCGATCCGTTTACGCGGGCGCTGTGGCTGAACACTTCGCTGATGAAGAGCTGGCGGGCGAAGCGTTGGCGGCGCGCGTTACGACGTTGCTGGGCCAAGCAAAGGGCATGCCGGAGACGCTTGACGGTCTGCCGGGTTGGCTGCGGGTATTGGATCAAGACGCGGAGGCGAAACGGGCTGAGGCCGCCAGCAACGCGAATGTAGCGCGCTATGTGTTTGTCGCGGTGATTCTCCTGTTGATCCTGATTTTGGCTGTCAGCGATATCGCATACCGAAACCGCATCGGGCGATCCATCGAGCAAAGCGGTATCGATTCCGGCGAATGGGGGACGGCGTCGTGATCGCGACATTTCTCATGCAGGAAGGCCTGACCACGGGCGGCATCGCCATGATGGTGGGCTGCATGGGGTTCGTGCTGGGGCTGTGCCTTTTTTGCGTGGTCCGACTTTTGCGCGATGCCAACCCGGCTGAGCATCATCACGTTCCGCTTGACATTGATACGCACGACACGGACGACTCGTAGCGTGTTCCCCGGTTGCGGGGCTGTTTGACCTCAACGGTCAGCGCAGAAACCCTTTTCCGAGCAGACGGCGGATTGTCGCAATCTGTCCCGCGTGAAACCCTTCGTGACGAATGCAGTGAATGATCGCGCCAAGATTGGTCTTGTAGTGCGGGTGAGTCGCCCCGTCTTTTCCGTAGCAGGGTTCGTCCAGCAGAGATTCCGACATGCCCGCAACGGCGGTGAGCACTTCGGCGTGTATGTCAGCCATTTTCTTCAGAACGATTTCCGATGACGGGTAATCATGCTCGGTCGCGCTGAGGACCGGCCCGCCGATCGGGAAGTGTTGCCCAAAGTCCTCTTCCGGGGCAGGCCCGCCGAGACACCGCGTGAGAATCAGCAGATGCTCCGCGAACCCGATGTGTCCGCAAAGCCAGAGAATGTGCGGCAAGCCCGGCGCGGGTTGGAAAAACCAGTCGCCACCTTCAATGTCAGCCATGAGTTTGAGCGTCCAATCGCGTGTGGCGTCGACGGCTTCGGCGAGTTGATCGGTCTTCATTGCTGTGTTGCTCCTGAATAATGGGTGAGAATTTGATCAGTGTTTCGGTTCCGATTGTGTGCGGATGCAGGCCACGATGGCAGCGGCGGCGAGAAGGTAGCCGACGGCGATAGGCCAAGCGCGGTAAGCGTATGCGTTTTCGGATGGCTTGGCGAAGATGAACAGGAAGTCGATCGCGTTTCCGCTGACCTGATAGGCGTGCGTCAAGCCGATGGCTGCGCAGAATGCTCCGATGCACGACCACACCGCTGCCGCCCGGTATTTCCGGTCGATGAGGTTCGCGGAAAGAGCAGCCAAAATCATGCAGGTGAAGATGTACCCCCGCTCCATCAGGTTCAGCCCGTGGATGAGGAAACCGTTGACCGTGGATAGTTGACCCGCGTCGCGGTGTTCGGATTGGAGCAAGTCCTGCATGGTGGTGGCTGGTCCGACAGGGGCGAGAAATTGCTCGGCGACAGGCGCGCCGGGTGGAACGGGTATCAATTGTGCGGCGAGGAACGCTCCCCACATGACGGTCGCACCCCAGGCTGCGATGGCGGGGAACAGACCGATCGCAACGGCGGGTGCGTGTTCGGACGGTGTGGCTTGAAACGCCTGAGCGGTGATGACCAATCCGATCCACAGAACGATGGCGATACCGGCCTCCAGGGGCACGATGCTGTTGATCAAAGCGACGGTGCCGGTCAGGCAGATGAGGGCGATGACGAAGCCATTGAGCGTCGAGTAGCCCGCCCGGGCACCCAAACTCTTCCAACCCGGATGGCCTATGTAAATCGTCGTGGGGAAGCAACTCCCGAAGCACGCGGCTGCCAGCGTGCCCAGACCGTTCATGGCCAGTGACGAACGTGTGTCATAGCGATCGCCGCCCGCCTCGGCCGACTCGATGTTCTGGAGGCTGCCGACGAGATTGAACAGACCCATCGGCACAATGACGGAAACGAAGCCGATCCACTCACCGACGGGCAGGTCCAGGACGCTACGTAACGCCCCGCCCGCAAACTGAGGCCAGCGGACTTCGCGGACGGCCCACGCATCGCGCACAGCGTCGATGGCCATCGGTTTCGCCAGCCACGCTTCGGGCAGGCACCACGCGACAGCGGTCCCAGCCACAACGGCGACGAAGCCACCGGGCAGGCCCAACGGCATGCGCGCTTTGGCGAAATATGTAAGGAGAATGATCGCCAACGGCAGCATAGCCACCATCGGTGAGGCGAAGATTTCGAGGGCAAACTTCATCGCGATGAAGCCGATGGCAATGCCGGCGAGCGTGGAGAGCAACGCGGCACGCGGCGTGTGACGGCGAACCCAGTCGGCTACGAAGGCACCGAAAAACTCGATCAAGCCGCTGCCCGCGCAGGCGAACACGCCCATGACCCAGGCTGTCTCCGCCGATCCGGTGCACCGATAGACGGGTGCGAGAACGAAGAATATGTAGACCAGCAGCGACGGCGTGTTGATGCCGTAAGGCAGCGCCGTGACGTCATCGCGCTGCTCGCGTTTGGCCAGCCGGTGGGCCTGCCATGCGTAGAAAATGTTTCCGAACAAGATCGACACCGCCGCCCCGGGGAGGATGAAGGCGTAGATAAAGCGGGCATCGTCGCCGGTCATGCCACACAGGCCTGAGCACAGCGCGACGATGAGCAGAAGCTGCACAAGGTTGTCGATGAACAACCCGAAGAACCCGTCGAGATCGTTTCGGACAAACAGTTTCATGACCTGCGGGTATGTAACGGCGATTGATCGGCGGGGCAAACGAATCGTTCGCGGTCAGCTTTGCGTGTCGTCCACGGGCGGTGCGTCGTAGGAAACAAGTGCGCCGCATTCCGGGCATGTGCCGGATCGATTCATTGTAAGATCGTAATCGCAGTGATGGCAGGTTGCGGCTTCGCCCCAGTACCAGACGTTTACGATTCCTTCGGAATTGTGCTGCGAGTGCGAGATGGAGATCAATCGGTCGGGGCCGACGGTTGTGGCAAAATCGGCGGCTTCCATGAACAGACGATCCCAGGATTTGAACGTGGCTTTGAAATGTTTGCACAAGACGCGCATGGTGCAATGCTCCTTCTGAATCCGTGGCGACCGCGATGAATTCCGTGTGTTCTTCGGGTGTCGTGCTTTCAATATCCGCGCGAACTGAAGTTCGCGGCTCGCTCTGTCGGAGACGAGATTATCCTATCGATCGGTCCAACGAAACACGCGAGCGCTGAAAACGAAAAACACGACGCCGAAGGCAAGCAATATACCGCAAGGCAGGAGCATTTGCGTCGTCGTGTAGTTCCGCCACACCGCGCCCTCCATCGCGACGATCGCCCACTTGACCGGGCTTGCGTGGCTGGCGACTTTCATCCAGCCGGGCATGAACAGCAACGGCACCATCCCGCCGCCAAGCATAGCCATCATGGTCAGAACGCCCCAGCCGATACCGCTGGCGGATTGCTCCGTCCTGCCGAGCACGGAGATGAACATCATAATGCCGACAAACCCGGCTGCGACCGACGCGAACGCCATCGCAAGCAGAGCGTACGAGCTTGGCCTGATGCCGAAAAGGAGGATGCCGACAACGATCAGCATGGTCAGCGTTGCGAGCGTGGTAACGAAACAGGCCAGCGCCTTTCCGCCGAGAATTTTCCAACGCTGAATGGGGGCCATGCGCAGTCGCACGAGTGTGCCGTGCGTGCGCTCGATGACCAGTGAAATTCCAAACGCGGCCGTGCATCCGAGCACGCCCCACGTCATCGATTGCGGGAAGGAAATTTCGTAAGCGCTCTTCGGACCCGTGTATTCCCGCGCGACGGCCACGCTTTGAATAACGACCGGCTGCCATCCGCCGGAACCGTCGCCGTTTTCACCTTGGCCTGCGGAATTCTGATCGTCGAATTTCGGCACTTCGCCCATGAAGCGATCGAGTTCTCCGAAGAATCGGCTCATGGCTGCTCGGGCGACGGGGTTGATGGAATCGGAGTCCGCCACGTCTTTCAGAACCGTTTTCGCTTTGTCCCGCATCACATCGGGGTTGGCAAATGCGTCCTGAAAACCCTCCATTGCATAGCGCATCAGCACGCCCTCAAGCATGC
>JAJRSP010000102.1 GCA_024278775.1 Planctomycetota bacterium
GCACGACGGCTGTTTGGCGACCGAGGGGGGCTCATCGCCCTGCTGTTTGTCGCGTTCTCGCCGATTCATATTTTGTACGCCCGACAAGTCAACGCGGGGGTCTACCTACCGCCGCTGTTCGCTATCTTGATCCTCTACCTGTTCGACCAAGTGTTGGTGCGTGCCGAAGATACGCGCGTCAACCGACTTCAGTGGTGGCCCATCGCGATCACTGGGTTCGTCGTCGGGTTCTCGACGTTCGCCTACACCGGAAGCCGGATCACCGGGCCACTCTTTGCATTCGCGGCGTGCGTGCTTCTGATCATGGTCTTACGGCAAACCGGTCGAAGTTGGATGGTGGCCATGCAAAGCGCCGGCGTTTTGACTATCGGCGTGCTGATAGGCGCAAGCCCAACGATCTACGCAGCCATGACCATGCCCGACCTGTTTTTCTCACGCGGCGGGCACATCATTCCACCGCTTGCCAACGGGCCGCGATGGTGGATGGAAATGCTCTTCGCCAACTTCGCCAAAAACCTGGACCCACGCTATCTGTTCCTCTCGTTCGGAGAGTATCGGCATCTAAGCGTCGCGCGACTCGGCGTGGCCTCATTACCGTTTCTGTATGTCGGACTGATCGCCACGGTTGTACAGAGCGTCCGAAGGCACGATCTGCGACTGGCCATGATCCCGATCGCGGTCATCATCGGGCTGATTCCCGGTGTCGTCTCCTCCGGCAATCCCAATCCAATGCGTACCTCGGTCGTCTGGGCCGTCTATCCGATCGCCGCCGCCTACGGAGCGCTCTGCGTCGGCACGTTACTCCTGCGCATGGGGACCGATTCCTCCTCGCCCATCACAGCTCGCACGATCGGCCTTAACCGATGGTCACGGTTCGGCTTGATCGCCACATCACTCATGATCGTGGCTTGCGGTGGCTGGTATACGGTTCGATACATCAACCGGACCGATCTCCACGCACGGGCCGCCCAAACCGGCTACGCAGAAGTGGGTGCGTGGCTGCATGACCACGGCAGGGAATACGATCGGGTCTATGTCGATGTGGATGGCGTATTCGGAGCGTTATACGTGGCCGCCTTTTCCGGTATGACACCGGCGGAGTATCAGCGAACGCCTCGTGAGGGAACGGTAACGTCTATGGGGTGGGACAAAATTGATCGACTCGGGCGTTATTACTTCACCTCTGCAGAAGAGGCACGCCGTGAGTGGCAGCATTCCGGTAAAAACGAGCGGTGGCTGATTGTCCGAGGTGTCAACGATACCGTGGAGCTGAGCAAGTCTTTTCGGGTCACCGCAGCCGAAAACACTAACCACGGACCCACCACCGGCTCGGATTCGCATGTGCCTGCGCAATGACCTCGGACGGACGGTTACGCATCAGAGGAGCCGTGATGGTACACGCCCCGCTCACATGCGACGGTAAACGACTCCACGGCACTCTTGAATAACTCCCACCGATCGCGAATCCGCTCCGCTTCGGCGGGTTCGATCATGCCGTCGTCTTCGATGGATCGGGTGACGGTCAGCAAAAACTGGCTGAACTCCTTGACGAGCCGTTGGGTGTTGGCGAGCAGTTCAGTGGGTGGATCGTCAGCGACTCCGGGCGGATTGGCCACGTAGAACCCGCCCGATTCATGGCAGAGCCAACCGGCCACCCGTGTGTCTTTTGTGAAACGCACGATCTCCGCGAGACGATCCAGCGGGTTACGCGCACCACTCGTGTCCGGGTCATGGGGATCGGACGGCTGGCACCACTTGTACACGAGGGCGGTGGACAGTTTTAACTCGGCGGCCAGCGCCTTGACGCCTACTTCTTCCGCCGCCTGCCTCAGGACTTCATACGAACGCATGGTGTTGGCTCCGAAACCGTATCGGCTGCTGACGTCATCCCAGTGTGATAGGTCCCATCGAACCGCTGGTGACCCTCAGACGAAACCCGATCCATCCGCTATACTACCGCGACTTGCAACAAACACCAACCAATCGCCGTCAGTAGTAAAAGGTTTTGTAGAAGTGACCATCGAGCACGTACAAACGAAACGCGAAATCGCCGATGCCCTGGCATCCGTGGGCATGCGCCCGAGAAAAATGTTCGGGCAAAACTTCCTCATCGACGGCAATCTGATGCGCCGGCTGGTGGCAGCGGCCGAGTTGACCAGGCATGATCTCGCGGTCGAGGTCGGGGCGGGTACCGGCGGCCTGACAGACCTGCTCGTGGCCCGGGCGGGGCAAGTCCTCTCCGTCGAGATTGACCGCGACCTGCAAACGCTGATCGGAAAACGGTTCCACGGTTGCAACCACTTCCGGTTGATCGCCGGAGACGCGCTGGAGAGCAAACACAGGATCATCAACGCGTTGGCGACTTCGATCACGGCACACGATGATCCGCGGGGTGCGGTGAAGCTCGTGGCCAACCTCCCGTATCAGATCGCAACACCGCTGGTGATGAACCTGCTGGTGGATTATCCGCAGGTGCGTTCGCTCGTGTTTACGGTACAGGCCGAAGTGGGCGATCGAGTGACGGCTAATCCGGGCGGCAAAGCCTATGGGCCGCTTGCGATCCTCTCGCAGCTTCTCGCCGAGGTGTCGGTGGTGGCCCGTATCCCGCCCGAGGCGTTTTGGCCGAGACCGACGATCCGATCGGTCATGCTCAAGCTCGAAGTGAAAGCCTCACCCTTTAGAGACATGGACACGCTTCGTCGATTTGCGGCGTTTGTGCGTGGCACCTTCGAGCATCGGCGAAAGACCATCCGCGCGGCCGTACGATTGCTATCGAACACCACCACATCCGACAAGCTCTTCGAGTCGATCGACGCCACGCGCCGCCCGGAGTCGTTCACGCTGAGTGAATGGGTGGCGTTACATGAGCGGTTTGATGAGCTGACACATTGAACGTTTGATGAAGCCCGGCCTGATGCAAGGAGGGTGCCCCCGCTGAAGCTGGATCGGCGTAGCGCGAGCGTCGCCACGCGAAGTAACCGATCGTTTTTCAAACCACACTCGTAGCGTGACATGTGAGCACTCCCGACGATTGCTGCGAATTTGTAACAAATCGTGTTTGTCGCGATGCCATTGACGGATGCTAACCCGGATTATTCAAGCTTTCCCCTTTTTTACGACCTCCTTGTGGGATAAACTACGGTTGCTGAAACACTTATCCCAAGACAAGGAGGTCGTTAATGGTTGGACAGGCTGTTGCTCA
>JAJRSP010000103.1 GCA_024278775.1 Planctomycetota bacterium
CCGGTTGCTCAAACCCGGACGGCGAGGGTGATTCGAGAATGCAGCGTAAAAACTCGTAAGACTCTTTTCGCACGACGACGGTCTCCGATTCTACTAATACCCGTCCGCCCCGGCACACGCCTCAGACTGACGGGCCGCAGCATAACCGGTATCGACTCGCATAAACAGTTCCGGTGAGAACTTCTAGCAGTGAGGCGTACGTGACAGAATCGGCACCGGCCGGGTGGCCCATGGCTTTAGCCGTGGGGGACACGATTCTCCGATCCAATTCGAGTTCCCCACCTCTGAAGAGATGGGCCACCCATCACCGCGCTATAGGATCGGCAGGCGGATACCGCCAGGCTCATCGGGTTCGGTATCGAGGGCGGCCGCCGTGATGGAATCAACGAGCGTGTCGAAGTCCGACTCGGGAATCGTTCGCACGTCAAAACAAAGCGCGTCATCCCGGACCCGCGCGACCACCGGTGTCTCGGCCGCCCGCAACGCACTCACCACCTCATTCACCCCCGCGTGCTCCGGGTGCCACTGCACGATAATCGTTTCCAGTTCCTTACCCGGCATGGCCCCGCCACCCGCGTACGCCACATCGGAACCTTCGTATATGTTTGCCTCTGGCAGCGCCTCTTTGAGCATGGCCGTCAGCTTGCGCGCGCGCTGGACGAGGACGTCGGTCGGTACCTGTAGCATAGCCAGCGACGGCACCTCCTCGATTGCGATGGCCGGGTCAAGGTATTGACGTAGCGTCGCATCGAGCGCCAGCAGCGTGAGCTTGCCCACGCGATAGGTGCGCATCAACGGGCTTGACTCGATCCGGTCGATATAGGTCTTCTTGCCCACGATGATCCCCGCCTGCGGCCCGCCGACCAGCTTATCACCCGAGAAGCAGACCAGATCGGCCCCCGCGTCGATCGAGTCACGGACGCAGGGCTCATCGGGTAGCCCGTGGGCTTTCATATCAAGCAGGGCACCGCTGCCGAGATCATCCACGGCCAGCAGGCCAAAACGATGAGCGAGCGATGCGATGTCGGCCATTGACGCGCTCTCGGTGAAGCCGACCACCCGGTAGTTGCTCGGATGCACGCGGAGCAGGATGGCCGTCTCATCGCAGATGGCGGCTTCATAATCGCCGATGCGGGTGCGGTTGGTCGTGCCGACTTCGCGAAGCCTTGCGCGAGAAGCCCGCAAGATATCCGGGATGCGAAAACTCCCGCCTATCTCCACCAACTCCCCTCGCGACACCACCACCTCACGCTCGGCCGCGAAGGTGTTGAGAATCATCAGCGTGGCGGCCGCGTTGTTGTTCACGACGGTGCCGGCTTCGGCCCCGGTGAGCATCGTCAGCAAATCACTAAGGTGGGCGTTGCGCTTCCCGCGCGTACCCGTCACCAGATCAAACTCCAACGAGCAATAGCCGTGGGCACCATCCACCAGCGCGTCGATCGCGGCCTCACACAGCGGCGCACGACCGAGACCGGTGTGTAGCGCGATCCCCGTGGCGTTAATCACACGGCGCAACGAGGGAATCGATCGCCGCACCAGATCCGCCTCCGCCATCGCGAGCACATGGTGAAGATCAACGGCCTCCGTCACCCCGCCGTTGAGTACTTGCCCGCGGCACTGCGCGATCGCCTCTTGCACCGCGGCCACCACGATCTTCCTCGGCAATTCGGCCAGCCAGTGTTGCACCTCCTCGCTTTCGAGCAGCGCAGACACCGACGGCAACGATCGCAGCAGTTTTTCGACTTTCGCTGACACGCCCATGACACCTGCCTCTTCCGCGTCGCCGTTCGCCGCCGCCTTGCCCGCCGTCGTTATTCGCTCGCTGGGGCTAACACACGCTGATCGCCGACACGACGAGTGTACCCCACCCGGTCCAGGTATTCCAAGAGCGGCACGACGAATTTACGACTCGATCCCAGCGCTTCGCGGATTTCCGATACGGTGATCCCGCCGGAGGCCTGGATTTGTCTGGCCACCGTCTCCCGCAAAGTTTGCTCAACATCCGTGTGGAGATAGGTTTTGCTGTCGATCCGAACCAGATCACCCAGCGCCACGGCTAGCGTCGCCAGTCGCTCGATTCGTTTTCTGTCCGTGGAAGTCTTGGCCGCCAACGCCTCCACCGAGGGTGGTTGAAACCCGGCATCTTGCAACTGTCGCACGATGGCGAGGAGGATTTTCTCATCGGCACCGGACAACTGCGGCGCGAAAGACGGTAGGCAAAGATAACGCCCCAGCCGTTTGAGCCGCTTCGATTGGACGAGCATCTCCACCAGCGGCTTGGCGATCTCGCGGCGCGTCAGCCGTTCCAGCCAGCCGACCACGGTATCATTCAGCCGTCCCGGGTTGTCCGGTTGCTTGCGATGAAAACGCTCGAGCCAGCGAAACAACCGCGCCGTCAGATCGTCAACGGCGGCCGGTACCGCGTACACTTCCGTCCCCGCCACCGGACACCACCGTCCGGATGATTTCAATGTCTCCAGCCACGAGGTTAGCTCATCCGGCTCTACGCCGGCCCGGCAACAAAGGCTCAGATCACTCGGCCGGTGAAACCCGGCGGCTCGCAGCACCTGTTCCAGCCGATCCGCCGGCGTACCCGTATCGAGTGCGGTCAGTGCCGCACGCTCATCCTCCGGGGTCCGGCGACGCCGACGCGCCAACGGTCGCAAGACGACACCGCCCCCGATGGTACGCGTGGCGTTTTCGTCGCGAATGATAAATCGTTGACCGTACGTGGCCGTGATCGCCACGCCACCGCGAAGCTGGGCATAGTCCGATTCACCCGGGGCGAGTGTTTTTCGATCAAGCAGCACCACGCGGACGGGCACCTCGGCCGTGCCGATCTCCAAACGGACCACGCTTGTTGATTTGAGTGGTTTACCATACGACGACAGGCATTCCAGCTTGACGTCCACCATGCG
>JAJRSP010000104.1 GCA_024278775.1 Planctomycetota bacterium
AACCGCGTGTACGCAGATCACGACGCCCTGTACGATGTCGGCATCGCAGCCTGGAATCAATTCGCCAACGATCCGGAACTGGTCAGCTCACTGTGCCATGCCACATGGGCGGAATCGGCACAGTTTAACTGAAACTAGTATTACAAGCTCGCGGCGCATCTCAAGAAGATCATTGAGGTGCGATCCGACAGTGAAGTGATCCTTGTGCCAACGCAGGGTTCTGTCGAGAACGCCGAAAGACTCTTGTCTACCGACGATCATCGAGCGGTGGACTTTGCCTTCTTGCAGGGTGGATCGGTGTCGATGGACGCGATTGCGGTGGTGGCACCCTGTTACCCCGAGGTGGTTCATGTGGTCGTCCGCAAAGGGAGCGGCGTTCGAGATATCACAGATCTCAACGGGCGTCCGGTGGTGGTTGGTCTCGCGGGTTCCGGCATGCGGCAGACCGCTCGTTTCATTCTTGATTTTTATGGCAGGCCTCATCATCAAGGGGATCGGGAGGAGCGATACTTTGGTTCGCTTGGGGAGGATACGTCGTTCGATGCGGCCCTCGTTACGTCGGGGATGGACAACCCGGATCTTACGGTTCTTCTGCGAGGCGGCGAGTTTGAGCTTGTGCCGGTTGGCCTGGCACCGGCGATCAGCGCGAAGTCAGCCCACTTTACGGAATACGAAATACCACGCGGGTACTACGCCGCGGTGCCGCCCGTTCCCGCGGCACCAGTGGCGACGGTGGCCACGACAGCGCTGTTGACCACGCGCGCCGGTGCTTCCGATGAACTCGTGCAGCTTATGCTTCCATCGCTCTACGATGAGACGCTTCAGTCTGATTTCCCGTTCCTTATTCCGCGCAGGGACGTTTTGAATTGGTCGCCGGCTCCGCTGCATCCGGTGTCCCGACGTTACTTCGATCCTGAGGATCAGATGGGGTGGTTGGCGAACGTGATGGAGACGCTGGCCGCGACCAAGGAGCTGTTGTTTGCGTTTGGGGCGGGTCTTTATCTGGTATGGGATCGCTGGCGACGTCTTCAGGAGCGCGAACGACAGGTCTCCGTGCAAGCGGAAAAACAACATCTGGACATGTTTCTCAAGAAGACGCTGGATATTGAGGCCGCGCAGATGGATACGACCGACGTGGTGGAACTCGGCGCGTTTCTGGACGACATCACGCGTATCAAGCTTCGGGCGTTACAGGAGCTTACCAACGAGGAGCTGCGCGGCGATCAAGATTTCTCCATCTTTCTGATGCAGTGCGCTAACTTGATCAACAAGATACAGATGAAGATTATTGCTTACGAATCGCGATCGCGGTTGCGCGGAGGTGATGACCATAGCCCGTCGTAGCGTAGTTTCTCTTGCGGCGCGGCGCGCAGTCAGTGTTCCACACGATGATGCCGTTGCGTTCGGAGGTTCACTGCGGATAGAAACGGCCAACGGACGGTACGTTAAAAGAGATCTTCCAGCGGGCGGAGCGATCGGGGCTTTGCGAGAATCTCGCTCATGATGATCGCGTGACGCAGTGCCGCGCGTGAGGGTTTTTTCTTGTATTGCCGGCCGAAGCTCATGTCCGCGTCGGGCACCGGGTGCTTCAAAGAATCAATATGTGCGGCGACATGGGCGGCGACGGCCGATTCCTTCGGCGTTTGCGTCTCAAAGGTGGATTGGAGTGCGCCAAGACGCTTCGAGACGCTCTGGGCGCTGGAACTGGATCCAGTCGGCTGTTTCTTTTCGGAACGAGGCTTCGCGGCTGAGGATGGCGTGGCTTTGTGTGGCGGCAGACGCTGTTCTCGACGCGGCGGCGCTTGAGCCGGTTTCTTGGGTTTTAGAAACTCCGGTAAGACTTCGGCGAGTTCCGGCATAGCTTCGGCGATGACATCTCCCAGCTCGGGGAGAAGTTCCCGGGGCGTACGTGTCGGCGGTGGGTGTGCGGGTGCTTGCTCCGTCGGAGGCCGGTGGGGCGGCTCCGGTCGAAGGGGTTTGGCCGTCGGCGTGGGTGGTCGTGTTCTCGCCTGCGCGGGCACACGCGGTCTCGCGGTCGGAAACGCGGACGGGCCGGTATCACGGGGGCGGCCGCGTGGCGGTGTGACAGGCCGGTGCGGTGGGGACTGCTTCTCCTTTTTTTCCTTCGCACGCTTGATCCAGGCGTTTGCGACATTGCTAAGTACGGAGAGGGCGATGATCGCAATGACGACGATCGTCTCTCCCATGTCGCTGCCTGCCGCAAGTAGGTGGGTCATCGCCTGATCCATCGTTCCAAGAGCCATTCACTACGATGGGCAAATCCTTTTGGTTTCGCCACGCTATGTTTTGTCGCTGTTCTGGTCGCTTTGTCCGCTGATGGCGTCACGCATACCCGTATCCGACTGGATGTTCTTCATGCGGTAATAGTCCATGATGCCCAAGTTGCCGGACCGGAACGATTCGGAGATCGCCTTGGGCACTTCCGACTCGGCGAGCACCACCAGCGCGCGGTTTTCTTCGACTTTGGCGCGGTGTTCGGCTGCGAGCGCGATGGCCATCGCCCTTCGTTTTTCGGCTTCCGCTTGGAACCGGCGTTTGTCGGCCTCGGCCTGGTCCGCCTGGAGCTTGGCACCGATGTTGTCTCCGACGTCGACGTCGGCGATGTCGATCGAAAGAATCTCAAAGGCCGTGCCCGCGTCCAATCCGCGAGCAGTGACGGCCTTGCTGATACGGTCCGGGTTTTCGAGCACCTCCTTGTGCGAATGAGCTGAGCCGATAGCGCTAACGATGCCCTCACCGACTCGGGCGACGACGGTTTCTTCCGTGGCACCACCGATCAACTGCGCGATGTTAGTCTTTACGGTGACACGGGCTCTGGCTTTGAGCTGGATGCCGTCCATGGCCACTGCGTCGATGGAGCGTTTGCCGAGCTCGGGATTGGGCACGTCGATAACCTTGGGGTTCACACTGGTATTGACGGCATCAATGATGTCACGACCGGCCAGGTCGATGGCGCAGGCTTTTCGCCAGTCGAGGTCAAGCTGGGCGCGGTTGGACGCGATCATCGCCCGAGAAACATTGGTGACGCGCCCGCCGGCAAGGTAGTGGCTTTCCAGGTCATTTACGGTGACGTCATGGATGCCGGATTTGACGAGTTGGATCCTGGCGAGAACGATCGTCATGGCATCAACTTTACGCAGTCTCATGCCCACCAGATCCCACAACCCGACATCCGCGTTGCTGAAGTAGGCCTGCATCCAGAGTTTGATGAATTGGGCGATAAACACCAGCATCACCAGTGCGGCGATCAGGGCTACGATGATGACGGCCCACATGAAGTTGGACGTTTGGGCGAGTGGAAGTGATACGAAATAATTCATGATCCCGACCTTTCGAAGGAGCGACGACCGTGCCGTGGAAATCAGCGCGACGTCACCTGGTGTTACCGAAAAGTGCTGGGCGGGCAAACCCGGCCAACGCTCGTCTGCCCATTCTACGCGTCGACCGGTCTGACCGCCAGGTTTCCGCTTCTAAGTTTGATCCCGATGACGGGCACTCCCGCTTCTACGGATCCGAACTGTGCGACGCATGAGATTCTTTTGCCGTCAAACTCACAGATGCCTACCGGGTGCAGCGGTGTGGTCGTGGTGCCTGTTTTCCCGATGAGCTCGCTCAGTTCTTCTACGGGCACACCGACGTCGGCGTTCGTGAGGATGGGGTTGGGAGGAGCGATTTTTCGTCCAATGGGTGTTTGTCGCCAATACTTGACGGCCACATACGCCAGGGTCGGCAGCAATACCATGCACCCCAGGATGGAAAACAGGCCGACTTGCTCGCCGTACGTGCCGAACGTTCGGTAGATGGCAGCGATAAGAAAGCCAAGCCCTGCGATGGTCAGCACGCCGTGTGACGGGAGGAATAACTCCGCGACGAGAAACAGCAGCCCGACGGCATACAACAGCAGGATGACGCCAAGCGGTGACAATGATTTTCCTACCTTTCCAGCTTCTCGTGACCGATGCGTCTCGCCAGAGCTCATTCTATCATCGATGCCCTCGAATCTCTACCCGGATCGGAAAAGGTGTCAATTGGAAAAGGTGTCGGGTTGATTTGTTTGACGGCTGAGCGTGCGGTCGGAGCCGGGCAAGATCGGGTAGTCCGTCTCCTCCGGTGGTGGGGGAGGCAGTGGCCTTGGGTGGGAGAGAACCGAA
>JAJRSP010000105.1 GCA_024278775.1 Planctomycetota bacterium
AGAGACCGTCCTCCCATTGCGCCACCTCGCTCAGCGGCTGCGTCTCGTGCTGGGGGTGACAGGCGGTGATGACCGCCGTGATGAAAAACCAGGCATATACAGGCATAAGTTATAACTCCGATTCAGGGCGTCCCTTACGCTGCGACGGACCAATAAGCTCCGTCGAGTCGGGACGTTCGAGAAAAAAATTGGCGTCTATGGCACCGTCTTCGCAGAGATGATAGAGCAACCTCACCACAGCCCCGTAGGCCACACCCATCCCCGTGACCTTGTCGTTGTAATCAATATCAGCATCGCTCCCGAGCAGCTTGATCAACGACGCCAGATCAGTCGACACCTTGACGGGAGGAGAACTGGATCCGGTTGCGACGACCGTACGTATCACAGTCAGCGACTCGGCATCGGGCTGGGCCGACACGATAAGTCCGCCGTCAGGGGAACGGTACAACACGGGCGGCTTGATCGCCAGATGGTTGCCGAACAGCGCGATGCGGCGTTCCGTGCGGCGTTTCACGTAGACAAAAGCCGGTCGTTCGGTCGGAATCACGTCGAGGTGAAAGTTGTAACCACCAATAGCCTGGCTTTCAATAGTGACATCGCGACGCTGAATCAGTTCTTCGTAGGCGGCTGTTTGGATACGCGGGTCGGCGTCATCAAGCAGCCGCCGCAACACGATGGTGGCTTGTCCCATGCCCTGCGTCTCACCGAGTGCGCGAACGGCACGCATGCGATAACGACCGTCGGCATCTTCGGCGTGCCGGATCATGGCATCACCGGCGATGTGGTCACCGAGTCGGAGGCCGGCCACGGCGGCGTAAAAGCTGACGTAATCCTTCGGATGGTCATAGAGCGGGTCCAACACCGGCAACGCGTAACGACCGAGTCCCTCCAGCGCCAGTGCGATTTTAGCATGCGGACTGGCCGGATTACGGATTTCGGTGGCCAAGACCTTGGCACGCGCAGTACCCAATCGCGGATCGCGAAAGAGATAGAGTGACTGTACAAGCGAAAGGTAATGCCCGGCATCGCCACGATATTCCGGGGGGATCCTCAAGCTGACATACGACGGGGTCTCCGCCCGAGCGATTTTTTTGGCGTTGGGCGAGAAGTCGTTGATCCGATCTTGGATGCGTGTGGCCCATTGATACGACGGTTCGATAAGCACGAGACGCACACGGCGATCTTGTATCACAAGCCCGCCGCCAAGAATGATCCCTTGAAGCTCGTTGCTTTTTGTGGCGGCGTGGTCGTCCACAAAGGGGTTGATGAACACGGGACCGGCCGCTTTGGCGACACGTTGACCGGAAATGGATCGTCTCGGGCTGACCTGTCGAAAAATTTCAAGATCAACGGTGTACAACCGCCCACCGCGCAGGGATTTGGTTTGAGTGCCCGGCCAGGCCTTGACCGAAATATCAAACCGATCACCCGCGACGGCCGCCGCCGGCACTTCCCCCTGAACCAACACGACGGCCGTATCTTTATCATTGATGAGACGCTCGGGTGAGATGCTCTTACTACCAACCACGCTGGACGTAAACGAGTGCTGCTTGTACATGCTCTGGACGAGTGCGTCGTAGGTGGTGCGCGGGCAGTCCGTGGAACCGTTGGTGCCGAGACCGACCACGAGCCCGACCCCCCGCACACGGAGCGGCGCGATCCCCTCGTAAAGCGTCATTGATCCGATCGTATCCTTATACGCGGCGGAATCGGTGAGCGGGGCAGCCATCGGGTCGACGCCGAGGGATAACTTACTGCGGTGTTCTTCGTCCCAAACGCAGCCGCTCAGCACGGCCAGTGTGACGGCAAGGGTAAGGCTACGTGTGAGCCGGCGGTAACAGGTATCGGTGGTCATAGTGGCGTCTTGGCCTGGGGTGCGTGGGTGGTTGGACGAATGTCGTGGATCCTGGAGTCTCGGTTGTTCAGCGCCGTCGCGGCTGTCACACGATAGCCCCCGTTGACACGCCGCGTCAAGCCGCACCGCCTCCGGAATGCAAAAGAATGTCGGCAATGGTCAGGGCCGACAGCACGATGCCGACAAGACCGTTAAGCGTAAAAAAGGCGAGGTTGACCCTGGAATACTCACCCGGACGCACCAGGCTGTTCTCTATGGCCAGGAGAACCGCGGTCACGGCTACCCCAATGCCATAAAGCGAGCCGAGCCCGGCTACGGAGCCGAGGGCGATCAATGCGGCTAGGCAGACCACGTGAGCCCCTCGGGCCACCCAAAGTGCCTTCACCGGGCCAACCCGTGACGGCAGGCTGAAAAGCCCTTCCCGACGATCACTCTCGATATCCTGGCAGGCATAGATAATATCAAAACCACCAACCCAGCAGGTCACAGCCAACATCAGCAACAGCGTACTCATGCCTACGGAGTCCGGGTGGATCGCCAACCAAGCCGCCAACGGCGAGAGCGCCAGAGCCAACCCCAGATAAAAATGTGACCACCGCGTGAACCGCTTCGTCAAAGAATATCCGCACAGAAACAGCAACACCGGACCGGCACACAAGAAGGGCCACGCGTTTTGATAAAATAGAAAAAAGCCAAAACAAGCCACAGCAAAGGTGACACCCGCCAAAGCCAACATCAGCCAGGCGGCCTTAATCGAGAGCGTACCGGCCGGTAGGGGTCGGTTGGCGGTTCGAGGGTTACGGGCGTCGATCGCGGCATCTGCGATGCGGTTGAAGGTCATGGCCACACTGCGAGCGCTGACCATGCACACGATGATGAGCCCGAGTTGCCCCCACAGCGGCATGCCACGCCCGGAGAGGTTTCTCCCCGCGAGAAACGCAGCGATCAACGCAAACGGTATCGCAAAGATGGAATGAGAGAACTTGACCATGTCGGCCCAGACACGGATCGTGTTGACCGCGGCGTTCATGCGTCCACTTCACCGGGGGTATCGCTCGGGGCGGGCGTCGGGCCAGGCGAGAGTGGTTCAGACCAGCGTGTGTTCAGCTCGTGATGGATGCCCACGAGGTCCAATAGTTTTCCGACGACGAAATCCACGAGATCATCAATCGTATGGGGAAGCATGTAGAATCCCGGAGAGGCGGGACAGATAATGGCTCCTGATTCCGTCAGGCGTAGGGCGTTGAGCAGATCAATACGGCTCATAGGCATTTCGCGGGGCAAGAGCACCAGCCTCCGGCGTTCCTTCAGGGTAACGGCGGCCGTGCGATCAAGCAGGTTGTCACTCAGTCCGGTCGCCATCGACGCGAGCCGGTTGCTGCTGCATGGGCAGACGATCATGCCGTCGGTGAGGAGGCTGCCGCTGGCGGTCGGTGCCCCCACATCGCGGTAGGGATGGATGATAAGCCTGTCGTCGTCGCGTCCGATGATCGCACGGCAGGAAAGCTCACGAATTCCCAGTTCCTCACGCAACAGCCGCTGCCCCGGGGGCGTGACGATCAAATGAACCTGAGTGCCCGCGTACAAAAGACAGTCGAGCAGGCGTCGCGCGTAGGGTGCGCCGCTGGCACCGGTGATGCCCACAATAATGCGTTTGGAGGTTTGCAGTTCGTTCACGCCGATCCACCTTTACAAAAACGGGGTTGGCTACGGGAACTCGGCCTGTACGCTACGGGAGAGTTTGCTCCACGCGCCGTGGGGAGCGAGCCGCGCCGCATGGGCGGTCCAGACAGAGCCCGGGTACTTTCGGATCAAACGGACGAGCGTTTCGTCGCTCTCAACCGGCTGTCCATTGTCCCGGTAGGCGATCCCGAGACGCAACATCGCTTCGGGAATCGCATCGAGATTCGGAAACCGTAGAATCAAGGCCTTGAGCTGCTGTATGCGAGCGGCGTTCGTCGGCGCGAGCTTGGCGAGTTCCAAATCAATGTTGTCCTCGAGTTGGCAGTCGGGGTAGCGACGTTTGAGTGCCCTCAGGTTGTCGGCGTATCGTTCATGACGCGTATCCAGATCGAGTAACCCGAAATTCGCTCCACCGTCGCCTCGTGGGTTCCCTGAGATCGGCTCATATCCATAGATCGGATCGCGGTTGTTCGCCAAGAGTCCGTAGAGTCTTTCGGTTTCGATCGTGACACGTTCCATCGAGATGTGTAGGCTCTCTTCCGCCGCACCACGAGACATCGCCTGGGTCAGCGCGCCTCCCGTGCTTGAGATCGTCTCTTTTCCGTTGCCGAGCGTCCGGGTGACCTTGGCGATTCGAACCAGCCGACTCATCGCACGTTCCACCTGTCCCACACGAGCATCCAACTGGGCCAGACGTAGGGCCGCCACCACCCCCATGGCGGTGTCCGGCGCATTCTCATAGATCAACCGCCAGGTATCGTGAGAAGCTTCCGAAGGAAACTGATCGTAAAACCTGATCCATTTGGTCCGGCGAAACTCCGCAGTATCCACGCGGGTGTCCAACGTGCGGGCCTTGATAAACAGGACGTTAAGTGCGTATCGACTATCGGGGAAGTGTTCGCGAAACCAATCACACTGGTGCGTAATTTCGGCCTGGTGACGTGTTAACTCCGACTGGTAGGGACGAAGCCCCGAGGTGAGCTCAAAAAGCCATTTCTCCGACTCCAGTTGTTTGGTCGCCTCCCAACTGGGCTTGGGGATGGGGGATCGCTCCCACCTGCGCATCGCCGATTGTTGCCAGGGCTGTGACGCATCCACATCGGTGAAATGGTTCACCGCACGCGAGGTCAGCAGACGGTAGTAGAGTTCGTCGCGACCGATGTTGGCTTCGAACATGACCACGGGCAAGCCGAACATGATGGCCAACAACGGCGTGATGGCACCGGGTCGGTAGTCAACGATCCGAGCGATCGAAAGCACAATCGCAAATGCCATTGACGCCGCCACGATCGCCAGGACCCACGGCGCTACAAACTTGATCCGCTCCACCGGGTCGATTTTACCCACGATCATTTCAGTGCTGCCGGACCACGCGAGCAAAAAATAGATCACCGTCGGGGCCAGACCCGCCAACGCCGACACGAAGCGAAACTTGGATTGAAAAGGGCGTACCGAAGCGATAATGCACGATGCCAAGAGCGTCACCGCTAGCCAGGGCATCACCGCGAGAAGCCCCACCACCGCGATAAACGGCAGGCTCGACCAAAACCGGTAGAGGATGGCGACGAGAATCGGGATCGAAATCAGGGCGGCCATCAGCAGACCCAGAATCGGAATCTGCATCGGCACATCTTGCACATTGATCGGGTTGAGCAAAAGTGTGCTCAGAGACACGTCGGCACGGCCCACACCACCAAACGTATGTACGAGTTGGTCCCAGTAACCGGCGGTGGAAGGGGCAAACCAGGTACCGCTGCGGAGCCAATAGGCGAAGCTGCCCACGGCCGCGAAGAGAAGCACGTTCACCGCAAGAAGCACCGTCGCACGAATGCGATACTTCGGGTGCGTACGCGACCACACATCGGCAAGCGGAACATCCGTATCGGTCTGTTCTTCCGAAGCGATCGCCCTACCCGGACGCAGTGGTTTGTGAGCTTCCTGAGCCATCATGCGGTTTTCATGGCGACGTATACCGTCACCACACCCATCGTCAGCGGCGTGGCGTGAGCCTCCGAAAAGCCGACCCCCCGAAGACGATCACACATCTCTGCCGCGCCCAGAAACGATACCACCGATTTGGGAAGATAGCGATACGCCCCCGACCGATCGCCGCTGAGACACACCGCGAGCAGCGGCATGAATCGCGTCGAATAGAGTTCGTAGCAAGCTCGGGCGACGGCGTTTTTCGGCCGGGTGAATTCGAGGATCACGATCCGCCCGCCCGGTCTCAGCACGCGGTACATTTCCGCAAGACCTACATCCAGATCACGAAAGTTTCGCACGCCGAACGCACATGAAGTGATCGAAAACGATCCATCTCGAAAGGGAAGCCGGAGCGCGTCGGCCTCACACCACCGATCCACCCCGCCGGTCGCGGCACGATTCGCACGGGTGAGCATCTCGTGCGCAAAATCCGTACCGACGATGCCTCGCGGCGCGGCTTTGGCAAACGCCCGGGCCAGATCACCCGTCCCCGTGGCGATGTCGAGCACATCGTCCTCGCTCGTCACACCGGACAGGCGGACGGTGTGTCGCCGCCACGCCGCATCCAAACCGCCGCTGCACAGCGCATTGACCAACTCGTAGCGCGGCGCAATCGCATTGAACATCGTACGTACGCGCGAGGCCTTGTCCGACACATCGTGCGGCGCATCAAGCAGATCGGGCGTCCAGGCTGGTTCTTGCAGCGACACGCAGGGCAGTATAACCACCGCAGCCGAAAACCCAACGCAAGCGAATCGGAGGGGGACAAGGGTGTTCCATTCCACGTGTCAACACAGAACATACCGCATACAAGCGGGCACC
>JAJRSP010000106.1 GCA_024278775.1 Planctomycetota bacterium
CCCAAGGAAGCGAACCGACAAACTGCCCGGTGATGGTGACGCGACGGGATGGCGCGAGCGAAATACCGTCCGGTGTCCTGATCTTCGCCAGGCCAAAGTCCAGGATGTGCGGTTCACCACGTTCGTCAACGAGGATGTTGCTGGGTTTTAGATCGCGATGAACCACGCCTCGCATGTGGGCGGCGTTTACGGCTTCCGCCATGGTCATGAATAACGCCAGGACTTTTCGAGTGGAAGGATTGACTCGGTTCAGATAGACATCGAGCGGCTCGCCCGAGATGTAATCCGTAACGATGTAGCGCCGGCCGGCGATCTCACCGCCGTCGGTAATGCGAACAATGTGGGGATGGTGGAGTTGCGAAAGCGCCTCAACTTCACGGGAAAAGCGTTCACGGCTTGCCGCGTCGTCCTGTTGGGTCGGGTTGGCCAGTTTGATGGCCACGGTTCGCTTGGTCGATTCTTGAATGGCTTCGTAGACCACTCCCTGCCCGCCGGCCTTGATTCGTCGGACCGTGGAGTAACCCGGAGGGGCGTCGGGCAAACCCGCATCACACCCTGCGACCCCGACGGGCTTTTCTGCACGAGACACCTGCTGCTGGGCATAGTCGAGTAGGGTTTCGATGTCTCCTCTCGTGCGGCGTAAGTCGTCAGAATGGGTGTGGCTGTTCATGTCAGCTCGTTGTGTTGCCGTATCGTCATAGGCTTCCTTGCTGCATGGATAAGCGACGCGGATATCGCGACCTATCGCGCCACCCTAAAAAAAACATGACAGCGAACCGAGAAGTTCCGCGAGACGAGCATGGGCGCGGCCCTTTAGCATATACACCGAGGGAAGCGTCCGGCCCATCACCTCGGCCACCTCAGAGCCTGAGAGGCCTTGCAGATCACTCAGCCGGACGACCGTTTCGTAGTCCGGTGGTAGCTTGGTCAGCGCACGTTCCAGTTGCCATTCGGCCTCTTTTTTCGCCAGGTGTTTCGAGGGGGTGTGCGTCGTGCCGCCCAAAAGCATAAACAAGGTGACGTAGGAGTTATCGCGCGACGACAGTCTGACTTGCTTTTCCCTCGGCGGGCGTTTCTTGCGATCAATGGAGCGGATGGCATCCTGTAGGTTGTTGTCAGCGATGCGTGTCAGCCAGGCCTGGAACGAGCCCGGTCCGCGAGAGTGAAACTGCTCGATCCGCAGATAGGCCTCTAAATACGTCACCTGAAGGATGTCATCGACGTCAAAGTCGGCTCGGTGAATCGAACGGATTTTTCCGGCCAAGTGTTTCCGCAGATGGGGGTCGTGGTGCCGCAGCAACCCTCGGAGGGCGGGCTGATCCCCCGCTACGGCTGCGGCTGTCAAGCTATCCTCGACCTGGAGCATCCATCCACCTCCTCTTTCGCCTCCTCGATTCCCACCTCCATTGTAACAATTTAAAAATTTTTTACGAATCTGCGTTAGATCGACCCTCCCACGACGCTTGAGGCCTTATGGAGACGGTATCAGCCCTTTTGGGGTGGAGTCGCGTCTATGTTGACGTTTGAGAACGTCGCAGACTCTTGTAAGGAGGAAGTTGCTATGGAGACTGGGAGATGAATACGCGAATAATTCCACGAGGTTTGTTATTCCTAACCGTGCTTGGTGCTCCGGCGTTTGGCCAGACGGCCGGAGTGCTGAGCTTTCAAGGGCTCATCAAGGATACCGGTGGCATCCCGGTGACGGGACCGGTTGATCTGGAGTTCCGCATCTATGATGCGCAAGTAGCCGGCGGCCTCGTCGACATGAACGGTGACGGCTTCGTGGAGGACATCATCGGCCAGGATGCCAAACAGGTCCTCGGGGTCAGTCCTACCCTTGGCATCATCACAACCAAGTTCGGACCGGTAGCGCCGGGCGCATTCGACGGCAGCCAGCGATGGCTTGAAGTCACCGTCGACGGGGTGCCGCTTTCGCGTATCGAAATGGCCACCGCGCCAGCCACCGCCGAGCAGATCAACATCCCAGCAACCGGAATTTCGGCGATCAATGTGGACGACGTTGGTAACGTCGGCATCGGGACGAGCAACCCCGCTGCCAAACTGCATGTGGTGGGTGACATTTCGATAAGCGGTGCTGTCGACGGCGTGGACATCTCCGCCCATGCAGCAGATGCCAGTGCGCACCATACACCTACTGTGGACACCTTTGTTACGAATAGGGATTCACATGACCATCTGGGCGGGGACGGTGCACAGATTCAGCACGGAAGCTTGGGAGGTGTGTCCGCGAATCAGCACCATACCCGACCGACATCGCTTCCACCCTCTGGGCCCGCATCAGGAGATTTGACGGGCTCTTATCCCAGCCCTCAGGTGATCGACGATAGCCACTTCCATTCCAACGGAACCGTGTCCGACAATATTTCGATCAATAACGGTCGTCTTTATGCGCTTGCCGGGTCGGGCAACGTCGGCATCGGAACAACAGCTCCAGCATCAAAACTGACCGTGGAAACCGGCGGCACGACAGTTGCGGCTCTACGCGTAAAAGGAAGCGGCAGCCAGATATTGCTCACGCGAAATGTTGCTGGCACCGAAGCGATCGGGCTGGACTTCAACACTGGCGTTGTCGGACTAAGCCCACAGTGGGGGGGGTTTTCTATCCAAAGCAGAGATACGACAACCTCCGCGACCTTTTTCAGGAATCTTGTCACTTTCGACGCCTCACCGGGTGGTGGTGTGTACTTTAGACCTGGCGGTAACGTCACATCGCCAAACCCACTTGTCGTTGGCACGAATGCCCTGAATGGCAACGGGGCGTTCCTAAGCCCGGGTGGCATCTGGACGAACACTTCTGATCGCAATACGAAGATAAACTTCCGGACCATTAACAAAAAACAGGTGCTTGAAAAGCTCGTGTCAATGCCCATCACTAAGTGGCAATACAAGGGACAAGACAACCAAGCCGAGCACATCGGCCCGATGGCTCAGGATTTTTACGCGACATTCGGAATTGGAGACGACGACAGGCATATCGGAACGCTGGATTCCGACGGCGTGTCGCTGGCGGCCATCCAGGGGCTTCACCAAGTCGTACAAGAAAAGGAAGCCGAGATTGCTGCCCAACAGGCGGTGATTAACGACCTGCTCGATCGAATCGAAGCCATTGAAGGGATGTTAGGATGCG
The DNA here is from genome assembly GCA_024278775.1 of Planctomycetota bacterium. Next base: position 3,149 of record JAJRSP010000106.1, read on the forward strand.
ACTAGAGCAGATTGCTATGGGGCGAAGCCGGTTGGAGCGGTTACTCATTCCGATGAGCGTACTCGGCGTCTGCGCTTCGGCTTTCGGGCAGACGCTGGAATGCAGTTCTCTTTCCATGGGCGCGGGAGTGACGAGCAACGGATCTGTCATCGTGGTCGGTTGGTCGGTGGCGGGAGACATGACCCGGTCCGGTGGTCCCTCGATCTCGGCCGGAATCGTTACGTGCCTGACCAGTGCCAACTGTCCCGGGTTCACCGGCCCGCAGGATTGCAACGGAAACGGTATCCCCGATGGCTGCGACATCGAGAGCGGAACGAGTCCCGACTTGGACGCCAACGGAATCCCTGACGAGTGTATCCCGCCCCCACCCGAGGAACCGCCGCCCGGCTTTGGCGGTCACGGGCAGCGGTACTTGGAGGTTAGCACGCCGGGTAGCGTGGGAGATGAGGTGATTCGCGTGAAGTCGTTGAGTACACCGGGGTTTGGTCGATGCAGCGACACGGGTGCTGAATGTATTGTGGGTGGAGGAGATTGCCCGACGGGTACGTGTAGCGGACTCGGTGGTGCCGATGTGCTCTACGTGGGCGTCCCCTTCGTGGCCGAAGATGGTAACTCCGTCGATCCGAGTATTACCTTCATGGCCGCACAGTTGGAGTGTGAGCCGGTGCCGTACAACTTCGGTGCCTCTGTGAGCGTCGCGGTGTATGGCGCTGAGGTCATACCCAGCTCGCATACGGAGCTCGCACGGTACGCCATTCAACGATCGGTGGCCTCCTGTCCGAATCTGGAGAACGACGAAACGTGTTGGTCGGTTCCCCCGCTGATTATCTCGCAAGGCCTGTTTGGAGATGTCGTGAATCCGTTCTTCACGAACCCGGACGACATCCAACCGGATTTCAAGGACATCACGCAGTACGTCAACAAGTTTCTCGGCGACCCCACCGCGCAATCGAAGGCGGCCATGCAGCTCCAGCCGAATGTCGTTCGTCCGAACGTCGCCGTGGACTTCAAAGACATCGCCGTTGATGTGGGTGCCTTCTTGGGTACCGAGTTCAATATGTCCCTCGGCATTACAGGGCTGTGTACTTGCCCGTCCAGCGTGACGTGCGGCATCGCGGTGTGTAGTACCAATAACGACTGCGTGGGTGACCAGCTATGCCGCGACGGATGGTGTGTGGATTCGTGCGGACGATGTATACCCCAGTTGTTCCAGAGGTAGTCGGTCTGCTCCGAATCGCCGCGTGGTCGTAGGTGCCTCCTCCCAGGCACCGCGGCCGCGCCCGTGACGCTTGAGCCGGTGCCATGGCCAAGAGCCGACACTTGTCACTTGTTCCGGACAGCGCCCGGCCGGCCAACCCATTATATGATGCGAACCCACATGGTCGCGCCCACTCGACACCGCGGCGTTTTCAGTTGCGTGACCACACCACACCGACCACACCACACCGACCACGCCACACCGACCATGCCACAAAAAATGACCACACCTCATGCGCTGCGGATCGCGAGCCGGGACTTGTCAATCGGTAGTACGGTGATTACGATTTGAGCATGGCCTATCTACGATTCGTTAGTGAGGCGGGACAGATTGCCACCCGCGTGCTGGATGCGGAGCGGTTTGTCATCGGTCGGTCCGAGTCAACGAACCTCTTCTTCGATTCGGATACGATTTCCCGTGAGCATCTCTCCATCGAGATGGAGGCCAACGGCCGCTTTCGCATTCGTGACTTGGGCAGCCGCAACAAGACCTACGTCAACGGTGAGCTCATCTCGGAAACGTTACTCAACCCCGGTGACATCATCCGTGCGGGTGACCGTGTGGCCGAGTTTGTGGATGAAGATGTCGCACCAACCAAGATCGATCTTGATTTTCTAACCCCGGACACGTCCGAACCACCGCATTGCGATTGGCTCAAGACCAAAGCCCCGGTTGCGCTCACCATGGCTCAACTGGAGCAGCTCGCCCAGTTGTCGGGGGATCATGCGTTGACCGCACGGGCCGAGGATATCGCGGACGTCGCGCTATCTCGGGCCATCCTGACGACGCAGGCGGAACGCGGCTTTATCGCACTTCGCGGCAAGGGGAAAACCGACCTGCACATCATCGCACATCGGGCGCTGGCGCTCGGTGCGGACGGTTCCCGAACTCCGGTGAGTCATTCCTTCGTTCACACGCCGTCCCTCCAGGCGGTCGCCGGTCGCTATCCCGAAACCGCCGGACAAGTGGATCTCAAACAGGGCTTTGCCTCCACGGCCATCGTAGCCCCCCTTGTGTTTCAGGGGCAGGTCATCGGGCTGATCTATGTGGATCGCCCCTCGTCAAAGCGTCCGCTGACGTCCGCCGCGTTGCAATACACCATGGCGGCGGGTGCGCAGATCGGCGCGATGTTGGGAGAGGCTTCGCGACGACTGGCTCGTTTCGCACCGCGTGAGGGGCACGCCTGGATGACGACCATCCGACGGGTGCAATCCGCCCTGACGACGCCCGTTGTATCCAATGCCGCTTTTACGGTGGCGCATCGGCTTCATGCGGGCCGCGCACGTTGCGGTGACTTTGCCCAGGTGATCCCACTCGACGAGCAGCGGTGCTGCATCGCGGTGGTCGACGGTGGCGGTCATGGTGTCACGGGACTGGCTCAGGCAGTTTCGATGCTCTCGTCCATTCGCACGGCCGTTGCCATATCCGAGGACGCCTTGATGGATCCGTCGGACCTGTTCCATTCGCTCAACGAAATGATCGCGACGGCACCGGCCCGGCAGGTGTTGCCGTGTACTTTCATCGGGATCGACATGGCCAGTGGAAAGCTCTCCTATATCTGCGCGGGAGGACGTGCGCCCGTGCTCATGGTTGCACCCGGACGATTGGTCACTCTCGATCAACCGTCGTTGGTCTTGGGCGTTGATCCCAACTACGTGTACGAACCCACACGGGTTACCTTGCCGTCGCGGTATCGGCTGGTCTGCTATACGGATGGCATTGTCGATGCCACCAACACGGGCAACGAACCGCTCGGAGATCAGCGTCTCCACGAAGCACTGCTCGAACATGACGCCTTTGGCTCGGCCGAAGATATTCTGACGGTGATTAACGGTGTCATCGCGACTCATGCCGGTCGTGCCCAACCCGACGATGACGCGCTGGCGGCAGTGATTGCCTATGGGTAGTACCACCAACCTCGCCGCAACGCCCGTGTTCGCAGGGAAATGCTCGGAAGGAGTTTTCTTGTGGTGATTGCGGCCGAAGCAGCAGAGCAACGGCTTGTGGCAGGACTGCTGAACGGAGCCTCGCTAAGCCGCGTCGCGCTCACGGTCATGCGATATGAGTCTGAGCTGATCGGACTCCCGATCACCGAGTTGCTGCAAGAGCATGACATCATCAGCGAAGAAGAGATCGCCAAGACCTATGCTGAGATGTCCGGGCTTCGTTTTCTCGATCTGACGCGGCGGCGGCCCACGCCGGCCTGGATGCTTACACTCTCAGAGAACACCGCCCGTCTCAAACAATGTCTGATCTTCGGTGAGGTGTCGGGGCAACTCGTGGCCGCGGTTGCCGACCCGATGGATCCCTCGGTCAGCGCGGCGCTGTCGTCTCGGTTTGAACGTCCCATTCAATACGTGGTGAGTCCACGATACCAGATTCTTGCTGCGATCGATCAGATCTACAGCGATGCCCGAGCCAAAGGGGCCCGCGTGGCCGGCACGACCCCCATATCGAGCACGGCCGTCACCGAGTCCGGCACGGGACTCAACATGGTGGAGCAACTCGATAGCATCATCGACGAAGCGGTGGATCGTCGGGCAAGTGATATTCATATCGAGCCGGAAGATGATCGGCTGCGTATTCGTCTGCGCGTGGACGGACGCATGATCGAAACCCGAGCATTTCCCACGGAGGCGGCCGCAGCGTTGATCTCACGGGTGAAGGTGCTCTCCAGCCTCGACATCACCGAACGCCGACAGCCGCAGGATGGGCGTTTCACGCAACGCAGTTTCGACCAGGAGGTTGACGTGCGTGTGGCCGTCATCCCCACCGCACGCGGAGAACGTGCCACGCTACGACTTCTCTCTACGGATCGCTCCCGGCTCACGTTGGAACACCTCGGCATGGGGGTTGAGCTACGTCAGGCATTTGAGCGGCTCATCCACCGATCGCACGGGATCATCCTACTGACCGGTCCGACCGGAAGCGGCAAGACAACGACGCTATACGGCGCGTTGCAGCAGATCAACACGGCCGACAAACATATCATCACGATTGAGGATCCGGTAGAGTACAAGATTCCCGGCGTCAATCAGGTGGCGGTGGATACGGAATTCGGAGTTGGGTTCGCCAAGGCACTGAGGAGCATTCTACGCCACGATCCGGATGTGATTATGGTGGGTGAGATCCGTGATGAGGAGACCGCCCATCTCGCCTTGGAAGCTTCACTCACCGGGCACTTGGTGTTTGCCACGCTGCACACCAACTCCGCCGTGGGGGCGGTGACCCGTCTGTTGGATATGGGTTGCGAATCCTACCTGGTCGCCAGCGCGCTGATTGGTGTGATGGCCCAACGTCTCGTCCGGCGCATTTGTGCGAATTGTAAAAAACCGTTCGAGGCCAATGAAACAGAGCGGCGCATTCTCGGTGTGCCGCCGGACCGCACCGATGTGACGATTTACCGAGGCGCGGGATGTTCCCGGTGTCTGCGAACGGGTTACTACGACCGCGTCGGTGTGTACGAATACGTCCCCTTCGATGGCCCGCTCGCGCAACTCGTCATGAACAAACGCCCCACCGAAGAGCTGGAAGCCTACGCCGTCGAACACGGTGCCATCACACTCCGCACCGATGCCATCACCAAAGTCAACGACGGACTCACCACGTTGGAAGAGGCGCTGCGCGTTTCGGCACAAGTGATATAACGCCATGCACACCTCAAACCCGAGATTCGACCGTTTTCAGGCTGAAATGGCTGTTTTTTCCTCGTTGTCAAAAATCTCCCAGGAAATCCCATTTTTTTAGTGATTTTGATCACGGTTGCCTTTACACTGATCGCACACTTATCGGTGGTGCGTCACGGCTGAACCACACTTCGGGCTGGCCCGCCACCGGAAGCACGAAGCAATTTGTGTGGGTTGCGACGGAAAACAGATATGAGGAGAGGCCAATGATTACACAGGGAAACACATCGACAACACGGTATCCCATGGAATCGGCGAGGGCGTTTTCGACTCGCACGGTTTCGTTTTTTGTCGTAGCGGTCCTCGGTGTGATCGCGGTCGCACCAGTGAGTGCGCAGACAACCCCGACCGCTTGCGAACGACGCTTCGCCGGGCCACTGATCATCAACCAGAGCATGTCGATCCCCGGCACG
>JAJRSP010000107.1 GCA_024278775.1 Planctomycetota bacterium
AGAGGTCGTCGGGGTGTTTGCTAACGAAGGTGATCGTGCCGATTTGCAGCAGCTTTTCCAACGGCGAAGCGTTCAGATGAGTATTGCGGATATCCACGAGCGAACAAGAACTCATGCGCGGCGCGCGGGCACCGCGCACGTCGAGAATGCGACGATTGGTCAGGACGTACCACGCGGCGGCCCACCGCACGACGGCCAGCGCTAAACGCAGCAAGCCCGCGGCCAACACCGCCTGCGCAGATGCCACCGTGGACAGCCCCGGCAGCGCGGCCGAGAACATCGTGATCCCGATGGCGAACACACACGTCGTCACGAGCCACGGAAGCGATTCCATCACGGGTCGCCACAGCGACGGCTTGATGGCGAGTAACACGATCTCACCGCCGTCAATCAGACCGCCGGGCAACTGCGACCACTCACCCGGCAACTCAGCCGCACGCGGCGGAGACTCAGCGGCCGCAGCCGACATCGCCGGTTCATGAAGAAGCGAAATGGGTTCATCACAAACTATCATGGTCTAATCGTTTCGCCGCGATGTTAGCTCGGCGATGTATGGCAGATTCCTATATTGACCGTCATAATCGAGCCCGTATCCCACGACGAACACGTCCTCCACATCAAAGCCGACGAAGTCCACGACGACATCCGGCGGTGCTTTACCGGGCTTGCGAAGCAGGACGGCCGTTTGTAGGCTTCGCGGCTCTTGTGCTTTCAACCTGGCCTGCACCAAGCGGAGCGTACCCCCGGTATCTAGGATATCATCGACAATTAGGACGTCTCGATTGCGAAGTTCCGGTAATAATATAGCTCCCACCGCGGCGTGACCCGGTGTGGTGTCTGGTCCCGCATAGCTGGAAACGGTGATATAGCCGATTTCCAGGCGGCAACGGAGCCGACGAATCAGGTCGGCCAGGAACACCACGGCCCCGGTCATCACGGTGATGACGGTCAACCCCGAGGGTGCTCCGTCATACGCGGATTCAATCTCACCGGCTAGCGAAGTGACGCGCGTTCTCAACGCGTCTTCGGAAATGAGTACCCTGTCCATGTCGCCATGCATCAATTCAGCTTCCGATGCGTGCGTGGTGATGTCGGGACCGGGTGCAAGATACTTTTGGCGGCTTGGCGTTGGTGGGGGTGCCCCATTCTTCGGGTACTCCCGAAGGGTGGGGGACGGACTTCGCATGCAAGACGCCACTCGCCATTGGAACCATTACTGTCTCCGTTGTCGCAAGACTCCGTTCCCCATCCGGATCATGATCGCCTCCGTTTTCGTCCCCCACCCTTTGCCTTGGGGCAAAGAATGGGGCACCCGCCGATTCCGTCTTGCACCCCACCATTTCGGCCTCTCGTTTTACGATCATGGTGGCGCGCCGTAAGATGGCCGCGGGTATGGGTTGGTGTATGGGAGCACGTGTAAGATGCCGTCTGATGACAATGCGTCGTCCCGGAGAATGTTTTTCCGGTCTGCGAGCCGAAAGCTAATCGGTCCGGTCGCGGACTATATCGAAAAACGCACCAATGTGCTACCTCTGGTCAGTCGCGAGATGCCGGTACTGCGACCACCGGGTGCCGTCCCGGTGCATCTTTTTGCCGAGACGTGCCAGCGTTGCGGCAAGTGCCTCGAGGCGTGTCCGGCCAACGCCATTATCGCCCTGAGTGAATCGCACGGAAGACTGTCCGGCACGCCCGCGGTAAATCCGGACACCGCGGCGTGTGTGATCTGCGACGGGCTTCAGTGTACGCACGTGTGCCCCAGCGGCGCGTTGCAGCCATTGGAATCTCCTGATGAAATCGACATGGGCGTAGCCGACGTCTACGCTGCCTCCTGCGTACGCACGCAGGACGAAGATTGTACCATCTGCGTGGATCGCTGTCCGATTGGTGTGGCCGCGATTACGTTCATAGACACTGGTCCACCGTCCGTGTTCAAGGACGGCTGCACGGGATGCGGAATATGTCAGATGTATTGCCCGACGACACCCAAAGCGATCATGATTCGTCCGAAGTAGGCGAGTCGACGGAAACGGTCACCGGAACCGCTTCGGGACTGCTGCTGAAGCAGAAGTGCTGGTTCGCGTTTTTGATCGTGGTGAATCTCCTGCTCTGGCTGATCCCCAGCGATGTGGCCAAGCAGATCGCCGACGATCGGCCCACGCTGCTCGGACGTTATTCCCGCACCCACTTTTCATGGATGATCGCGGTCGCCATCATTTCCATGATGGGTGCGTATATCAATCTGGGTGTGGGTGCGGAGCACCGTCGCCGGTGGTTTCGGGTCATCGCCTCGCTCATGGTATTGGTGCCGTCGCTGATCGCGGTTGATTTTCTGATTCGTTCGCCCGCGAATTCACACTACGTGCGCGACTCGATCGCGTACCACCGCCCGGCCCACTTCTCGGTGGAGCAGGTGTTTGAGGACAAACCGGTGGCACGTCGGAGCTACCCGAATACGCCTCCGGGTTTTGCCCCGGTGGATTGCACGCTCACGGCCGACGCACGCGGTTATCGCAACGCGACGGACCTCGCTCAGTACGATGTGGTGGCGCTCGGCGATTCCTTTACGGAAGGATCAGGGGTTTCGGACGAGCATCCCTGGCCCGTGCGTCTGCAAGAAGAAACCGGGCTACGTGTGTACAACCTCGGCATGTCGGGCTACGACCCGTTTCATTATTTGGAATCGCTCAAGATGCATGGGCTTTCGTTGCGGCCACGTGTGGTCGTCTGCATGATCTACGAGGGCAATGACTTCAGGTCCGCCAAATCAGACCGCAAGCGGCGCGCGCCGAGTCTCTCTGCCCACTTCAAGAGATATATGAAGCAATCCCCACTGATGGGGGCGCTGGACCGACTGATGATCGACACCTTGGGGGCGATCCGCGCCGATGGTCCGGTGAGCCATGCGGAAACGATCGACTGGATGCCGCTGATGATTCCCCAACGTGGTCCCGTATCTCACGCCTACGCTTTTGCGCCGAAGCAGCTTCGCGACCTCTACTTGCCCGAACAAGTCTTCGCCCAAGACAAACACTGGCTCAATCCGAGGGGACAGTTGGCCAAGATGAACGAGCTTTGTCAAAAAGCCGGAGCGCAGTTCCTCGTGGTGTTTGCCCCCACGAAGGCACATGTGACGCTGCCGTTGGTGGCCGATCAGCTCTCGCCGGAGTCGGTGCGCGCGTTTACGAAGTACAAATACAAAGGCACGCTTCCCGAAGCGGATCAGTTTCTCGAAGAACTTCTCTCGCGGGTGGCGTCGCGCGAGCATGTCGTGCGGCAGTGGTGCGAACGTGCGTCGATCCCCTTCGTTGGACTCACCGACGCATTACGACGTGCCGTGTCCGGCGGCCAACAGGCGTACTACAGCTATGACCAACATTGGACCCCAATCGGGCATGAGGTGGCGGCTGCCGAAATTGCCTCGCGATTGCGTAAGATGACGCTGAGTCAATCCCGCTGACCCTCCCGGTATTTCACCGCGTGGGGAGGTATCCCGTGACGAAACAGGGCCGCCCGTGGCGGGCGACCCCGTCTGCGTGTGGTCCTGTCCTCGTACCCGTAGTGTCACCCCCTTGGCGATGACCTCGGTTCGCGGACCGTGGGTGAACACTACCCAACAGTCACGGTGGCCGAGCTGATACGGAACGGAATGTCTTCTCCGGCATCATCGTTCAGGAACGAAATCGAACCCGGCGCGATCGAGATCGTAAACGACCCGGCGGCATCTTGTGATACCTGGTACGTGTAGCTGCCGAGGTACTTTCGCTCCGTGGTGTTGGCCGTGCCCTGGAATACCACGGCACCAAACCGACCATGAATCTCATCCACAGCCTGAAGAACCTGTCGCCCGCTGAACACGAAATCGGCAACGCTCTGGTCGACCACGCCGTGGTCACGCACCAGGCGTCCCGTATCGTTGCTGGTCACTTGCAACGCGAACTGGTACGTCCGCAAAGAGGCCACGTTCGACACGTAGACATCGAATGTGATCATGTCACCCGGCAACACCGTGTTTTGTCGCGGAACGACCGAGACGACGGTAGCCGTATTGACGACACTGCGCGGCGTCAATACCCGCGTGATGCGCTTTACCTCGGCGGCGGACAATCTGGAAATGGACATGACATCAACGCCGATGGAAGCAATCGGACCGGTAGAAATAACCCGTCCGCCGCGAATGATCGCGACGGCGTCCGCGCCGCTCTCGCTGGCGCGCATCGCCAAACGCTCGGACACACCCGGTGCCAACGAAATCATCATCACCTGGCCACCGTTCGAAGTCCTGGTCTCGATGTTGGTGATGTCATCCGCCGTGAACGCGTCTTCCGCGGTCAAATACGCCATCTGCCCGTTCTGCATACGCTGCGGCTGGAAGCCGGAAGTCGCAGACATGCTGGCCAGTCGGAACGACAGAGCGCCCACCTTCTTCGCCCGTGGCCCTCGTTCCCCCGCGAACGCCGCCGGAGTCAACATGACACCGGACAGTACGGCCGTTACGATCCATTTGCTCTTTTTCATGGTCAATCCTTTCGAAGTTTTGTTACCCACCCCGAGCCGGCAACGGACCGCAGCGCGCCGGACCGGCCCATCACTCACAATCAGGTGCCACCCTCCGTCGTTTCTCTCATACACACCGCTCGTTGAAATGCTCCGCGGTACAGGCCGTTACCGAGGACACGACCCCGGCCGGTCGACTCACCACACGCCGGCGACCCTACGCACCAGTCACCAGCCACTCGCAGCGAAAATCCAAATGCCTGTTTTCCCCTCACCCGCAGACGTAGGGGACGAGTATACCAATCCAACCTGATGGATGCAAGAGAAATCGACAATTCGTAAACTATTTCATTTGATGATCTTATGGTTTTTCGCCGCGTTTGCCCGTCCTCAATCCGCTGGAACCGAAGAATCTGCTACGAGTGTAATGAGCAGGCGACTCGTCGAAGAGTGCCTCAATAATCGCCGAGGACGGACTTCATTCCACACACGCGATAGGTGTCCAACGTTGACATGGTGGGGAACGAGCGTGACCATGGCCGCGTTTGGGGGCTCCGTGGCCGTAAGGGTTGGTAGAATCGTCGAGGTTCGGATGATGAGGAATCACTTCGTGCGAAGCGGATGGTGGCTGTTGTTGGTGGCGGGCGCGTTGGCCGTTGGTGCGACGACGGACCCGCGTCCCCCTACGACGGTGGTGATCGTACGCCATGCGGAAAAAGCAATAACGCCGAAGACCGACCCGCCGCTGACCGAGGTCGGTCGTAAGCGGGCGGAGCTGTTGGCGAAGATGCTTCGTACCGCCGACGTGTCGACCATATATACCTCCGGTTTCGCGCGCACAGACCAGACGGCCAAGGCGGTCGCCGACGCTGTTGGCGTAGAGCCCACGCGCTACGACGCGCGTCATTCGCGTGCCCTCGCGAAGTTGTTGAAAATCGCGCCCGCCGGCAGTGTGACACTGGTGGTCGGGCATTCCAACACGATTCCCGATCTTCTGGCTGCTCTCGGCGTGGACCGCCACAAGCTCCCCACGATTGCCGACAGGGAGTACGACCAGCTCTTTATCGTGACGCTGTTTGATGGAAAAACGTCGTTGGTGTGTTTGCGATATGGCGTTTCTTTAGTGGGCCCGGCAAAGTGAGACGACCACACTACGGCGACAGAGAAGATCACCGAAGATTCGCTTGACAACGCCCGGTGGGGTGGCAACATTCCCGTACGGAACGGGCTTCGACGCGGGCGGAGACTTTCGATACCGATTATCGTGATGAGCCTTCGCATCCGGTGGGTGGATGGTGGCGGTATGAGTCCAACGCTTTTGTATACACGAGAGAAATGAATCATGGCGTTGCTTCCTATGACGGCTAAGCTGAGACCGCTTATCGAATATCTAGACGGTCTGACTGGCCGCGCGCCGGTGGAGTCGCTGCAGGCGCAGCTCGAAGCGCTCGACATCACGGTGGAAGACGTGGCCGGGTTTGTGCGCTTTTCCGAGCAGCGCTACCTGCGCAACCTCGTACATCAGGGCGCGTGGTATCACGTGCTCGCGCTCTGCTGGCGGAGTGGCCAACGTAGTCCGATCCATAACCACGCCGGGTCGACCTGTGGACTGCGGATTCTGCGCGGTGTCGCCACCGAAACCATTTTCGAGCCCACACCCTCCGGGCTGATCAAGGCGGTTTCGTCGAGCGACATGGGTGTCGGCGGAGTGGCATCCACGCAGGACGCAGAGATTCACCAAGTGTCCAACCTGCAAAGTGCGGGAGAAGATCTGGTGACGCTACACGTTTATTCGCCGCCGCTGATGCGTATGGATACCTATTCACTGATCGATCGCACCGTGGGAGAGTTCCGGCCGATGGTGCTCGAGCACGCTTTGGGAAGCGGCATCTAGTGCATTGTGACTCCAAGTGTTGCGGGTACGGGTCGGTTTTCGGAACGCCGCGCAGGCTGAAGCCTGCGGCTCAGGGGCGTTCCGCACGTCGATCGGTTCATCAAACCGCCACGCGGCAACTGATAATGTTCCAGTAGGAGCCAGCGCTCCACAATGGCGATCGACAGCCCACCATCTCCCGATTCCTCTTCGCCGCGGCGTGTGGCCGCGCCGGCTTCGTATAGCGGAATCAGCGCCGAGGCTCTGTTGTCACTTGGGTGTATGGAGGGTCTCTACGAGCCGATCGTAGCGCCCGTATCGGTGACCGGGGAGCGATCGAAACGGATCGTTTATTCCGACGGCATCCACGGGGCGGCCTACCCTTCCTTCGATTCGATGGAAGGCATCCCCGGCGTGATGGAGCCGGTGGTCGAGCGGGCCGCCGCGGCGGAAGAGGCGGCTCGGACCAAAGCGGCGATGCGTCCGGGGTATGCGGTGGCCGGTGTGGTGGCGGGCCTGGCGTATCTGGTTCACTACCTGCCGCTCGCGCCGTTTACGGTGACCAGCGGTGCCGGGTCGGTCAGGCATCCCGTGAGCGCGGCCATCATTGCCATTTTGTTGGGTCTGGCGCTGCGGAACACGATGCGATTGCCGGATTCCATCCGCGCGGGGTGTAAGCGCGTCGTGCGGAAGATGATCCCGATCGCGATTGTCTGCACCGGCGCGGGGATGAACCTCAAGGCGTTGGCGGCCATCGGCGTGCCGGCGTTTTTCATCACGATCATCTGCATTGTCATTGCCATCACCGGTTCGTTTTATGTGGGCCGCCTGATCGGGCTCAGCTCGAAAACGTCGCTGCTGCTTGGGGCGGGTACCGGTATTTG
>JAJRSP010000108.1 GCA_024278775.1 Planctomycetota bacterium
ATGGTAGAACGTCATGAACCTGGCCTGGGTGGCAACGCCCACGATGGCCCCCACCGCGGCCAGAATCGGATCGGTCAAACTGACGACGCGCACCCCAATGAACAGCTGCGCAGCTTCTATCATGCAGGAGAGCAGGACACATATTTTCGCGGTGATGAACGTGGTTCGGGAGAGTGACACATGGGCCGCAGGCCGCCAAAACCTCGCCAGGAGCACGGCAAGCACTGCATACGAAGCGCATTTCTCCATCACGTCGCTCATCATCAGATCAAAGCGCGTGACGAAGTAGGCCATAAAGGGCAGGAACTCCGTCTCCGACAAATCAGCACCCACCCCCCCTTCGGGCATGCTAAAGGTCAGCGGGATGACCCCGTTGTACGTGATGAACAACACCGCGGTGACCAGCGCGATACGCTCCAGACGTCTTCGGGTCGTCGGTCCCCACGCATGGGCTCCACCGGATCGGGTATCGACCAGAAACGACCGCATCACCAAACCCGCAGCCACTCCCGCCAGACGAAACAGCACGTCGGTAATGTCAAGATTCCGCATGATGAGCGGAATATGCAGCACACTTAACCCGATCGCCAGCACGATCGCAAACCACCAGGTCAACCAATTCGTCGCACGGCGTGAGAACCCGTAATGCCGCACGCACATCGAATGAACCAACCAGGCAAACACGGCAAACGACACGAACTCCAACGCCCATCGCGACCAGCTTTTCAGCGCAGTCCAACGACGGTAGTCACGACTCGAGTAGGCAGCCGGTAGTGACGGTGAATCAAGCGTAGTGTCTTCCCAATTCGCCGTGGCAAACGGTCTGAGGTTGATGGCTTTGATAGACTCTTTCAGCCGATTGCTATCAAATGAAAAGGCAAAGGGCATGGACGCAAAGAAGATCAAGAGCAGAACGTATGTTTTGACAATGGCGACGCGCGGCTGCGAACGGAACTCACGCGCAATGGATTCGATCACACGTGGCACCAGGAACTGGCCGACAAACGACAGCACCACTCCGAGCGTGGCGCCCACGATATTGCTCACAACATCAATCAACGATGAGACACGCGACGGGGAAAAGTATTGCAGATGTTCCACGCCCGCGCTGAGCGCGGCACCGGCCACAATCACCAGCAAGGCCGACACTGCCCGGCTTCTTCCCCGCCGCCGAATCGTCCAATAGCCCAGCGCACCAATCGGCACATACAGGAATATGTTGCTGATGATGTCGGGCAGCGTCAGCCGCCCTGCGGTGGAATCAAAGTAGACCCGCGACCCGCCGCCGGAAATATCGGTGGAGAAATCAAACGGCACGAAACTGGCTTGTAGCACGAAGAACAGAGCGAGCGCCGCAAGACACTCGATATAGCGCCGCTGCAATAGGGGGAGGGTCGAATCGTGCCGATCTTCAGCGTTCATCTGCCGCCCACGTAAGCCGTCGCGCCTAGCGTCAATGTTCGGCACGAGTTCCTAGATCGATCAATACCCACGCAGACGCCGACGCGGAGGCCACGCCGCCGGATGTTTCGGGGCCACCGGCGTCCAACCGTCCGGAACATCCACCACCTCGGGCTCATCGAACTGGATCAGCTCGAACATGCATGCATAGAGAATCTGCTCGAACCGGCGTCGCACAAGTGCCTTGGAATCGGTCGTCCAAAGATCAGGAGACTCTTTGGATGAAGCCACCTGCGCCCGCATCTCAGCCTGGGCCTCTGCGTCCGTTTTCCTTTCTGCCTCCGGAACACGGTTGACGCCCAGTGTCATCACCTTCGCACGCGGTTTCGCCTTCGGATCGGGTGGCGGAATAGACTCAGCCGTCGTGTGGAGGTAGGCAACCGGGCGAGACCTGGCGACGTCATAAATCACACCGATAATTTCGGTTTTGTCGGCGCGAAGCTCGTTCACGGCGTACACCAAACCCAACCGAGCGCCCAACGCGCGAAACGCCGCGACGATCTGCTCGGGCTCGGCGATACCTCCGCCCAGATCAAACTGATCGACGGGAAAGACTTCGCTTATCGCCATTTGATCGTCGAACGAAGCATTCCAGCGCAGAAACTCGTTACGCGGATCTTTCCGAATCACCGGCACGACCTGTCGCATCTCCGAGTCAATCGGCAGTAGCCCCACGCGCGTCACGGCCAGGTTCGCCGGAAACATCCCCTTGGTTGGTCGCGGCACGACGATGCGATACCCATCGTCCAACGCGGTCACCTCCACCGGCGCGATGTCATACCAAGCGACGATGGGCTTGGGCACCCAGGGGTCTTTCGCCGGCTTCGACGAGGCACAGCCGGCCCCCCCCCCCACCAACACGGCGATCGCAAAGATTGGTCTTACACCCTTCACGTCTTTGGACCTCACTCTCACTTCAGACCCACGTCACCACGCCGGGCCACACCGGCGGCATTTGCATCGCGGAAGCCTTTCCGCCCGTCCCTAGGCATATCGGATGCTCCGCCGGGCGACTCGTCCGAAAAACTGAGATGAACCATAGCCGGGACAATCCTGCTACGGCACCAAATCGCCGGGTGTTATCGGGCCGTGGGCCATCCACCACCGCCTGGAACCGATAAGTTACGCTCGTTCTCCCGTTATCCGATGCACACAGGAGGCCTCCACGTGGGGGGGCCGGATAGAGGTGTCTATGCGCGTACCCGTAGCAGCAGGACAGGTCGGATCAGGAGTCACCTCTGGTGGCATCACCACCGTAGGCTCTCGCGGACGTTCCCGCGCGAGGACGTCCGTGTCGGCCCTAGGCGCTCGGGTGGTTCGTGTCGCGGGTCAAGCCCTGATGCGGCTGCCCGTGTCCACGTGGCTTCTTGCGGATGTGTCCATCATCAGCAGCACCATCTATACCGGGTATCAAGTCTTCCCGCCGTTCGAGGACCCCGATACGCCACACGTCGCGTTGTGGCAGGCGGCGGCCATCTTTGCCTTCGCGGTGGTTGTTTCAAGTTTGATCTTCGGGCTTTACGAACGAGAAACCACCACGGGACGCTCGCGCATCCTCACGCGTATGCTGTTGACTACGGCGTCGGCGACCGTGGTCGCCTACGCCATTATCTACGTCATCATGTATGCCACGGTCAGCCGTCGAACCGCGGCTCTGGCTATGTCACTCTTCTTTGTTGGCAGCGGCAGCCTGCGACTGCTCGCGTTATGGGCCATCAAGACGATGCACCGCGGCCTGCTCGTGGTCGGATCGCGGGCACTCTACGACTCGTTCCGTTCAGCTCAGACAATTGGGTTTCTTCACGAATACCGTCTCGCCGGCTATGCCACGGCCTACTCCCACACTGATGACGATCGTCACGACCCGAACTGCTTGGGAGACATCTCCCAAGGAGTGCCGGACCTGGAAAAACACGGCGTGACGGATGTCGTGGTCGGTGCGGGGTGTAGTGATGATTCCAAGGTGATGGAGTGGGTCGTCCCCTGCCTGCGCCAAGGCTGCCGAGTCACTAACGAGGCCGTCTTCTACGAAAAAGCCACCGGACAGATTCTGGTGGACGAAATCACACCGGCGTGGTTCCTGTTCGCGGACCTGAAAGTCCATTGCGACGAACACGCCACGATGAAGCGACTGGTTGACATCATCACGTCGGGCATGGGGTTGATATTGACGCTCCCCCTCTGGCCACTGATCGGATTGGCCATCAAACTCGGCGACGGTGGGCCCGTTTTCTACTCGCAAGAACGCGTCGGAAAGAACGGTCAGAACTTCCGGTTGTACAAATTCCGTACCATGCGTACCAATGCGGAAAACGGTAAGAGCATCTGGTGTTCCCCGAATGACCCCCGCATCACGCACGTCGGTCGGCTGCTGCGCCGCTCGCGGCTTGACGAGCTACCTCAGCTTTACAACGTACTAATTGGCCAAATGTCCATTGTCGGCCCGCGACCGGAGCGGCCGGACATCGTCGAAGAATTATCCAAGAAGATTCCGTACTACCAGGAACGTCATTTGCTCAAACCGGGCATCACGGGCTGGGCACAAATCGGTTTCCGTTACGGTTCCTCCATCGAAGACTCGAAACGCAAACTGCAGTTCGACCTGTACTACCTCAAGGAAATGTCTTTCGAACTTGACATGATTATCCTATTCCGAACGGTCGGCACGTTTCTTCGCGGCGGGATCTAATCACCACCTGATCAACCACCCCCGTCAGAGCGGCCGGGCACCCACCTCTCCGATGCCGGGTTCGCCCCACACATGCCGCCGGTCCACGACCCAACGCAAGGTGGACAACATCCCCACAAACTCGCACGCGGCGCAGAGTAACTCCGCATCTGAGGCCTGCGAGACAGGTTTCCCGGAAAGCATATCAGGAATTCTGTCGGCAATCTCCTGATCCACGGCGAAGGACTCCGACACCCTATAACCAGCATCACCTCGATCACGCTGCTCGAAACGGATGCGCCAGAAAAGCCCGTGGATTTCGTCCAACTTGACGGAAAGCACCGAATCACACCGAAGCTCCAGCGGCTCCGGGGACTTCGCGAAGTTGAAAGCGTCCTCGGTGGGTGTACCGGCGTTGAACACCCAACGCATCAGGCAATACTGTCCCCAGATTTCGTGTGTACGCAGCCCCAATTCCACCTCGGAATAACGCCTGATTTCGTGACGATCGATCAAGGTTTCCCGAAACGCACGCACCACGCCGGGTGGCTCGACGTGGTAATCAAACGGCATCGATGGTCGGCCGTGCCGTCTCGATGCGTCGACTTGAAGCTGCACCAAGTTGGCCTGGATCGCAACGGCCATCCCCCGCACTTCTTCCACGGCGCGGGTCAGCGACCGACTGGTAGGCTGAACCGGAAGTTCCACAGGCGGCGTGCTCATCCCCGTAGTGGAAGGCCATCTACATCGCGGATCGCACCGCAGAAGCAGAGGATACCTTCGATCAAGCCCCAGACGCTGCTAATCGTACCGAAACTCAACACGCAGACGATCACCATGATGATCCCGATGCCCGTGTGCCCGAGGTAGAACCGGTGGACGCCGAATGCGCCCAGCAGCACACCAAGTGCCCCGGCCACCCAGCGGTTGCGCCAGGAATAGCCGTCCGCTGCCATCTGAGCATAGGGCTGCATCGGCGGGACACCATGAGGCGTCTGCAACGGCGGAGGGGGAGGCGGCGTTGCCCCACCAGGGCGTAACGCCTTCCAGGGCTCGACCAGCGCATCACAGTGCGGACAGGCTACGGCCGTCTGAACGTGAGCAGGTGCCACACGCATCGCCCCACCACAGCTAGCGCAGTAAATCGTCAGGGGGCCGGTACCGATTGTCTCTTCCATGGTTCCGTTCATTGGCTCGCCTCTTTCGCAGAACTCCTTTATTATACCCTCACGGGCCCAGGGGAGCCAACACCGTGGGGCTCCCGTTGGTTTCCGGTCTCAGGCGGAGTCACCGTATCATGCCGACCGTCTCAGGATCAACGACTACTGTTTATTCCCAGAATCGGTCCGGTTATTCGCCACATGCCGTTATACGATCTTCCGGTGTTTGGAATCGCTGTTTATGAGCCTCTACGACCAGCATCTGCACTCCCGTCACTCGTTCGACTCCAAGGCCGACCCGGCCGCGAACGCCCAGGCTGCCCAGGAAAAGGTCTTTCCGGGCTGACCTTTACCGAACATTACGACCTCCATCCCGATGATTGGAAGAGCTGCGTCTACCAGCATGGTGCATACACCCACACCATCGAATCGCTGCGGAAGCAGTACGGATCGGAACTTTTCATCGGGCAGGGCATCGAAGTATGCTACCAACCGTCGCGCATGGGTGTGATTCTTGATTTTCTTTCGCGTCATGAGTTTGACCTCGTGATCCTCAGTGTTCACTACTTCGGTACGCGGGCCGTACATCGACGCGAAAACTGGGAGGGCGTCGACCCCGAAGCCGGAACGCGGCGCTATCTGGAGACGGTTTTGGAGGCCGTCCGATTCTGCGAGGACCTGCACGCCAAGGGCCACCGGGTTTTCGATGTACTCGGGCACCTCGATCTGGTGAAACGCTACACCCACCGTTTCGCACAGCAAAACGTCGTCGACCACCATACCCCTCTTCTGAATCAGATTCTCCAATCTTGTCTTGCGGCGGAATTGATTCCCGAGATCAATACGTCGACGCTTCGCCAGGGTCTCGACGAAACGATGCCGGCCTCAGACACGGTCGCGCGCTACGCCGCGTATGGCGGTTTGGGCATCACGCTAGGCTCCGATGCCCATGTGAGTGATGATATTGGGGCGGGCTTCGACGAAGCCGTTGCGATCATGCGGTCGTCCGGTATGCGGCACCTCGTGCTCCACCGCCAGCGCCAACGTGAGATGGTACCGCTACCGCCCACGGCCACACCGCCGCATCCATCCGGCACGTCATAACACCGGCGGTGCCGCACCGTCCAACAGCGCGCGCGGTGCTTTTTCGATCTCCGTAATCAGCGAGCCTCGGCGCCACACGCGGACGTCTCCGGTGCTTTCGGAAAGTGTGATCGCAATACTCTTGGTGTTGGCCGTAATGGCTGCCGCGGAGGCATGACGCGCCCCGAGCCCCTGGGGCATGGCCGCCCCCGCGAGCACCGGCTTGAGTATCGCACAAGCGGAAACGATGACGCCGGTCCCCTTGAGGATGAACGCGCCGTCCATTTTGGCCACTTCCTTCACCGTGTCGCCGATCGTTTCATCGAGAATGTTGCGCTGCTTTTCCGTGTACCCTTTGAATGGATTGATCCGCCCCTCCGTTGAAAACTTCAAGACCTCGCGATGGTCCCCCACGACAAAAATCGCTCCGACCGGCTTCCCCTCACGACCTTCGTGGGCCAGTTCCATGGCAATCCGAAGCAATCGCTCAAACACGGGTCGCCGGATGTGCTCCGTCAGTCTTGGTTGACCGACCGACTGAAACAGCTCGTACTCCTCTCCCACGCGCATGGTCACGACCGTATCCAGGTCACGACCGGCCGCCCCGGAAAGAAACACAAACGCCTCTCCCGGTTTCAGCAACCCTTGAGAAAACGCGATGAGCGTGGCCATCTTGATCTGCCCCATCCGCGTCAGGTCAAAAGAAGGGACGGTCAGCGAAAACACGCCGGCTTCCTCCGCCAGTTGCTGATCGTGCTCATCCCGGCATATCGCAATCAGCTTCGTCGGGGCATTGATGTCTTTGTGGAGGTTCTTGAGATCCTCCACGGCCGCCGCATGGACAAACACCGCGTGGGCGGATACATCCTGTGCCACGGCGATACCGGCCGTGACAATGGCATTGGAAAAATCTTTCTCGCCCTTGGTCATTCACCACTCCGAGTCAGCCTCATTTGAGCCGCGCCGATGGCGACACTATACTGATCGGCGTGAGACACCACAAACTAGTGCCGACTTTCGCCCATCACCCCGTAGCCTTGCTGCTCGCGCTCGCCCCAGGGGTCGGCGCAGCCACGACGCCGGTTCAACCGGGTCACGTCGTGTCATTGGACGCGGCGCAGCGGGCGTATCTTGCACGAACAGCCCGCCGCACAATCACTGACGCGGTGCGCGGTCTCCCCACGTACCAGCCCTCCTTCGTGCCACACGCACTCGCAGAAGCGCGGGCCGAGGTAATCGTCCGACTCAGACACGCAGGTTATCTTCTGGCGTCGGCATCTGCCGGACTGGACGAGATCACGCAGGCCACGCGCGACGCCGCATTGACCACCGCTCAAATCTGGATCAAGCGTTACGACCACCCCGCAGACTTGCTCGACGCGCTGCTCATCGAAGTGGAAGTCGTCGGGCCGCCGGAACCAGTCCCCGCCCAGGTCGATTGGACCAAGCCGCGTGCGCTCGATCCGTTCATCGAGCCGGGAGTGCATGGGATCGTCCTGCAAGGTCCGACGGTTCACAAGCGGTTCACGCCGACCGAGTTGATTACCTCCGATATGGTGCTGGCCGACGCCTTGAAATCCATCGCTCAAAAAACGCACAGCCTCGCCGCCGATATCACCAAGACCCGGCTGATGCGTTTTCGAACGGCACACTGGTATCAGGCCAAACCCGGCGCGTCAGTGGTATCGTTGCATCGCGGCATGACGCTGGTACCTCCGGAGTCGGTTTCTGCGGCCGGACTGGACCGCGCCATAGAAACCCTGGGTGACTATATGATCTACCGCCAGCAACCCTCCGGTTTGTTCACCTATCAATACGAACCGGCATGGAACCGGTACGTCGACGAAGAAAACCTGGTGCGTCAGGTCGGGGCGACGATGGCCATGTCGAAGTATGCTCGAACCTCGCAGCGCGAAGCGGCGTTGTCGGCCGCTAACGCCGGTATCAAATTTCATCTACGGGGACTTCGCACGGTACCCGGTCGTCCGGACGCGGCCTACATCGCGACGGGCGACAAACGGAACAAACTCGGCGTCACGGCGTTATTATGTCTGGCGATAGCCGAGCATCCTCACGCCGAACCATACGCCGACACACGCCGCTCACTTATCGCCGGGATGCTGATATTACAACGTCCTTCGGGGATGTTCCTCACCGCGTTTCCACCGGCCAGAGAGATCGGCGCTCAAGATTATTTTCCGGGAGAGGCGCTGCTTGCCATGGCCAGCCACTACGAACATGAGCCGTCGGCCGAGGTGCTGGATTCTCTGGACTCGGCGATCCGGTTTTACCGTGACTACTTCCGAAACCGCCCCTCCCCCGCGTTTGTACCGTGGCAGGTACAGGCCTACACCAAAATCGCCCGACACAGCAAGAGGCGGGAGTATGTGGATTATGTGTTCGAGTTGACCGACTGGCTCGCGGACAAGCAGCTCACGCAGTCCAACTGCGAATGGCCCGATCTCTGGGGCGGCATTGCGAGCTATCAGCCGGGACGGGCCGGCGTGAGCACCGCCTCTTACTTGGAGGGCTTCGCGGATGCGCTCGCATTAGCGCGTGAGACGGGCGACACGTCGAGAGCGAAGCGATACGAAAAACTGGTGCGCGGCGCGGCGCGGTTCGTGCTTCAGCTTCAGTTTCGCAAGGAGGAGGCGTACTTCGTCCGAAGCCTGAAAGATACCGTCGGGGCGATTCGCACCTCTCCCTCGCTCAACCTGTTGCGCATCGACCATTGTCAACATGCGCTTCTCGCGCTGATAAAAACCCGCCGGGTACTCTTTGGCGATGATCGCTAGCCCTCACACTACCGCCCTAATCGGGAAAGCCCCCGATCCCCCTCCCCGAACGTATGCCACGCGCGCACTAGCGATGGTGTTCCTCTCGGTCACGTTGGGTGGCGTGGCATCCTGTTCCCTGTATGCGCTGGCCACCCTCGTGTTTGACGGATTCATCGCCGCCGCCATCCTACTCCCCGCGACGCTTGCGGGACTCTGGCTCGTCCCACGACTGCGACTTGGCGATCTACCCGTGAGATGGCGGCTCCTTCTCGGCGCGGCGCTAGGTATCGGGGTACTCTGTGTGAGTGTGCTGGTGCTGGGCTGCGTGGGGGTTCTGTCTCGATGGCTCTGGATCGGCATCCTCAGCGCAATGTGTCTGGCCGGTGTCGTCAAGGCGGGCTCGCGGCTCGCGGCGAAGAGGGGTCAAGCGATTCCGTGGGGCCGTCACGATGCCCTTCACTGGCTTTGGCTCGCGCTTGCACCGCTGCTGGTACTGGGCATCCTGACCGCCGTTCACGCGCCGGGGTTTCTCTGGACGGAGGAGGGTTGGGGCTACGACGCCCTCGAATATCACCTGCAACTCCCGAAGGAATATCACGCCGCCGGACGGATCAGCTACACGCCTCATAACGTCTACGGAAACTTTCCGGCCAACGTCGAAATGCTCTATCTGCTCGGGATGGTCCTGACGGGCGAGGAGATGGAAGCAGGCACGACCGCCCACATGATTCACCTGTCGTTAGCTGTGCTGACCGTATGCGCCGCGTACGTCGGCGGGCGGGAGTGGTCACGGCGAGGCGGCATCATCGCCGCAGTGGCGATGGGGTCTGCGGGCTGGCTCGTGTACCTATCCGGTCTGGCCTATGTCGAAAATGGGTTGCTGTTCTTCGGCACCGTCGCGATGGCCGCCGCTCTGCGCGCACTCCGACCGACGGACGATAAGCCGACCAACGAGAACGAACCATCCCCAAGCCGACGTTGCGGACGCTGGTTTGTCGTGGCCGGTTTGTGCGCCGGCTTCGCGTGCGGCTGCAAGTACACGGCCGTCCCGATGATCGCGCTACCCCTCGCACTGACCGGCCTGTTTGCGCGGGACCATCTCATGAAACGCATTCGATACGTGGCCATGGCCGGCATAGCGGCGATCGTCGCCTTCTCACCGTGGGCCGTCAAAAACCTTGCCATGACGGGGAACCCGGTGTTTCCGCTGGCCAACAGCATCTTTCATGCTACGCCGAAGGGATGGGGGCTCGAAGAATCTGCGCATTGGGACCGGTGCCACAGCGCCGACTCAGAACGGCAAGCGGGCCACGAACTACCCGGCGAAGATGACCATTATGTATCGCGTTTTTCCTACCTTATCGGGAATATCTGGAATCGCATCTTGCATGACAGGTACGGTCGGTTTGGCCCACTCCTGTTTGTTCTTGCAGCGGTCGGCTTGTTCACCGGACGAAAAGAGCGGCGGACGTGCGTTCTCGTGCTGGTGCTTGGCGTCCAGGTTTTCGTCTGGCTCTTTGCTACGCACCTTTACGCCCGTTTCGCGGTCGTGATGCTGATCCCGCTCGCACTCCTGACCGGTCGGTGCGTTCTGGCCGCCACTTCGTCGACAAAAACGGTCGCGTTAACGGGGCTTATCCTCGCCGGTGTCGGCGTCAACTTCGCGGCGATGCGTAACCTCTACCATACCGAAGCGATGCCCGGAGCGATCGCACCGGCCTCGTTGATCTACGAGGGGAAACTACCGGGGTATGAGTATCTGGCTACAATCAACGACGCCCTGCCCGACGATGCGTACGTCCTGGTGCTCGGAGACGCCAAGGGTTTTTATTACGATCGACGGATCGACTACTGCGTCGTGTTCAACAGAAATCCGTTTGTCGAAGCCGTCAAAAAAGACCCACAACCGATGTCCGTGGCGGCGTGGTTACATGATCGGGGCTATTCCCATCTGCTCGTGGACTGGAGCGAAATCCACCGTCTTCGATCGTCGGCGTATGGGTTCCCATCGGAGATGACCGACCACCTGTTCAACGCGTTGGAGGCCTCCGGCTCTATCAGACGGATGCCACTAGATGACACAAAACAAACCGAGACGGCAAAACGACTCTACGAAGTACGCCCGTAGCCCACCAGCCCACCGCGGCGGCGTGTGGTCATCTTTCCGCCCCACAAACCGTGGGGGGACCGTAGGGGTAATGGTCACCAAGAAACGAAGTAACCTCTACGTTGATATCTCGAAAGTCCACCGACTGGTCCGGAACCGAATCAGCGATATCGGCGAACGCCACATCAACCGCACCCGAATCGTCTAAAAACTTCGAGACCATCGCACGGATGTCACGAAAATCGGGTTGGATGGGTTCCGTGACCGTAAACGGCGTCACCAGGTCACCCAGTCGCGTTGTCGTGACTTCCAGCGGACTCGAGAACGGCGACGGGTCAACACGCGTACAGGCCTCTCGAATCACGCGAACCTCGTACCGTGACTCCGGAATCACCGCGTCACCAAACACATGCAGCAACCCGACGGTAGTCCAGTCGTGAAACACCTGGGTACACCTAAGCCCGGCCGCTGTAAACGTGGTCCCGGCATCCAGCGACTCCACATGTTCACCGGGCGGGCCAACCCACCAGGAGGTACCAACCAAACCGGGAAAAAGATCGCTCGCCGCCAGCGTCACCTTAAACGCCACGCGCCGGCCGGCGTTTCCCGGCGCGAACGAGAGATACCGACTTTTGAGGACCGTCGAAGCATCCGCCACGACAGGGTCCACATCACACTCACAGGAATCGGGGATTCCGTTACCGTTG